>DWVL01000015.1 GCA_019120275.1 Candidatus Mediterraneibacter excrementavium | reverse complement strand
ATACGAAATTAACTGACTATACATTGGAAAGGCAGAAGATATTTATCAGGAAAAGTCTCAAGATTATAAATGGAATGTTGTCTGATGAAGAACTTGTGACGTTATCCTGTATGTTTTTGGGAGTGGAAAATGGATTAGTCACAAATATGTACAACAAAAAAATAACTGAACAGGCCGATCAAATTTCCAAAAAAGATCTTCATTTTGTTTTCAGTATGTTAGGATTTCCTCCAGATACAATTGATCAGTATTATAGAGAAGTATTGAAAATGTTAAATGATTACAGATTGTGCGTAAAAGAAAATTTTAATATCATATTAGAGAAAAAGGGCGCGATTTGCGTTGTATAACAATTAATTGTTTTTTATTCGATTGATTCATCCAATTTAAACTAGTCCTTGCAGCAAATCCCTGAATTTACTATAATGAGATAAAGTTTACGTTTTTTTGTCGGAGGAACGAGATGAAATCAGTTCTGAAACGGGCGTTTGCAGCTCTGGTCGCGGCTGCGGCGCTCCTCGCTCCGGCCGGTTCTGTGTATGCCGAGCCGACAGAGCAGACAGTGCAGTCCGAAGAAGAAAATACACAGCAGGCAGAGCCGGCTCCGATCAATCCGGATGCGGAAGCCGGCATCGAAGGACTGACCTACGAGGAGGCGCTTCAGGCTGCATACAATATACTGCCGGAGACCAACAGTCTCGAAGGATGGCCGCAGGGTCCGCAGGTATACGGATGCGCTGCGATCGTCATGGATATGGACAGCGGCGCTGTACTGTATGGAAAGAGGGTTGATGATAAACATTATCCCGCCAGCATTACCAAACTGATGACCGCGCTCGTAGCGCTTGAGAATGCCGGAATAGATGATGAGATCGAATTCTCCCAGGCCAGCATCGACATCCTGCGCTGGGATTATGCCAGCATCGGCATGAAGCCGGGGGAGATTCTGAGTCTGAACGATGCCATGTACGGTATGCTTCTCGCGTCAGGGAATGAGGTTGCGTATGCCATTGCCGAGAGCGTGGGAAATAAGATGGGCATCGGATACGATGGATTTATACAGAAAATGAATGACCGTGCGGCGGAACTTGGCTGTACCGGGTCACACTGGGTTAATGCCAACGGACTCCACGATGACCTGCATTACACAACGGCCCACGATATGGCGCTGATCGCTTCGGAACTGTACAAATATGAGGAATTCCGCACGGTTACGCAGACCTTAAATTATACGATCGGATCGACGAATCTGACGGCAGAGACAAGGGCGGTCCAGCAGAATCATAAGATGCTCTGGCCGAATCATTCCAGATATTATGAGTACTGTACAGGCGGAAAGACCGGTTATACGGATGATTCAAGAACAACGCTGGTGACGATGGCGGACAACGGGACACTGCGGCTGGCTGCGGTTATACTTAGAGATAACGGGAATGTCTACGATGATACGCGGGCAATGTTTGATTATGTGTTCCAGAATTTCTCCAAGGTCATGCTGAAAGAACAGGAGAAGCCGGAAGAGGTCCGTTCTTATACAGATAACAATGCATATGTACTTCTTCCGTCAGGCATTGAATTTTCTTCACTGGAGCATCAGATCACTGTTGCGGATGAAGCGGAAGCGTCCGGACGGATCACATTTTATTATGAAGGACAGAATGTGGGAAGCACAGATGTGACGCTTACACCGGAATATGTAGAAGAGGCGACGGGTTACACGACCCGGATGGAGGTGTCTGAAAAGCCGGGGGACGGCGGCACTGAAAAAGATGAAGACAGTGGGAGCGGGATTCAGATCCCGGACTGGCTGGCGCCTGTGGCGATCGCAGCTGCGATCGTGCTGGCTGCCCTGTGCGCACTGATCCTGAGAGTCCGTTATATAAGGGCAAAGAGACGCAGAGCAATCCGCAGGAGACGGCAGTACAGGAAACAGCCGCCAGGGAGACATTACCGGAGGAGATAGGGCAATCCTATGGAGCAGGCCTTATCCGCTGTTCCGACGGATCAGCGAGGTGTTGATCTCTGTTTTTACCGGTGGCTGTCCGGGATCACGGATGAGAGAGATCAGCCGCTGAACGGCTGCCGCGCCCATGTACTGTTTCTCTACATTGACCGTGGACAGAGAGGGTTCAAAGACAGAAGAAAAAGGAATATTATCGAAGCCGATGACTGCAATATCCTCAGGGATGCGGTAACCGGCTTCTTTTATTGCCTTGACCGCTCCGATGGCGATCAGGTCATTGTCGGCAAAATAGCAGCGGGCCAGTTCTTCCTTTGCTTTGATTAGTTCCTTCATATTGGCATATGCGCCTTCGATGGAGGGGATCAGCAGATGGAGCGGGCATTTTGAAGCCGACATTCCACAGGAGCGGACGGCTTTGTAGAAACCGGAGGAGCGTTCTGCAAAGTTGCTGATCTGATAGGCGGACTGAAGATACCCGGGCTGCGCTCTGTAAGTGTGGATCAGGCTCATCCCGGCCAGATATGCGCCCTGGATATTATTGATCAGCACACAGTTGCAGGATACCGTATCAAAGTATGCGTCCAGCAGGACGACCGGAAAGGGCAGATCCAGAAAGGGGCGGAGGTCCCCGGCGTCCATTTCTGTCCCGAGCAGGACGATGCCGGCACAGTCCGATACGCGCAGATCTCGGATCTGTTGTTCCACAGACGAGCCTTCTTCAAAGACATAAGTGACCTTCAGACTGTAATTTTGTTTCCGGCATTCGCCGGCAAGTCCTTCGGATACCTGCTCAAAAAACGGAGTGTCGGACACGACGGTTCCGCATCCCGTTTACATACCTGACGAACTGCTGGAGAAGTTCAATATCCAGCTCTCACCGGTGCCGATGACGGTCAGGATCAAAGAGGACGAAGTGGAGGATGTATTTTATCTGAAATACGCTGTGGACCGGCTCTGCCATTTCAAAAATGTCTGGTGGTCCCTGGCCAATGAGTATGATCTTCTTCCGTGGAAGTCTGTTGAAGACTGGGAACTTTATGCCAGGGGGGGCATGGGCAGGGATGTCTACGGACATCTGCGGTCGATCCATAACTGTATAGAATTTTATGATTATAATCGTCCGTGGATCACGCATGTGAGTGTGCAGCGTGTGGACGTGTATAAGACATCAGAATCTGTGACGGAGTGGCGTGAGATTTACCACAAACCGATCGTGGTGGATGAGTGTGCGTATGAAGGAAACATCAATCTGGGCTGGGGCAATATCAGCGGGGAAGAACTGACGCGCCGCTGAAAGTTACGGAGGAAAATCATGAGCGGAACTGGGATGTCCCCTGCATGTGCACTCCGGATGATTCGTGGTTCATGTATTATTTTGGATTCTTTAAACCGCTGTACCGGACATTCGCGCTGCCGGAGGACAAAACCTATGAGATCGAGCTGATCGATACGTGGGATATGACTGTGACAAAACTACCGGGGACATTTTCCGGGGAGATCCGGGTCGATATGCCGGAGAAACCGTATATGGCGGTGCGGATGAAGAAAAAATAAATATAGCGTCAGTGTGCAAGGGGCAACCCTATTGTCCCCTTGTACACTGACGCTAATATCATTTGTGAGAAATAGTGAAAAATAGTGAAAAAATAGTGTAATTTTAGTGGGATCGGTTCTCCGGAAGAATATTATGCACTTCCTGAAAATGATGAGTCTGTATTCGAAAAAGGTATGTGAATTATCGAAAGCATTTGAAGAGGAGGAACTGGAAAGCTGCTTTTCTTATCTGAGTGCCAGAGAGAAAGAGTTCCTGGTATTTTTGATAAAGAAGAAGTCCTATGAATTTACTCTAATTAATTCAGAATCCGGATGCCCCCATCCATGCGAGTCCCAGGCCAAGTCCGAGGAGAGACAGGATGAATGCGGCCGCCAGCATCAGAGGAAGGATGGAGAAAATGAACCGGGACATGTCTGAAAAGTCAGGCTTTAATGCAAATGTCCCGGTTTTTGTATCCTGATACAGCAGGCATGGTTCACCGACCTGGTATTTCTTTCTGCCTACATCTTTAGCTGAATACCACTGGGCGGATCTTTCCGGACACTGATATGGAAAAACAAACAGTGGGAAGTAGTCTGTTTCTTCGTCGGTGACCTCTTTACGTATCATTCCGGCGAAGTGAGCATCTGTCTCCTGATACCGGCCGGCCATGTATTTCACGGCAGTGATCAGGGGACGGAACAGCGGCTGCAGGCACATGGGCAGCATGAAACGGATACAGAGCACGCCGGCTGTGAACATAAGAAATCCGGCGGTGATGTAGAGGAGATTTCCGTATACATTTGGGTGGTCTACATGATAATCGGAAATACCGACCAGGACTTGCCGGCCTTTGACTAAAAATATTCCTGCAACCGCGAAGCTGATCAGAGCAACGATGGAAAACAAGATCCACCAGTATGTGACTTCTCTGCGGGGGATCCAGCTGCCGCTCACCGGGCGGTAGAATACAGGAACCGTTTCATTCAGGCGCGGAGAGTCGATGATGCCTTTGTAGATTTTCACTTTGCGGCACAGCTGCCCTTGATAATCGAATTCAAATGTGACTTTTGCGGAAGAGGAAGCATCTTCGATGATATTTGCCCTGATCACAGGCGTCGTGTACTGAACGGCGCTTATTTTCGCATTCAGACGGGCGGCAGTCGCCCATTCTGCGAACCGGCGGAATCCGGTAACGGTAAGGTATGCAAAGAGAAGTCCGAGCAGAAATGGGATCAGGATATACAATAACATATTGAAAACCTCCATTTGTAACTTCTTTTATGTAAGAAATATTATAACGGCCGCAGGGAAACAGCAGGTTTTATCCGTGTAAACTTTTGGTAAAATCAATAAATCATTTATTTGTAACAGTTCCTGCGGTAATCCGTGGGCAGTGTTTTCATGATGTCCTTAAATGCCGCTGAAAATTTGCTCTGGCTCTCATACCCGACGCTCCGGGCGATATCCGCGATGCTCTGATCCGTCTCCTGCAGCATTTTCGCCGCTTCTTTCATGCGGTACTGTTTCATATAGGAAGCCACGGGCATGCCGTATACCGCCTTGAAAGTGCTTTTCAGGGCGGCGGTGTTGATCAGGTATTCTCTTGCCAGTTCATCGATCGTGTAGCGTTTCCCCGGATCTTCCGTCAGGCGGTCATGGATCTTCCGGATCACGGCTTCACAGCCGTCCGGGGCGGCATTCTTTTCATTTGTATGATCCGCAGTATCTCCTGTTTCAGCTGCCTCGTCTTCCGGGCAGGTGATCCGGCCCAGTTTCTCGATCATGTGGTGCAGCATCTGTGCCAGTTCCGTATCCGCTGTCTTATAATACATTTCTTTCCCTTCGCGGCGGCTGACGATGAGTCCGCTGCTCTTTAAGATGCGCAGATGATGGGAGACGGCAGGGCTGCTCATACTGACGATGGCAGCAATGTTGACTACGCATTCCTCGCAGTGGCAGAGCAGCCAGAAGATGCGAAGCCGGCTTGGATCGCCCAGCTGCCGCATGGCTTCGGACACGCCGGAGATCTCCGCCTCCGCCGGCAGGTGTTTCCATATCTTTTCTTCATTATGATGCCCGTGGTCGTGGGGCAGCGTTATTTCATTCATTTTATTCATACAGATTGCTCCAATCAGAATTATATTTCTCCCGAACGGAAGTAAACATCTTTAAGTACTTGACTTATTATAGCGCAGGAAGTACATTATAGTCAACGATTAAACAATTATTTAATCATAAAAACAAAAAGGAGAAAGATAAGATGAAAAAGACGTATAAGATTGATGTGGACTGCGCGAACTGTGCAAATAAAATGGAGCAGGCGGCGAAGGATACGGCCGGCGTGAAAGATGCGGTGGTGAACTTCATGACGCTGAAGATGAGTGTGGAGTTTGAAGAAGGACAGGATGCGAAAACCGTCATGCAGGAAGTGCGCAAAAACTGCAAGAAAGTGGAAGACGACTGTGAGATATTTCTGTAGGATATGATTTTCAGACCGTTATTGAAAAGAGGAATAAGACATGAATAAGAAGCAGAAGAAAATGCTGATCCGGATCCTTCTGTCCGCGGCCATGCTGATCGGCTTCAATTTCCTGCCGGTCACCGGCCTGGTCCGGTTCGTCCTGTATCTGATCCCTTATGTGGTGATCGGTTACGACATCCTGGTCAAGGCATTCAAGGGGATCAGGAACCGGCAGCCTTTTGACGAGAGCCTTCTGATGGCCATCGCCACCCTCGGCGCCATTGTCCTCGCCATTTACAGCGAGGTCGTTGAGCATGAGGCGGGCGACTACGTGGAGGCCATTGCCGTAATGCTGTTCTACCAGGTGGGCGAGTGGTTCCAGAGCTACGCCGTGGGGAAGAGCCGCCGGAATATCAGCGACCTGATGGATATCCGGCCGGATTACGCGAATGTAGAAGCGGACGGGAAACTCAGCCAGGTGGACCCGGATGAAGTGGAACCGGGCTCGGTGATCGTTGTGCAGCCGGGCGAGAAAGTGCCCATCGACGGCGTGATCGTCGAGGGCAGTTCCACCCTCAATACAAGCGCGCTGACCGGGGAGAGCCTGCCCCGCGATGCGAAAGGGGGCGATGAGATCATCAGCGGATGCATCAATATGACCGGCGTCCTGAAGATCCGGACTACGAAAGAATTCGGGGACTCCACTGTCTCGAAGATCCTGGACCTGGTGGAGAATGCCAGCTCAAGGAAGTCAAAATCCGAGGCATTTATCACAAGATTTGCCCGGATCTATACACCTGCGGTCGTCTACAGCGCCATTGCCCTTGCGGTGCTGCCGCCTCTGGTGCGCATGTTCGGCATGGGGATTGCCGCGGACTGGGGCACCTGGATCTACCGGGCGCTGACCTTCCTTGTCATCAGCTGTCCGTGCGCGCTGGTCATCAGCATCCCATTAAGCTTCTTCGCGGGGATCGGCGGAGCCAGCAACGCAGGTGTCCTTGTGAAAGGCTCCAATTATCTGGAGATCCTGTCACAGACAAAATATGTGGTGTTTGACAAGACCGGTACTCTGACCCAGGGTGTGTTTGAAGTCAACGCAGTCCATCATAATAAGATGGAAGAGGAAAGATTGCTCGAGTACGCGGCATTGGCGGAGAGTGCTTCTTCGCACCCCATCAGCAGGAGCCTGCAGCGGGCGTACGGCAAAGAGATCGACCGGAGCCGTGTGACGGATATTCAGGAGATCAGCGGGAACGGCGTCATGGCGAAAGTGGACGGCATAAGTGTGGCGGCCGGAAACGCGAAACTAATGAAGCGGCTGGGCGTACAGTGGATCGACTGCCATCATGCCGGAACCATTATTCATATGGCAATCGACGGGGAGTACGCGGGGCATATCGTAATCTCCGACATCGAGAAGCCGGGCGCAAAAGAAGCAATCCGGGCGATCCGGAAAGCCGGGGTGGAGAAAACCGTAATGCTGACCGGAGACGCCCGCAAAGTGGCGGAGCATGTGGCGGCGGACCTGGGCATCGATGAAGTCCACGCAGAACTGCTTCCGGCTGACAAAGTATCCAAAGTGGAAGAACTGCTCGCGCAGAAGCCGGATAAAGGAAAACTCGCCTTCGTCGGGGACGGCATCAACGACGCGCCGGTCCTCTCCCGGGCGGACATCGGCATCGCCATGGGCGCCATGGGATCCGACGCGGCTATCGAAGCGGCGGACATCGTCCTCATGGATGACGATCCGCGGAAGATTGCGAAAGCGATCCGGATCTCCCGGAAGTGTCTCCGCATCGTATATGAAAACATCTGGTTCGCCATCGGCATCAAACTCGTCTGTCTCGTGCTCGGAGCAGTCGGTATCGCCAATATGTGGCTCGCAATCTTCGCGGATGTGGGCGTCATGATTATCGCAGTGCTCAACGCGATACGGGCACTGTTCGTGAAAAAACTGTAGTTTGTTAGTTTGGGACGTAGTAAAATTCAATTTTACTACGTCCCAAACTGCGTTTTACTACGTAAAAGTGTGCGTTTGCACGTAAAATAGGAATGTACATTTGCCAGCGAGCGCCAGATGCAGTATACGAATAAAACCATATCCCGGCATATAGACTGTCTGGAATTCTGACAGGGGGATTTGAGTTTGGCCTGTGTATATGATATGCTGTCAACACCAAGATGATAAGCAAGTAAAGTACAGGAGAAAAAGAAAGGAGATACATTATGAAAAAGCAGGTTTTTAATCCTTATCTGCCATTGTACGAGTACATTCCGGACGGTGAGCCGCATGTATTTGACGGCAGGCTGTACATCTACGGAAGCCACGACAGGGCAGGGTCAGCAGCGTTCTGTCTCAATGATTATGTATGCTATTCGGCGGATGTCCATGACCTGACAGACTGGAGATACGAAGGGGTCATATACAGAAAGGATCAGGATCCCGTTAATCAGAATATCCCGGAGGATGCCCCGGAACAGCCGTTGATGGGCGGCGTAATACCGCAGAAAGAAGAGGACCTGAATCCCAGGGGCGTCCATGCGATGTGGGCGCCGGATGTGGCCAGAGGTCCGGACGGCAGATATTATCTCTACTACTGCCTGGATTTCCTGCCGGAGATCGGGGTAGCCGTGTGTGACACTCCGGCAGGCCGTTATGAATATTACGGACGTGTGCGCCATGCAGACGGGACGCCGCTTGGCAGCGGTGCAGGTGATATGGTGCAGTTTGATCCGGGCGTCTTCGTGGAAGGGGAAGAGATCTATCTGTATTCCGGAAATGTGCCTATGGGTTCAGAAGACAGGCAGTTCGGTTCCCAGGTCATGAAGCTGGAAGCCGATATGATTACCCTGAAAGAGCCGCCCGTGCGACTCCTGCCCGGAATTCCGGAAAGTGCCGGGACAGGATACGAGGGGCACGAATTCTTTGAAGCCAGTTCCATAAGAAAAATAGGAGAGCTCTATTATCTTGTCTATTCCTCTGTACAGAGTTCGGAACTGTGTTACGCGGTCAGCGACAGGCCGGATGGAGGATACAGGTACGGAGGAACGCTGGTGGATATCGGAGATGTGGGATTAAACGGACGGACCGTGGAGGAGACGGTGAATCCCCGGGGAAATACCCATGGCGGGATCGAGGAGGTCAACGGGCAGTGGTATGTATTCTATCATCGGCAGACGGCGCGGACCAACTTCAGCCGCCAGGGATGTGCGGAAAAGATACAGATCAATCCGGATGGCAGCATTGATCAGGCGGAAGTGACGTCCTGCGGACTGAACGACGGACCGCTGGAAGCAGAGGGGATTTATCCGGCAAGCATCTGCTGTCACCATACCGGAAGTAAAGGCGCGGTTGTCTCGCTGCCTATGGAGATGAAAATGGATTATCCCTACATCACGCAGGATCTTTCGGATATCGACCCGGAGGAGGCGGCCCGGGTGGGGGACGACTTTATTCAGTACGTAGCAAATGTCAGGGATAAAACAGTCATAGGCTATAAGTACTTTTCCTTCAGAGGCGGAGAACAGCTGTCCGTGAGATTGCGGGGAAAAGCAAAAGGGAACATAAAGATCGGGCAGAAATGTGCAGATTTTACAAGCGGTTCTATTCCTGTTTCAGTGGATTCCGATGAATGGAAAGAGGCAAAAGGGGCGTGCAGTCTGCGGTCTGGAACGCATCCGCTGTATCTGATGTTTGAGGGAGACGGGTATATTGACATATCCGCCCTGCAATTTTTTACAAGTTAGAGAAAAAATGGAAGCAAAAATGTGCAATTATTCAGCAATAAAAATATTGAATGACTGCACATTTTTTTTTACGATTTAGACATATTATAAAAGAACGGCAAGACAAATGTGGTGCGAGACGAACTTCAGGAGGAGACGGAACAGGTGAAGAAAGAATTGCTTTTAGAAGATTTCTATATCCCGGAGCAGGCACTGCCCTTTTCTATTGGGACATACGACAGACGTGCGTGTCCATTGCACTGGCATCATTACTGGGAGGTTCTGTATCAGCTGGACGGCGAGACGTTGGTTGAAACAGACTCTGCAAGTTATCATTCCATGCCGGGCGACGTTATAGTTATCGGAGCAGAGGAGAATCATGCCACGAGCAAGATAACGAAAACACACCGGCTTCTTGTCATGCAGTTTGAACTGTCCGCCATCATGCCTTACGTGGAACGGATATCTGAGGATCAGTATCTTGCGCACATGATGTTCAGCAACATGGGAGAAAAAATTCATTTCCGGGTCATGGAGAATCTGGATGTGATCCATGCACTGCTCTGGAATATAAATAAAGAATACGAGAGCAAGAAGAAAGGTTATGAAATACAGATTCAGGCCTATCTTCTGCAAATGTTTGCCCACTTTGTCAGACACGGCTATATCATCCTTCCGGAGATGCCGGAAGAAAGACGGCAGGCACTGAAGAAAGTTGAGAGTTCTGTAATGTATATCGAGCAGAATTACAGCACGAATATTACCTTGGAGGAAGCAGCCGGGGTTTCGTCGATCAGCATATATAATTTTTGCCGGACATTTAAAAAGGCGACAGGGCGGACGTTTGTAGAATTCTTAAATCATATCAGGCTCAGGGAAGCGGCGAAACAGCTGCTTACGACGGACAAGGCGGTCAGCGATATTGCTTTGGATACCGGCTTTTCCAGTATCAGCTACTTCAATAAGATTTTCAAGAAAAATTATGGGTATCCCCCTTATTTATACAGAAAAGAAAATACAATGACCAGAAAAGCGCTTGAAAAATCTTAAAAGGTCAGAAAAACAAGAAAAGAGAAACGCAGATGAAACTTGAAATGTTGAGGACGAATGAAAAGAAGAACGTCAGAGTGTTGGAGAAGATTGAAGGAACGCAGTTGCAAATGACGGCTGAATTTCCGGTGGTTGTGCAGATCCTTGGGGGACGTATGATAAAAGCCCGGTATGACAGCGCTGAGTGGGCAGACAGATCCGTAAAATGTACGGCCCATATTAAGGATACGGGCAGAATGGAAATGGAAGTGACCGATCTGTGGACAGAGGAGGAAGCATGTGTACGGCTGGAACGTACAGTTCGCTGGATCAGTGGAGAAAGTGCCGTACGGCTTCATACATCTTTTGCGTGCACGGATGGGAAAGCGGAGTCCTTTGATGATTATCAGTTTGTGTTTCCGGGCGCCTTCTACAATAAAAATGATACGGATGGAGACGGGCGCGATGATTATCTTGGTACGTACAGCCAGGATTATAAAGATGACAGAAATCCGCTTCTGGCAGAGACCTGTTACTGTGTGAAGAGCGGAACATATCTTGCTCTGATCCGTGCGGACAGGCCGGTCAGGGATATAACGATCACACGTGAAATGATCCGGAAGAGACATTTTGTATATGATTCTGATATTGGATCTCTCGGGTTTGCGCCGTCGGACAGTTGTGAGGGGGAATTCATCTTCCGTCTGGACTATCCGTTTTACGAGAGAAATTCATTCTGCCTGAATGTAGACGGATCAGAGTGGGCGGGATATATGCAGCTTGAACCCGGAGAGACCCGCCCCATGTCTTATACGATCCTGATGGGAAAAGCAGGAAGCCTGACGGCTGCTTCCTGGAATACGACTCTGTATCAGATGGACCGGCTTCTGGATCCGGATATCCGGCTTCCGTTTACTTTGGAAGAAGCCATGAAATACCGCAGGGAACTGATCTACAACAGTTATGTGGACTATCCGGACAAGAAAGGGGATCCGGCGGGATTTTTCATTCATTTTTCACCGAGGAAAAAGTATGGGAACCGGAATCTTCTTGAATATGGATTTACAGGCAATCAGATCATGAACTGTTATGTCATGCTGAAAGCGTATGAAGAGAATGGAGATCAGGAATACCGCCGCAGGGCACTGGAAGTCATCCGCTTCTTTGTCGAGAGTTGTATCGAAGAAAACGGACTGCCAAACGGAATATACAATATCGAAAAAGATGAGTTTGTATATTGGTGGACAGGCGTTCTTCTTCCATTTCAGTATTCTGACAGCCGTGAAGAACTTGAGAATTATCTGGGAGACCAGGTTGTGGACGCTTTGATGGAGACTGCGGAGCATCTGAAGGGCAAAAAAGGAAACTATGTCCGCACGATGGTGGAGGCGATGCATTATCTGATGTTGTGCTATCTTGAGGAAGCAGAGCGCGGCGAAGTTCACAGAGACTGGCTGAGAGCGGTTGCGGACTTCTGCGATGTGCTGGTTGAGATCCAGAATGAGAACGGATCCTGGAACAGAGCGTATGATATGGAGAAGCATCCGATCACAGATCCGGTGAACTGGTTCGGAACGAATGAGATCGAATGCGGGTCAGGCAGTATTTTCCCAATCCAGGTCCTGACACTTATGTATGAACATACACATAATGAAAAATACAGAGATGCGATCAGGAAAGCGGCGGATTTTATCAGTACAAGATATGTGAAAGATGTACTTTATGTCGGCGGTCTGAATGATACGACTCATAAAAAATCAGTTAAGATTGATGCGGTTGGCGTTATGTATGCGATGCGTTCTCTTCTGCTTGCATATGAATGCATCAAAGATCCGGATTATCTCTCAGGGGCCAGAGATGCTGCAAGGATTCTTGCTTCATGGACTTATATGTGGGACATTCCATTTGCGGAGGATACGCTGCTTGGAAAATACGGATTTAAAACGACCGGCTGGGCTGGATGCGATGCGATTCCCGCATGCAGTTATGTGGATGATGAATTCGCGGAATTTGTACCTGATCTTATGAAGATCGCGGAATACTGCTGCGATGAAAGACTGGCGGAGCTGGGCAGGATCGTTACGCTTGGAATGCATTACGGATTGTCCATGCCGCAGAACATGTACGGATATTCCATGCCGGGTATTCAGTGCGAGGGGTATCTGACTTCTCTGTGGCTTTCGGATACGGAGGCGAAAGAATTCGCCGGTGCAGTTGCCAAGAATAAAGGAGACGATAACGATACCTGCAACGGGCTTGTAGCTGCCCAGGCGCTGTATAATCTTGAAACTTTAAGGGAACGTTTCGGAACGCTGGATTTTGAACAGATCAAGAAGAAGGCCGTAAGCGGAGGAAAAGCGGATGTTTAGCGGAACGAAGAGTCAGACAGTATCAGAAAGAGAAAAACGCAACAGAGCAGTGTCCAGAAAGGCTGCTGCAGAAGGGATGGTCCTGATGAAAAATCAGGACCACCTGCTTCCCCTGGAAAAGGGCTGCAGGATCGCGCTCTATGGAAGCGGAGCCAGAAAGACGGTGAAAGGCGGGATCGGATCCGGTGATGTAAATGACCGGGAGACGGTTTCCATAGAAAAAGGACTTTTGGATAAAGGATTCCGGATTACGACAGGCCGCTGGCTGGACGAATATGACAGAAAATATAAAACAGCGAAGGAGGCCTGGCGGGACGGACTTCTTGCAGGAGCCGATACAGAAGATCTGGACGGCTTTTTTTATTCCTATGTCGCCCATCCGTTTTGCATACCGGACTCTCAGGGGATACCGGATGTGGAATCTGATGCGGAAACGGCAGTCTATGTGATCAGCCGGCGCGCAGGGGAGGCGGCCGACCGGAGCGCGGAGTCCGGCGACTATTATCTGACGGAAGGAGAAAGCAGGGATCTGCGGGATATCTGCCGTATTTATGAAGATGTCGTCCTGATCATCAATACGGGCGGGATCATCGACCTTTCTTTTACAGAAGATTTCCCGCAGATCAAAAGCATCCTTTATATGTCCCAGGCGGGCATGGAAGGAGGAAACGCACTGGCGGATATCATCTCGGGCGATGTACAGCCATCCGGGAAGCTGACGGATACATGGGCGGTGAATTACGAGGATTATCCCTGTGCCCGGACATATGGTTTTACGGACGGAAGCGCGGATCAGGTGCGGTACCATGAAGGAATTTACGTGGGATACCGGTATTTCGATACCTTTCAGGTAAAGCCGGCTTACGCGTTCGGCTATGGACTGACTTATGCGGAAATGGAGATCATTCCGGACTGTTCTCCGGTCAGGATTTTGGAAAACGGAGATATTTCTGTCCGTGCGGCGGTGAAGAATGCGGATGCGGTTTACTGCGGCAGGGAAGTTGTTCAGGTGTATGTGAGCTGCCCGCAGGACAGGGAGGAACATGAAAGGCGCAGGCTGTGCGGGTTTGCGAAGACGCGGCTGCTGAAACCGGGTGAAAAGACAGAAGTGGAGATCACTTTTCCGTACAATGCCCTTGCTTCTTACTATGAAAAGGAAGCAGGCTGGATCATAGAAAAAGGACTGTACGGTGTATGGATCGGCAATGCGTCCGACTGTCTCAGACTTTGCGGAGGGATCCGCGTGGAGACGGATATTGTCACGGAGACGGCGCGGAATATCTGCCCGCTGCAGGAAAATCTGAATGAACTGCGGCAGGAAGAACCGGTGCAGCGCAGAGAAGAGGACGTACTTCCGGAAGAAAAGATCGTTGTACTGCATGCCGTGCGGCAGGCAGAGACGCCGGCGGAAGAAGATGAATGCATGCAGAGGGTGGAGGACATCGCCGGTCGGCTGACGGAAGATGAACTGATCCATATGGTGACGGGCGAAGTTTCCAGAGCGCAGGGCAGCAGGCAGGGGGTAGTCGGAAGCGCGGGAAATCTCGTGCCGGGATCTGCCGGGGAGACGAGCTCTGTCCTGATGGACCGGTACGGAATACCGGGTGTGGTCATGGCGGACGGTCCTGCCGGGATCAGGATCAAGAAAAGCTATCAGGTGTCACGGGCGGATCAGCAGGTTATACCGGATAATCCGTTTGCGGCTTTTGAAGGCGGTTTCTTCGCGGAGACGAAGGAGCACGCGGATGCCGATATCTATTATCAGTTCTGTACCTCGTTTCCGGTGGGAACACTCCTTGCCCAGACATGGGATACCGGACTGGTTCGGCTGGTCGGTGAAGCGGTCGGCGTGGAAATGAGAGAATTCGGGATCGGCTGGTGGCTGGCTCCGGGGATGAATATACACCGGGATCCTCTGTGCGGCCGGAATTTTGAGTATTATTCCGAGGATCCGCTTTTAAGCGGAATGATCGCGGCGGCAGTTGTGCAGGGTGTACAGTCTGTTCCGGGGACCGGGGCGACCATCAAGCATTTTGCCTGCAATAATCAGGAGGAGAACCGGCTCGGATCAGACAGCATCCTGTCGGAACGCGCACTGAGGGAGATCTATCTGAAAGGATTCGAGATCGCGGCGAAAATGAGCCGGCCTGTCGCCGTAATGACATCCTTTAATCTGGTGAATGGAGTCCATACGGCAAACAGTTATGATCTGTGTACGCAGGTTCTGAGGAATGAGTGGGATATCAGGGGGATCGTGATGACAGACTGGTCAACGACCAATGAAGCAGGCGGCAGCATCGCGTGGAAATGCATCAGTGCAGGCAATGATCTCATCATGCCGGGAACAGAGGATGATATCGACAATATCCGGGAAGCGCTTGCCGCAGGAAAGGTCACCAGGGATGAGCTTCGGACATGCGCGGAACGGATCCTGAAATCAGTTGCTGAAACAGTTGGAAGCAAGATTTTACAATAAACGGGCAAGAAGGAAATGGAATGCAGCGGCCGTATTTATTACTATATTTATATATTCATATGAAACAGGAATTAAACTTTGCAGATGCAGAGCAAAAAATTCCAGAATCTAACCAAGAAGGAGGTTGTGTTATGAAACTGAAAAGACTTGTTGCAATGCTGTCCTGTATTGCTCTTATCGCGGCGGGGGCTGCCGGCTGCGGATCCGGCGGGGAGACGGCCGGCGACACAGGCGAAGATGCAGGCAGTGAATCAACGGAAGGCGAAAAACCGGACAAGATCACGCTGATCAGTACGACGGACGATGTCGGGTACTTTGAGTACATCGGTGAGCAGTATACGGAAAAGACCGGTGTGGAACTGGAGATCATCAGCCAGTCCTATGACGACACGAAGACCAAGATCACGACAAGCGTTACCGGCGGAAATGCAGATATCGCCTATCTCGATGTTGTGTGGCCCGGTGAGTTCGCGGATAAGGGACTGATCCTTCCATTGACTGATTACTTTACGGATGAGATCAAGAGCGGGATCATGGAAGGAAATCTTCAGCAGATGACCGTGGGTGATGATATTTACGGTATCCCGTACTGTAATAACGGAATGTTCATGTTCTACAACAAGGCAATGCTGGAAGAAGCAGGCTATACAGAGCCGCCGACAACATGGGATGAACTGAAGGAAATGAGCCAGGCTATGCAGGAGAAGGGAATCTGCAAGTACGGCATCGCATGGCCGGGACAGCAGGCGGAAGGATCAGTCTGCAATCTGTCAATGATGCTCTACTCTTTCGGCGGAACATGGACAGAAGGCGATGAATTTACATTCAACAGCGATGCGGGTGTGCAGGCGGTACAGTTCATGGTGGACTCCATCAATGACGGCTGGGCGGATCCGTCTTCCGTATCCTATTCCGACAGGGATATCCTGGATACATTCCTTGCAGGCGACACAGCTTTTGTGACGAACTGGAGTTATGCGTATGACGTAGCAAATGATCCGGCACAGTCCCAGGTTGCAGGCGATGTAGATGTATGTCTGATACCGGGTGCAAACGGCTCGGATGGTGCGATCGTACTTGGCGGCGGCGGACTCGGTGTGCTCGCCACGTCAGAATATCCAGATTATGCATGGCAGTTTATCGAAATGCTGGCGGATCCGGAGATCCAGGAATACGGCTATGTGAATCATAAGATGATGCCGACGATCAAATCGATCTATGAAGATCCTGATATCCAGGCTGAAAGTCCGGAACTTGTGACAATGTACGAGCAGCTGAGCTATCCGGCAAACCGTCCGGTTGTTCCGGATTACAGCGAATGGTCCAACGTCCTTCAGACAGAACTGAGTTCCATCATGTCAGGAAACGAGGATGTGAAGACCGGACTGGACAATGCTTATGAGCAGGTTAAGGATTATCTGAAGTAACCAGTATAAAAGTAAATACAGACAGGAGAAATTATGCTGAAAAAATGGAATCGAATAATGGCCAAGGAGAAGAACACCGCATATCTGATGGCGTTTCCGGCAGCGGTCATTATCATACTATTAGGTGTCGTGCCCATTCTGTATGTGATCTGGCTCAGTCTGTCCAATGTGAATCCGGTGACGATGGAGACGGAATTCATAGGTCTGGAAAATTATGCCGATACATTGGGCAATCTGGATTTCTGGAAATCAATGGGCATCACGTTTTACTTTACGATCATTTCCGTTGTACTGCAGTTGTTTCTCGGGGTCTGCGTTGCACTTTTGCTGAATCAGGAGTTTAAAGGCAGGTGGCTGGTCAGAACACTGTGTCTGCTCCCGTGGGCGGTTCCGACACTGGTGAATGCGAATCTGTGGAAATGGATGCTCAATACTTCGTACGGAATTGTCAATAAACTTTTAATTGCCATGGGAATTGTAGACGAAGGGGTGTTCTGGCTGGGACACCCCTTCCTGACCTTAAACTGTGTGGTTGTGGTTGATACATGGAGAATGCTGCCGATGGTAATGCTCATGCTCCTCGCAGCGATGCAGACCGTGTCAAAAGCTACGCTGGAAGCAGCGAAGATGGACGGCGCCGGCGCGATCAAGAGAGTGCTGAATGTATACCTTCCAAGTATCAAACCGATGATCCTGGTTGTACTTGTGCTGCGTACGATCCAGGCCTTCCGTGTTTTCGATATCATCTTTACCATGACGAAGGGCGGGCCGGACAACGGAACAATGACGATAAGTTTCTACACTTATCAGGAAATATATGATTATCTGAATTACGGGAAAGGCGCGGCGATCGCTCTGATCATTCTGATCGCAATGCTGATCCTGTCACTGATTTATATGCAGCTGTTGAAAGAAAAGGACTAGGATGAGTATGAACAAAAGGAAAAGTTTAAAAAGGCTCGGGGTCTATGTGGGGGCTGTTATACTGGTGGCCTGGAGTGTGCTGCCGGTGGTCTGGATGTTCATCTCCAGCATTACACCGAGTAATCAGGTTGTAGATTCATCAATCCTGCTGCCGACAGAATTTACATTTGACAGATACAAAATGATATTTACCGGAGCGCAGATCGAGGGCGTGAACCGCAATGCGGCCGCCCAGTCAGCGGTATTCCGGCACGCGCTGCTCAACAGTTCGATCGTGGCAGTAGTCACAACGGGCGTGAGCATCATGATCGGCGCATCGGCGTCCTACGCATTTGCACGAATGAAGTTCAGGGGGAATGCGGCCCTGCGTTTTTCGGCGCTGTTTTTCCAGCTGCTTCCGCCGATCGCGCTGCTGATCCCGTACTATATCGTGGTCAGCAAAGCGGGCGGACTTGACAAACTGTCCACGCTGGTAATCGTAAATGTGAATTTTGTCCTCGCATACGTGATCTGGGTTATGTCGAATTTCTTTAAGGCGATCCCCAAGGATCTGGAGAATGCCGCCCGGATTGACGGATGCACCTGGCTTCAGGCGTACATCAGGGTGGCGCTCCCGAATACGCTGCCCGGCTTTGTGGCTGTAGGAGCGCTGGCATTTCTGATGTGCTGGGATGAATTTATGTTTGCTCTTGTATTCGCGCAGTCAGATGCGGCAAAAATGATCACGGTTGCTGTTTCTGAGTTCGGTACAAAATATGGAATTGACTACGGAATGACAATGACGGCAGGGTGTGTGGCGACGATCATCCCGATGCTGCTCGTACTGTTCTTCCAGAAATATATTGTTTCCGGTCTGACATCCGGGGCAGTGAAAGAATGATACGATAGGAGTAGACTGACATGAATATTAGATTTCCTCAAATATACGGGCGCTATTATGCCGTGATGGAAAATGAAAACGGCGGCGGGGCGCTGCGGCTGGATTTCCCGGCTGTAGTCACCGTGATGGGCGCCAGGACATATCGGGTGCGCTACGACAGCGTGTGTGAAGAAAACGGCGGATACAGGGCGGAATCCACGGTGTGCGTGGAGAAAGATTATGAGCTTCATCTTTCAGACAGATGGTCCTCAGAGGAGGGCGGAAATGTGAAGCTGGAACGCCGCGTTGCGTGTGTGAAAGCAGAGGGAGCGAAAGGGATCCGTGTGACGAGCGAATTCCGGATGGCGGATGACTCTGCAGAGACATTTGATGATTATCAGATCATTTTCCCGGGAGCGTTTTATAATAAGAACGATACGGATGAAGATGGGATGGATGATTATCTGGGAACATTTGAACAGGATTACAAGGACGACAGGAACCCGGGACTGTCAGAGACCGTATGGTGCTCAAAGTCGGGAAGATATGTGGCGCTGATCCGTGCGGATGTTCCGGTGGAAGATGAACCGGTCACGCGTGAGCAGATCCGGAAGAGACATTTTCTGCTGGATACGCAGATTGGGTCTCTGGGATTTTCTCCGTCGCCGTATAAAGTAAACGAAGTGCTTCTGCGGTGCGATTATCCGTTCTGTGAAAGAAACAGCTACTGCCTGAATGTGGATGCGTCCGGCTGGGCGGCTTATAAAGAGATGAAGGCAGGCGATTCATTCACGGTGTCCTATATCCTGACATCGGGTGAGGCAGAAGATCTGACCGAGGCCGGCTGGCAGGTGTCAAAACTGCAGATGGACCGGATCCTGAACGAAGATATCCGATTCCCGTTTACAATGGAAGAATCCATGCGGTACAGGAGAGAACTGACCAACAACAGTTATCGGGAATTTGAAGACAAAGAAGACTGTCCTGCGGGATATTTCGTTCATTTTTCTCCGAGACAATCCTACGGGAAGCAGAACATCCTGGAATACGGATTTTCCGGACAGCAGCAGATGCTTGCATATGTAATGCTCCGGGCGGCGAAGGATCTCGGTGACGGGGAGTACCGGAGACGCGCGCTGCGTACACTGGAATTCTTTATGAAGAAATGCATCCACAGTTCGGGAATCCCGTACGGAATGTATGATGTGGATAAAGAAGACTACATATTCTGGTGGACAGGAGTACTCTTTCCGTTCCAGTACAGTCACGACAGGGAAGAACTGAAGAAATATCTGGGCGCACAGGTTGTGAGCAGCATTATGCCTGTGGCGGAAGAACTGAAGAAACATAAAGGAAATTACACGCGGACCATGATCGAATCTATGTATTATCTGTGGCTGTGTTATGAGACGGAACGCGACAACGGAGTGATCCATGATGACTGGAAACAGGCAGTGATCCGCTTCTGCGACAAATTCCTGGAAATACAGAACGGGGACGGATCATGGAATCGGGCCTATACGATGGAAGGCGTGCCGATCAACGAACCGGTGATGTGGTTTGGATGCAATGCTGTTGAGCGGGGAAGCGGCGTGATCTTCCCGGTGGAAGTGATGGCGAAAGTATACACAGAAACCGGAGATGAGAAATACAGAAAAGCATGCGAGCGAGCGGCTGATTTTATCTGCAGCAGCTATGTGAAAGAGATCAAATATGTCGGCGGACTCAATGATACCACTCACAAGAAATCCGTTAAGATCGATGCAGTAGGCGTCATGTTCGCGATGCGTTCGCTCCTGTGCACCTATGAGATCACACACAATGAGAAATATCTCAGAGCGGCGGAAAAAGCGGCGGAGGTCCTGTCAACATGGACATTCTTCTGGGATGTGCCGTACAGCAAGGGAACGGTGCTGGGAGATCACGGATTCAAGACAACCGGCTGGGCCGGATGCGACGTTATCCCGGCATGCAGCTACGTGGATGACGAATTTATCGAATTCGTGCCGGACGTGATGAAGATCGCGGGATATACGAAAAACAGATACCTTGCAAAACTTGCAAAGATCGTATACCTGGGAATGCAGCACGGAACATCCACTCCTCAGGAAATGTACGGCTACAAGATGGCAGGCGTACAGTGCGAGGGGTATATGAACTCCCTGTGGCTGTCGGATTCAGAAGACCTCGAATTCTCGGGAGCCGTGGCAAAATTAAAGGGAGACGATAACGACACATGCAACGGTCTGATCAATGGTCAGCAGCTTGCAACAATGCACTGGATGACAGATCATTTTGGCACGCTTGATATTGATAAGGTAACAGAGAAAGTACTAAAAGGGACAGAGTAAATTTCAGTTTGGGACGTAGTAAAATTCAATTTTACTACGTCCCAAACTGCGTTTTGCCCTGTCCCTTTTTGGACTCTTCCATTTTTTGAATAGCTGTGCTATTCTATCTTTATCTTATGTGGACTGCATTCAGCAGATTCATCCACATGCTGTATCAATATTCATGCCCGCATATTCAGGGCGGATTTCACACGATAATAATCTAAGGACGGGGTGATGCCATTGCAGAAATAATCATTTAAATATAACGTTGCACCGGAAAAACAAGATGTATTATACTTAAGGAGAAAAA
>DWVL01000014.1 GCA_019120275.1 Candidatus Mediterraneibacter excrementavium | reverse complement strand
ACTGCCTTTCCGCTTCCCGATACTACAAGGAAATTAAACAGTGTCACAAATATAAAGATGATCAGGAGCGCAAGGATGGCGCTTCTATTTTCAAGGAGCTGTGACATGCCGTGCACGATCGTATCCATGATGCACGCCTGATTCATAAGTACTACGACTGACTGGGCAAGTCCTACCGCGAAAGCTGCGGCAAATACGCGGACGGCGCCTTTACAGAAGAGCTGGCATGCTTCGCTTGGTCCGATCCGGAAGATGACGGAGAGCAGGATCCCCATGATCACATAGATCGCCGCGATCTGCGGGAATGACCACCCCAGTCTGATGCAGCCGAATCCCTGTATGATAATGATCCCGAGGAATACAAGAAGCCCGAGGGCTCTTCTGATATTCATCTCTTCCATTCCATCTGTGTGGTCTTCCTGCTTCTGGTTCATATATTCTTCGCTCATCAGACTGAGCGCGGGATTTTTCTTGATCTTGCGGCAGTATGTATATAATCCGATCAGACCGATGATATAGAATACGACCAGGCCGACCGCCCGGAATCCGATGCCTGAAAACAACGGAAGTCCGACGATCTGCTGTGCCACTCCGGTCGTAAATGTATTCATCAGGCCGGACGTAAACCCGACGGTGCTTCCTACGATCGCAAGGGCAGTGCCAACCATTCGGTCATATCCCAGCGCAAATCCGATGGTCACTGCAAGAGGATAGAACGGATAAGCGGCCTCTCCGTATCCGAGCACTCCGAATACGACAAAGATCGTGTAGAAAATGCATACGACGGAAAATTCTTTTCCTTTTGTCTTTTTCAGGATCATATTGATCCCGGCTCCAAATGCTCCGCTGACTTCCAGCAGATAGATCACACCGGAACTGATGAAGAGCGTTCCCATGATCGTCGCGCCGTTTACGAAGCCGGTATAGACAGCCTCAAAATAATCCATAAATGTGATCGGCGTCTCATTCTCCACGTACCGGAACGTATCCGGATCGACCACGGTGATCCCTGCTGCGTCCTCGATCCGCTCATAGGATCCGCTGGGGATCAGATAAGAGAGAAGGACGACAAACAGCATGATAACAAGTAATATAATGAAGACATGAGGCATGTGAAAGCCTTTCTTCTGTGTTTTTCCGTTCATTTTTAATGGTTCTCCTTTCCGTGTTCCTCAAGCCACGTGACCGCAACATTTGCATGGACTGCCGCTCCGAGAGGCAGCACTTCTTCGTCCAGCAGCATCTTCGGGCTGTGAAGCGGTGCATTGCCCGGCCTGCCGGCTCCGATAAATGCAAACATACCGGGTACTTCGGCTGTTACATAGCCGAAATCCTCTGTCCCGGTCATCGGCGGGATCTGATGTACTTTTTCTTCTCCGACGATCTCCCCGATATGCGGAACGACTCCTCTGCACAGTTCTTCATTTGAATATGTGCAGGGAGTGTGGAATATCGTCAGATCGTACGCACCGTTCCACGCTTTCACGTAGTGGTCGATCACCTCGGGGATACGCTTTTTTAAATGTTCCGCTGCCTTTACATCAAGTGTGCGCAGGCCGATGTGTAATTCCGCCTCGTCCGGAATGATATTGACCGCCGTGCCGCCCTTCGCCACACCGCAGGTCAGTGCCACCATTGCCGCGGGATCTGCCTCCCGTGTTGCCAGCAGATTGACCGCCTGATAGACCTGGTTCATGATCATCAGCGGATCCGTGCAGAGCTGGGGTTGGGAACTGTGTCCGCCTTGTCCATGGATCTTCAGGATAAATGTGTCCAGAGATGCGGAATTTACTCCGACCGCATAGCCGACCTTTCCGGTCTCGTCCGTAGTCTGGACGTGCAGCCCGAACGCCGCATCCACCTGTGGCGCCTGAAGAGCGCCGTTTTCTACCATAATGCGCGCGCCTGCTCCGGTCTCTTCTCCCGGCTGAAACATGAGTTTTACAGAACCTTTCAGCTCACGTTCCATATCTTTTAAGATCTGCGCCGCTCCGAGCAGCATGGCTGCATGGCTGTCATGGCCGCACATATGCCCTGCTCCGTTACATGACTTAAACTCCAGATCATTGTCCTCTCTGACCGGCAGGGCGTCCATATCCGCTCTCAGGAGGATGCACGGGCTGCCGTGTCCGATCACCGCAGTAACTCCGGTTTCCTTTTCCATTCTCGGGAATCCCGCTTCTACAAAATCGTCCGTCATTTTCTCTGGGAGCGGGCCTCCGCAGTCTTTCCACGGAATCCCCATCTCGTCCAGACGTTTTTTAATATATGCACTCGTCTGCGGCAGATCTGTTCCGATCTCCGGCATCTGATGCAGGATCCTTCTGTCCTGCGTGATCTGATCCTTTATCGCATACGCTCTCTTCTTTATCTCTTCCGCCGATATCACCATATCTTATGCCCCTTTCCGCCTGCTTCACATATCTCCTTATAAAACGAAAAAACTCCGGACATCTTGTTGTTCCAGCCTCGGAGTCATCTGTTCATAATTATAATATCTGTTTGCATAAATATTCTATATGCTAACA
>DWVL01000096.1 GCA_019120275.1 Candidatus Mediterraneibacter excrementavium | reverse complement strand
TTTCCCGATATGTTTCGCAGATAACAACTCTTCATCACGCTTCGTCATAATTCGTGATTATTTCGAAAATTGTTGTCAAATTGTTGTCAAAATGAATTTTTGCTGTCAAATCTGAAGGTTATTTCTTATCCTTAGTAGAGCTTCGCTCCTGCCGGGATCTGATCATCCACCATCAGCAGATTTAAGGCTTCCTGCCCGTCGTACTCATGTACTGCACTGATCAGCATACCCTCGGAATCGATACCCATCATCTTCCTCGGCGGCAGATTTACGATGGCGATGCAGGTCTTTCCAACCAGTTCTTCCGGCTCGTAATACTCGTGAATGCCGCTTAAAATGGTACGTTTCCGGTCTGTTCCGTCGTTAAGTGTGAACTTCAGGAGCTTCTTACTCTTCGGAACTGCCTCGCATGCCTCCACCTTTACAACCCGGAAATCAGACTTGCTGAAGGTGTCAAAATCAACGGCATCCTCGAACAGCGGCTCGACTTTCACCTTGGAAAGATCGATCTTCACAGCCGGTTCGGACTCTTCTTTCTTGTCCGTTTTCTTGCTGTCAGATCCGCCGATGCTCTTCATTGTCGGGAACAGCAGCACATCACGGATGGCCGCGCTGTCTGTGAGCAGCATGCACATACGGTCGATTCCGAATCCGATGCCTCCTGTCGGCGGCATACCGATCTCCAGTGCGTTCAGGAAGTCTTCGTCTGTTGTATTCGCTTCCTCGTCGCCCTGGGCGAGCTGCTCTTCCTGTGCTTTGAAGCGCTCTCTCTGGTCGATCGGGTCGTTAAGCTCGGAGTAAGCATTCGCCATCTCCCAGCCGTTCATAAAGAACTCGAAACGCTCCACGTAATCCGGATTCTCCGGTTTCTTCTTGGTCAGCGGGGAGATCTCGATCGGGTGGTCCATCACGAATGTGGGCTGTACCAGGTGCTCTTCCACGAACTCCTCGAAGAACAGGTTCAGGATGTCGCCCTTCTTATGACGCTCCTCAAACTCGATATTGTGTGCCTTCGCAAGCTCGCGCGCCTGCTCCAGCGTCTCCACTTCATTCCAGTCCACGCCGGAATATTTCTTCACGGCGTCAACCATGGTAATGCGCTCGAACGGCTTCCCGAGATCCATCTCGATGCCGTTGTACACGATCTTCGTTGTGCCCAGCACATCCTGCGCCACATGGCGGTACAGGTTCTCGGTCAGGTCCATCATGCCGTTGTAGTCTGTATACGCCTGATAGAGCTCCATCAGAGTGAACTCCGGATTGTGTCTCGTATCCAGGCCCTCATTTCTGAACACGCGGCCGATCTCATAGACTCTCTCCAGTCCGCCCACGATCAGCCTCTTCAGGTAAAGCTCCAGCGAAATGCGAAGCTTCAGGTCCTCGTTCAGCGCGTTGAAATGCGTCTCAAACGGTCTTGCTGCGGCGCCGCCGGCATTGGCAACCAGCATCGGCGTCTCCACTTCCATGAATCCTTCCCCGTCCAGATATTTACGGATGGAACTCAGGATCTTTGAACGTTTTACAAATGTATCCTTCACTTCCGGGTTCATGATCAGATCTACATATCTCTGGCGGTAGCGGATATCTGTGTTCGTCAGCCCGTGGAACTTCTCCGGAAGGATCTGCAGGCTCTTGGAGAGCAGTGTCACATGAGATGCATGGATGGACATTTCGCCGGTCTTTGTCCGGAATACTTCGCCCTCGATGCCGATCACGTCGCCCACGTCCAGTTTTTTGAACTCTTTATAATTCTCCTCGCCTACGCTGTCCCTGGCCACGTAGGACTGGATATTTCCTTTCAGATCCTGTACGTTGCAGAAAGAAGCCTTACCCATCACACGCTTGGACATCATACGCCCCGCGATGGATACGGTTTTCCCTTCCAGTTCGTCAAAATTGTCCTTGATCTCCTGACTGTGATGTGTCTGGTCATATTTCGTGATCACGAACGGGTCCTTGCCGTTCTGCTGCAGCTCCGCAAGTTTCTCACGGCGCACCTTTCTCAACTGGTTCAGATCCTGTTCCTGTCCGTTATTCTGCTGTGCCACTGTTCTTTTCTCCTTTCTGATATCCCCTTACACGCGAATTCAGACCTCTTAAAGATTAAGAGGTCTGTGTCATGTCATAAATGTTTACTTTGAACGGCTGATCTCGAGCACCTTATACTCGATGTCGCCTGCCTGTGTCTCCACAGTCACGGTCTCGCCCACCTGTTTCCCCAGAAGCGCCTGGCCTACCGGAGACTCATTGGAGATCTTTCCTTCAAGGCTGTTGGCCTCCGTGGAGCCTACGATCTTGAATTCCATCTCCTCATCATAGGTGACGTCGTATACCTTGACGGTACATCCCACATTGATCTTGTCAAAGTCAACTTCATCCTCAACAACGACCTCGGCATTTTTCAGGATTCCTTCCAGTTCCTCGATGCGGGCTTCAATGTCTCTCTGCTCGTCCTTCGCAGCATCATACTCTGCGTTCTCGGAAAGGTCTCCCTGCTCTCTTGCCTCTTTGATCTTGGCTGCGACTTCCTTTCTCTTGACCACTTTCAGGTCTTCAAGTTCGTCTTCAAGCGCCTTCAGTCCGGCATAAGTAAGTAATCTTTTCTTTGCCTCTGCCATGGTTAATGCTTCCTTTCTGTTTCCCTCGATTTTCTTTCTATCCTGATGTTCTGCGCACGGGAAATGCATGTCCCTTACGCTGTCATTTAAGTCTATTTCGCAATTTCAATATTATAACCAAACTCTATAATGATGTCAAGAGATTTTCCAGTTCTTCAAGGCTCTCCACCTCGTTCACTTTTTCCCTCAGGCGGGCCGCTCCTTTCAGTCCTTTCGTGTACCACGCCACATGTTTTCTCATCTCCCGGATGCCGCAGTATTCACCCTTGTACTGCAGCTGCAGCCGGGCGTGCCGGAGCATCATTTCCCGCACCGCATCCTTATCCGGGCGGGGCGGCACGACGCCGGTCTCTTCATATGTGATCATCTCCGAGAAGATCCACGGATTGCCCTCCGCGCCGCGGGCGATCATAATGCCGTCGCATCCGGTCTGCCGTACCAGTTCCTCCGCCTTCTGCGGACTTGTCACGTCCCCGTTTCCGATGACCGGGATGGACACCGCCTCTTTGACCTGTTGGATAATGTCCCAGTCCGCCTTCCCGCTGTAGTACTGCTCTCTCGTCCGTCCGTGGACCGCCACGGCTGACGCACCGGCCTCCTCAATAATCTTCGCGATCTCCACTGCATTTACATGCTCATCGTCAAACCCTTTCCGTATCTTCACGGTCACCGGCTTTTCAATCGCTTTCACCAGAGCGCTGACGATCTCATAGACCAGCTTCGGTTCTTTCATGAGCGCCGAGCCCTCGCCGTTCTTCACCACTTTCGGCACCGGGCAGCCCATGTTCACATCCAGGATGGCAAAGGGCCGCTCCTCGATCCGTTTCGCCATCTCGCTCATGATCTTCGGATCCGAGCCGAACAGCTGCAGGGATACCGGCTGCTCATCCGGATGGATCTCAAGAAGGCTCTCCGTATTCCGGTTATTATAATAGATCGCCTTGGCGCTTATCATCTCCATACAGAGGAGACCCGCTCCCTGCTCCCTGCAGAGCAGACGAAATGGCAGGTCGGTAACGCCTGCCATGGGACCTAAGATATATCGGTTTTCAAGTTCTACATTTCCTATTTTTAAATGTTTCATTATTGTAATTCTCTGATATACATAAATATATTATTTCTTCAGCCTCTTATAGATCAGCCTCAGCCCGTTCAGCGTCAGCTGCGGATCGTACAGATCAATACACTCCGTCTCTTTTGCGATGATCTTCCCGAGTCCGCCGGTTGCAATGACGTAAGCATTCTGATATCCGGACTCTTCTTTCATCTTTCTGACAATATATTCCGTCTGGCCGATCGCCCCGTACACCAGGCCGCCCTGCATGCCCGTCACCGTATCATGGGCCAGAATGGAGTCCGGCTTCCGGATCTGGATCGCCGGCAACATGGCCGCGCCGCCCCAGAGGGAGCGTCCCGCCGTCTCAATGCCCGGCGCGATGATGCAGGCTTCCAGCGTACGCTCCGGGCCGATCAGGTCGTAAGTGGTCGCTGTGCCAAAATCAATGACGACCGCGGGGCCTTTTGCGATCTCATACCCCGCCACTGCATTGACGATCCGGTCCGGGCCGGTGCGCGATGGATTATCTGTAACCACTCGGATGCCGGTGTCTGAATCCGGCGTGACGATCAGGGGTTCCGTATGGAGATATTTGATAATGCCGCTTGTCAGGGAATGCATGATATCCGGCACCACTGAAGCAATGATCACGTCCCGGATCTCTTTCGGATCGATGGTTCTGTGTTCCAGTATGCCGCAGATCGTCATTCCGTATTCATCCGATGTCCGTGGACGCTTTGTCGTCATGCGGAACATTCCCAGAAGTATTTCATCCTGGAAGACGCCCATCGTTATATTTGTATTTCCCACATCGATCGTAAGCAGCATAAAATTCCTCCTTTACCGCAGCATATACTGTTTCAGATCCTGCCTTGTGCGCAGTACTTCTGCACAAGCCGTTCTGATATTCTCCACTTCTCTGCCGTTTCGCGCACCGTCCTGTATTCCATACTTTCTCCATTCAAGTCCCGGATATGTCCGCATCTCCGCACAATTTCCTGTTTTCTGCAACAGAATAACATATTTCTTTACTGAAACCAAGCTTTTCCACTCATATCCATACGCAAAAATGCTCTTTACAGAGCATTTTTCTCTGAAAGAGCATTTTCACGATATCAGAATCTTCTGATCTTTCTTGTCGTTGTCTTTTCAAATTCCGTATCCCTTACGATCAAGCTGTATATCTTCTTCTGCGGCGCTGCCTTCAGGTTATACGCATCGATAACCTCCTGCAGTTTTGCCCGCACGTCTTTGATCCGTTTCTTCTTTACATAGTCCTGATCCGGGTAGATCTCAGCCTCGATGACGCCGTTCTTTTCGCGCACCAGCACCTCGCCCACCAGACGGTCTGTGCTGAGCGCGTTCTCCAGTTCCTCCGGAGAAACGTTTTCACCATTCTTGGTGATGATCAGGTTCTTCTTGCGGCCGGTCAGATAGACGAACCCGTCCTCATCCGCATAACCCAGATCTCCAGTCTTGAGCCAGCCGTCTTCCAGTGTCTCGGCGGTCTCCTCCGGCATCTTATAGTATCCCTGCATCACACTGCTGCCCCGGACCCAGAGCTCGCCGTCCACGGTCTTTGCCTCGCAGTTCGGGATGAGCTGTCCCACGGAGTCCTTACGGATATTCCAGCTGACCGTTGTGCTGATGACCGGCGCACACTCAGTCATGCCATACCCCTGCAGGATGGTGATATCATATTTATTAAACAGGTCGATGTATGCCGGATCCAGGTATGCGCCGCCGCTGCAGATAGTGTGCAGCTGCTTCCCGAACACCTGGCTCTTGACGATCTTCGCCGGCAGAAGGGATGCCTCCTCCAGCTTCTTTGCAATAGTCTCGATCATCAGCGGCACCATCAGGATCATCTCCGGTTTAAAGAGTTTGATATTCTTCGCCACACGGATCAGGGAGTCATTGATACAGATAACAGAGCCCAGGGAAACGCCTTTGAGGATATCCATGCTCAGACAGTATGCATGATGGATCGGGAGTACAGACAGCAGCACCGTCCGCTCCGGGATCTTCATATCCAGGCAGGTCGCGTTCTCCGCCACATTTCTGTGAGTGAGCATAACGCCCTTGCTCTTCCCTGTTGTTCCGGATGTAAACATGATCGTGCACAGCTGGTCCGGCTCCGGCTCATAGTCAAAACCGCCCCGGTTCTCCTCCAAAAGCTTCCGCCAGGAAGACGCATGTTCGTTATGCTCCGCCTGCTGCATGGAGATCAGGGTTTTCAGCCGCGGGCAGCGTTCTTTTGCGATCGCCGCCACGTCTTTCCTCACTTCATCGTACACCAGGACGGTTGAATCAGACCGGTCGATCAGGTCGCATACATCCTCCGCCGGAAGGTTCACATCCAGCGGCACGATCACGCTGCCGCTGTCCACGGTCCCGAAGTAGGTCACCAGCCACGGATAGGATGTTGCCCCGATCACGGAAATGTGGCTTCCCTGCTCGCCCAGTTTTTTCAGGACATTGGAAAAACTTTCGCTGTCCTCTTTTAACTGTGTGTATGTTTTTGCCTCGATCTCATTTTTGCTGATCTTATAGCGGACCGCGTCTTCCGGACCGTATTTCTTCTCTGTGTTTACCAGGATCTGGCGGACTGTACTGCAAAGCATATTTAATTCCTTTCCTTTCTCAGACTATATGATCCGGTTTCTTATGACTCGGAAGCCAGTTTTTCGAGATAATCCACAGCCTCTCCGACTGTGCGGATATTTGCCGCCTCCGTCTGCTCCACTTCCACATCGAATTCATCTTCGATCTCGCCGAGCATGCTCATAAAGTCAAAGGACGTAAATCCCAGGTCTTCCATGAAACGGGACTCCGGATGGATGTTCTCCGGCTCTACTTCAACATAGTTGCAGATGATATCTACTAATTTCTCAAACATGTTTTTCTCTCCTTTTAATTAAACCAGTTTAATGATCTCTCCGATAGTCAGGTCGGGATTCTCCGCGCCTTTGAACATGATCTTGCACAGGTAATAATACAGATATTCCAGTTCTTCTCTGGACACTGCCTTGATCTGATGCTCAAAATTAAAGTCCAGTCCATTGTCTTCCGGCCGGTGCATCACCGTCAGGTACATGCCCTGCGGACAGATGCCGTTGGGATACCATTTCGTCTTGTAGCGGATATCACCCAGGTCGTTGAGTCCCTTTTCCTTCAGCGTCATCGGCTGATAGGTCAGAGAAATAGGCTCATATCCCAGCCCCGGATTCGGCTGCGGATATTTCTGCGCGCGGTATGCAAAATATGCCGTCGGATCATAATTCGCATGCCGGAAATATTCGTTCTGTTTATCGCGGATCGCATAAACAGCGTCGATAAACTTCATATCCTCTGGAAAAATGGTTCTGAACGGGAAGGAATGGATCCGCGTTCCGCCGGATTTCTTCTCTTTCAGCGTCGCCCGGCGCGCGATCGTAGTCGTAAGAGATACATCCTCCGATCCGTTCATCTTCTGATAATAAGTCCGGAGACCCATCAGCAGGAGGCACGCAAGAGATACATGATATTTCTCGCAGAAATCCATCAGACGCTTTGTCGGCTCTTCTTCCAGATGGAAAATATCGAGCGCTGACTTCGTATCATCCGTCACACAGAACGCAGAACGCAGTTCCGGGTTCTTAAACATTTCGCGCATGGACTCCAGTTTCGCCGTTCCGTGCAGATCGTTGTAAACCGGCTCCCCTTTATCGATCTCAGCCTCAAAAAACTGTGCATCCCGCTGCTGCGCCCTGCTGCCTGCTTCATAGGCAAAATCCCGTTCCAGCTGCTCAATGTAGGAAGCCATATCTTTTGGGTACGGAACGCCTTCATATTTCGCATTACAGTAAAGTTCAATGATATCTTTCAGGAAGCAGATCAGGGACTGCGCGTCCACGATCATGTGGTTGCCGAGGAAATACACGCCGTTGAATCCTCCCGGCATCCGGATCATCACCACTCTTGTCAGCGGGGAGTCGAACATCTTAAACGGCTTCGCCGTCCATCTCTGCATCTCGGCATCCGCCTCTTCCTGCGTGCCGTTTGAAAAATCAACAAACTCGATCTCACGCTCTTCCGGATCCACCACATACTGATACCAGTTGCCCTCTTTGTCCTTTGCCAGGCGGACACGCATACCTTCGCTCCTCGCATAAGCCTCATTGATGGACTTCGCCAGCTGTTCCCAGTCAAGATCCACCTCGATGGTCAGGCTCGTCCCGATATTGAGCACCGCCATATTCGGACAGTGCGGCGCATAATAAAGATGAAATTTCTGTGCCACTGTCAGCGGATACACCTTGTGTCCTTTTCTTGTCCTCATCATTTTATAACTCCTCCTAAAAATGAATCCATGGCTTTCTCATAGCCTTCGGTGTCCTTATAGTAACTTTCACCGTGTCCCGCGCCTTCAACGATAAACTTCGTCTTAGGCGCCGCGCAGTTTTCATATATTTTTTCTGTCATCCAGCAGGGGACAAATACATCTTCCTTTCCATGGATGAACAGAAACGGCACTTTAGCGCGCTTTACTTCTCTGGACGAATCACAGTCGTCAAGACCGTAGCCGACCTGTCTCTTATTCGCCCAGTCTGCAAGCTGCAGCATCGGGAATGCCGGAATATGGTACATACTGTGGAGCACATGGGTGAACACATCTTTCATGGACGTAAATGCACAGTCGGAAATGATCCCTTTTACCTGGGGCGGCAGATCCAGACCGCTCATCATGCAGACCGTGGCGCTTCCCATGGAATTGCCGTGAAGGATGATCTGTACGTCATCGCCGGCTTTATCGATCATCCACTCGACCCAGCGCTTCCCGTCCAGCCGGTCCATATTTCCGAAACCGATGTGCTCGCCCTCGCTCCTGCCGTGCGCGCGCAGATCGATGAGCAGCATCCGGAATCCGTGTGTCAGATAATAATGTGAAAGACTCCCGAAATCATTCAGTCCCTCGCTCGTATAACCGTGGAAACAGATCACTGCCTTATTTCCTTCATTCCCTTTAAAATATGTACCGTGAAGCTTCAGGCCGTCGTGGGACGTGATCCACACATCCTCATGAGGCTGTTCCATCATCCACTCCCTGCGTCCCTTCATCATGGGAATGTATTTCTCCCAGTCCACACCGGACATCTTCATCGTCCGTTCCGTCTTCGCGTTATAGCGGATCATGGTCCTTCTGTACAGATAGGCGCTCCCCGCAACTTCCGCCGCTGCCGCCGACCCGAGAAGAGCCGCCGCGATTTTCAGTATCCTGCTCATTGCCCGCATCTCCTTTTGCTGTGCTTACTTTCTTTTGCTGTTAATGAGATCCTTCAGTTTCAGCGCCTTATCGATATTCCCTTCCACTTTCAGCCGCCCCAGCGTTACCGCCAGGATCGGATCTGTCTTGCCCTCAGCGATCTTGAACAGCGTCTCGACACTGCAGGTAAACATCGCATCGCGGTCAAAATACTCATATGGTTCGACAAAAAGCTGTCCGTCTTTCACTTCGGCGTAAAAGATGCCTTCCGCCTCCCCGGTGATATTAAACTGATATGCAAGATGTTCATGGATATCGCTTACATCTGCATCCATCAGCATTCCCTTTACCTTTGAAAACATATCTGCGTAGGTCATATTCTCCTCCTTCTCGACCGCATTCGCCCATTTTTTGACCGGCGGTCATCCTTTTCTTTTGTTAGATTAACACCTTTCTGACCGTTGGTCAACATGCTGTTTTATCAAAAACCGCTCTGTTTTCCTTCTCTTTTTTGTGCGCTTTTTCCGCTGGCTCTTTCGATGAGAATATGATACAATGAGGACTGAATTGATCTTTTTGAAAATGACTCTTTTTATCAGTTGAAGAGAAAGGTGACCGACATGGCTGAACGGAATGACAAATATAACCTGATCCTTGATTCTCTGCAGAAGCTTCTGGAAAGCCGCAGGCTGCAGACAATCTCTGTCAGCGATATCGCAGAGGAGGCCGGGATCGCAAAAGGAAGTATTTACTACTATTTCCCTTCCAAAGACGCCATCCTGGAAGCCCTGGTCGAACGGAACTATGAGCAGCCGCTGACAACCGCGAAAAATCTTGCCTCTCAGACAGACATCCCGCCGTTCACGCGCATGGCCATGATCTTCCAGGCGTGCCGCAATTCATCAAACGCCTACCTGAAGTCTGATGACGAAAGCAGTGTGGGCGCTCCGGAGAAAGCCCTGCTCCACCAGAAATATATGAACCACCTCATCAGCGAGTTCAGACCCGTGCTGGCCGAGATCATACGACAGGGAATAGACGCCGGCGAGATCCGTTTTGACCGGCCGGAGGAACTGGCGGAGATCGCACTAATCGTGCTGGCTGTAAAAATGGACAATACAGTTGTTCCGTCTTCAAAAGAAGAGATTGAGAATACGATCGCAGCCCTGATCGCGCTGCTTGAGAAAGGGACGGATAATCCTCCCGGATCACTGAATTTCCTGATGGCATAATCTTTTTATACAGACATTTTCATGCATAAAACGGCAGATGCGGTATTTCCCGCACCTGCCGTATCTTTTGCTCCTGTTCCTGTTGCGCCCGCAGTTTTCTATCCAACCACAATCGTATAATCTTTCTTGAAACTCTCACCCGGTCTCACACTGTTGATATGTGGTTTTTCCGCGATCTCACGGTCGAATCCGATATCATCGCAGCGGCCCATCCACGGTTCCAGACATACAAACGGCGCATCCTTTACAGACCAGATGCCGAAGTTCGGAAAACCATCGCATTTCATTCCCACATACGGCGTGCCGTCCTTATGGCAGAGCCATACTTCACTGATCTGACCGTGGTCAAAGATCAGCGCGTCATTTTCAAACATTTCTTCCGTCACCGGACAGCATCCGCCGTCCAGCTCCAGTTTATATACCTTATCCGGATCAGCTGCGGCCTCTGACGGCTCGATCAGGATATACTCCAGCGATTCCTTCCCCGGGAATTTCAGGATATAATCCGTCTTCTTTTCATCTTTCTTCGCGAAACGGAACGCCGGATGTCCTCCAATGGTAAAGTACATCGTTTCATCGCCCGGATTGCGCACTTCCCACTCAACCCGAAGAGAACAGCCTTCCAGCGTGTAGGTAATGATCAGTTCAAACTCAAACGGATAGACTTCTTTTGACTCCTCACCGGAGGTCAGGAGGAATGACGTTTTATTTTCCTTTTCACAGATGCACTTGAACTGGCTGTCTCTGGCAAAACCATGCTGGGAAGTCGGATAATGCGTACCGCCTGTCAGCATGACATTGCGGTAAGTCTTTCCCACGTTCGGGAACAGTACCGGGGAATGTCTCTTCCAGTAGAGCGGGTCCGCTTCCCACAGGATATCTGTCTGTTTCTCTTTGTCGTAGATCCGGATGATCTCCGCTCCCAGTTCTGTGACTTCCACAACAAGTCTGTCATTTTCCATCTTCATGGCGATTCCTCCTTACTTTTTATTCTGCCCCTTGATTACTCAGCGCTGCTGTCCGTCTGCTCCACCTGGATGCATTCATCTACCAGATAATCCATGACCGCTTCCCTCAGGATCACCTTCCTCAGAAGATCCTCTCCGACCTGTTCCTCGTAGGCATCCACATCATCAAGCCCTGCCGCCTGCGCATACTCAAGCGCTTTTTCCTCATACTCTTCGTCCGACGGCTCCAGATGCTGTTTATCTGCGATCAGCTTCACCGCCTCATCAAAAGCGGCAGTCGTCTGGGCAGCTTCTTTCACCTGTTCATTGAACTCTTCTTCCGTTATCTGCATATAGGCCTCCAGGAATTCTCCCAGTTCCATCCCGTACATCTCAGCCATCTGCGAGTAAGTATCTGTCAGCTGTGCGACCTGTTCATTCACTTCGTCTTCCGGATATCCTTTGATCTCTATCTTTTCGAGCAGCGCGCTCTGAACAGATGAGGCAAGTTCGGAATCCACATTTTCCTGCTGTTCTTCTTCAAGCGCGGACCGGATCTCCTCACGGTATTCATCCACCGTCTCCGACTCCTCACTGTTCTCTTTCACCCACTCATCGGTGAGCTCCGGTATATTTTCTTCCGTGATCGAATTCAGTACAATGTGGAAATCCGCCACCGCGCCGGACATATCCGGATTCCGGGTATAAGGATCCGGAAACTGTACCTGAATATCAAATTCTTCTCCGGGATTGTGGCCTTCGATCTGTTCTTCAAAACCCGCATAATCATCTGTCGCACCGATAAATGATCCGCTTCCCAGTTCGAGATCCGCACCTTCGGCCGAACCGCCGTCAAACGCTTCACCGTCAAGATATCCGGTGTAATCAATATTAACAATATCACCTTCCTGCGCTGCGCGGTCCGTCACTTCCTTCCTCTCCGCATACGTAGAAAGCGTGCCCTCGATCATCTGATCCACCTGTTCGTCTGTCACTTCCTCTACCGTTGCAGTCGCCTGCGGCACCTCGAGTCCCTTGTACTGTGTCACTGTCACATACTCATTTGAAAGTTCCCCGCTGCATCCTGCAAGTGTTCCTGCCACGGCAGCCGCAAGCGCTATACATACTAATCTGTTCTTCATTGTTCTGCTCCTTTTCTTTTCCTTTTCCTGTAATTTATTTTAATCCGGCGTCCGTCTCCTAGAGAAGCGGAGACAACAGCCTTGAGAACTGTTCTTTTCCCTTGATGATCAGGCTTCGCTCATCATATACCTTCCGCGTAACGTGGGTGCACTGATTCATATCATTTTCAAATGCCCGCTCCAGCTTCTGCACGGTGCGTTCACTGTAGATCACTGCATTCACTTCAAAATTCAGGCCGAAACTGCGGATATCCATGTTGGCGGTGCCGACACATGCTACCATCCCGTCCACGCTCAGCGTTTTCGCGTGAAGGAAGCCATTGTTATATACGTAGCATTTCGCTCCTGCCGCCACCATATCCCCGATATAGGAATAGGTCGCCCAGTAGACAAACGGATGATCCGGCTTGCACGGCACCATGATCCGCACATCGATCCCCGAACGGCTGGCGATCTTCAGCGCATCCAGGATCGAATCATCCGGAATGAAATACGGCGTCTGGATATACACATGGTCTTTCGCACTGTGTATCAGCCGCAGATAATTGTCATGGATCGTCTTGGTCTGTGAGTCCGGTCCACTCGAAATAATCTGCACCGGATCCCGCCCCCGCCTGACATACTGCGGGATTTCAAAAAGCGTGTCTTCCAGGAACAGGTTTTCCTTCGCCGCATAGTTCCAGTCCAGCACGAACCGCACTGCAAGCGAGGTCACCGCCGCCCCTTCAATACACAGATGCGTATCGCGCCAGTACCCGAACTTCTTATCCCGGCCGAGGTACTCCCGCCCCACGTTGAAGCCGCCCACGAACCCGATCCGCCCGTCGATGACAACAATCTTCCGGTGGTTCCGGTAATTCACACGCAGCTGAAGCTTCCCCAACAGCGCCGGGAAGAACTCCGCCACCTGGATCCCTTCGTTTTCCAGCCGCTCCCAGTCCCTGTTCTTCATGGTCCGGCACCCCATGCTGTCAAAGAGGACCCTGACTTCCACGCCCTCACGCGCTTTCTCGATCAGGACTTTCTCGATCGCCTGCCAGAGCTCATCATTTCTTATAATATAATACTGAATATGAATGTACTTCTTCGCCTGCCGCATTTCCGCGATCAGTGCCCGGAACTTCTCCTCGCCGTCCGTATAGATACGGATGTCATTATTATCTGTCAGAACCGCTTCCCCGGCTTCCAGGTTATAGAGGATCAGATCCTTAAACCGGGACATCTCCGGATTGGCAAGCCGCAATCGTTTATGATAGATTGTTTCTTCCTGACGGCGCACCGCATATTTCAGTTCACCCTCGATCTCCTTTGCCTTGAACATCCGGCTTTTATGGAAATCCTGCCCGATGACCAGGTACAGGATAAATCCCAGTATTGGTATAAAATACAGCAGAAGCAGCCATGTCCATACCGTCTGCGGAGACCGTCTCTGAAAGAACACAATGATCAGTGCCAGAAGGACATTGATAATGACAATATTGTCCATGATGAAATCATAGACTGTCACAACTCCGTTCCAAATCATTTCTGCCATAATATAAACTCCTTTTCCATAACAGTATACCCGTTCTCCCCTGCAAAAGTAAACCCTTAACCTCTAAAATGCGCTTATTATCTTGCACTTGTCCTGAAACAATGGTAAAATACTAGATGCGCTGAAAGCGGAAAAGTGTAACATTAGGAGGGTTTAATCGTGAGTACACCAGCAATCGTGATGACCGTCATTCTTGTCGTCCTTATCATCGCCTGCATCGTACTGTACTTTTTCGGCAAGAAAGCTCAGAAGAAACAGGCCGAACAGCAGGAACAGATGGATGCGGCAGCCCAGACGGTAAGCATGCTCGTCATTGATAAAAAGAAAATGAAACTAAAAGAGGCAGGACTGCCTGCCATCGTACTGGAAAATACGCCGAAATATTTAAGACGCACAAAAGTCCCGGTTGTAAAAGCCAAGATCGGGCCGAAGATCATGACGCTTATGTGCGACAGCAAAGTATTCGAAGTCATCCCTGTAAAGAAAGAGATCAAAGCCGTAGTCAGCGGACTTTACATAACAGGGATCAAGAGCGTAAGAGGCGGATCGATCGAACAGCCGGTGAAGAAGAAAGGGTTCTTCCGGCGGAATAAATCCTGATCGATTTCTGATAAAAAATGTCCGTTCCCGCGACGGATGCCATAACGCAGAACCGTTCCACTCTACCTCAAAGATTTGAATGGATGTAACGCTGATATCAAATGTTCGTTCATTGGAACTCCATTTGAAGCAGCTAACATCCAGAACAAATGCTTTTCGGAACGTTTCACTTAAAGTTCTGAGTTATGGCATCCGCCGCGGGAACTTCTTTTTTCCAAATATTCACTCACATTTCTCCCCCGGAAGATCAGATTCATCCACCGTACAGATCATTCATCGTCTCCCACAGCTATCTTGTTTTTTCCGCAAATCATCCTCCCTGCACACTCTCCCGTCTTACAGGCTTAATATGTATAAAGTGCGTTTCCGAACGGATAGAGGGTTTTCTGTCCGGGCACGTATTTTATATCACTAACTGGGAATCTGCACTCCCGGAAATGCTGTTTTAGACATAACCCCCATCCGGATCCTGCAGTCCGCCAGCGGCTCATGATTGATATCGAGCTCGTAATCCAGGCTGACATTGATCCGGTCTTCAGCTACATCCACTTCCATATTCTTTGTGTTGACGCCGATCAGCATCTGGCCGTACGGTGTCTGGTAATAAGTCTGGTTTTTCTGATTTTTCTGGAAGATCATATGGGAACTGGCAGCGCCGCTCTTCATGATCTCCACCGTTTCGTTTCCAGTGATCCGGATCTTATTGCGGATCGTTCCGGCCATCCCTTCAAGCACTTCATCATAAATGATATAATGTTTTCCGTTTTTACAGTAATAGCTGGCAGGTGTGACGACCTCGACCGCATCGTCGCCCGTCTCGTAGCCTGCAGTCGGATTTTCCATGATATCAATATGTTTTCCTGAAATACTGACTAATACATCCTTTGTCATTTTTATACTCCGTATATGAATCATTCAGAAGAACAGATTCACTTTAAAACTCTTCAATATTCACCACATTCGTTGTCGGAACATCAAAAGGCATCACTGTATTTGCAAAACGCCGGAACTTCTCCGCCGCATCGCTCACATAAAAGGAATACCGGCTGTGCGCCTCCGTACTCCCGTCATTTTCCATGTCATAATCTCTGAGAAGTTTTTTCAGATCCATGGCCGTCTCATATGCCGGATTGACGATCTGGATCTTCTCCCCCATATATGTACGGATCTTCGAGCGAAGAAGGGGATAGTGCGTACATCCCAGGATCATGGCGTCTATGTCCGAACTGCGCATGGACTCCAGATAATACTCGATGATTTCCTGTGTCACGACATGATCCTTGAATCCTTCTTCGACCAGCGGCACAAAAAGAGGACAGGCTTTTTCGATCACATCTACATCCGGCGCCATCTGATGAATGATCTTGGTATACATTCCGCTCTGGACTGTGGCATCCGTTCCGACCACTCCGACCTTCCGGTTCTTTGTAGCCTCCACCGCCGCCCGCGCGCCAGGAATGACTACGCCCATCACCGGTACGTCAAACTCATCCCGGACCGCATCCAGTGCCAGCGCGCTGGCTGTATTGCAGGCGATGACAATGGCTTTGACCTGCTTTGTCTTAAGGAAGCGGATGATCTGCTCCGAAAACCGGATGATGGTGTTCTGGGATTTGCTTCCGTACGGCACCCGGGCCGTATCTCCGAAATATACGATATTCTCATTCGGGAGCTGGCGGGATATCTCTCTGGCGACCGTCAGCCCGCCTACACCGGAATCAAAGACGCCTACCGGCGCTGTCTTCCTGTTCTCTGCACTCACGTTTTCGATCTCCTGTTCATAAGCGCCGATATGCAGGCAGACGCATCTGCCCGCACACCGGCGCTGTCTTTGTTCGTCTTTTTAATTAAAGGGCAAGTACCTTTGCAACGTCATACTGATAATCGGAAATGGTCTTCTTCATCGCCAGCGCTTCCTCAATATCGAAGTCTGTAAACTGGCCGCCCTTGTAGCCAACCACCCGGTTCGTCTTTCCCTGAAGGAGAAGATCCACCGCCATAGAGCCCATGATAGACGCATACACTCTGTCCTTACATGTCGGGCTTCCTCCGCGCTGCATGTGTCCCAGGATTGTTGCTCTGGTCTCCATGCCTGTAGCAGCCTCAATTCTTTTCGCCATGTTAATGGAGTCGCCAATACCCTCTGCATTAATGATGATGTAGTTCTTCTTACCTCTCTTCTGGCACTCTTTGATGTCAGCGATGATCTCGTTCTCATCAAAGTCATGCTCCTCCGGCATCAGGATGCGCTCCGCGCCGTTGGCAATACCGCACCAGAGTGCGAGATATCCGGCGTCACGGCCCATAACCTCTATAATACTGCACCGCTCATGGGATGTGGACGTATCGCGTACCTTGTCGATCGCTTCCATGGCTGTGTTAACCGCTGTATCGAATCCGATCGTATAATCTGTACATGCGATATCCAGATCGATCGTTCCCGGAATACCAACCGTGTTAACGCCCAGATTCGCCAGCTTCTGAGCACCGGCAAATGAACCGTCTCCACCGATTACCACAAGACCGTCGATGCCGTATTTCTTACAGATCGCAGCCGCTTTCTGCTGTCCTTCTTCTGTACGCATGGACTTGCAGCGTGCCGTCTGAAGGATCGTACCGCCGCGCTGGATCGTATCGGACACGTCACGCGCTGACAGGTCAATGATCTCCTCTCTGAGAAGTCCGTGATAGCCTCTGCGGATACCGCGTACTTTCAGTCCTTTTGAAAGAGCTGTACGGACAACCGCACGGATCGCCGCATTCATTCCCGGAGCATCGCCGCCGCTGGTAAGAACGCCGATCGTACGGATACGGTCCTCAAAATCTTCTGCATATCTTTCCATTTCGTTATACTCTTCTGCCATGTTTTCCTCCACCTTTCCCTGAGTCAGATAACTGCTAAAATTTACGATACACAAATTTTAAACAATTCCGAACCTATTTTATCGTATTTAGAAGTGGTTTTCAACAACTTTTTCAACGACCTTCACGCGGCTTTCCCCATAATGGTTCATCAGCCTGCTTAAGACCTGCTGATTGATCCGGATATTCCGGTTCCGCGGAAGCCGTTTTACCGCCCGCTCTTTTGCGCAGTAAATGACAACTTCATCCTCACCTTCGGAGTCGGCAAGATAACCATAGACGATCTGCTCTTCATCCAGAAACGCCGCCTTGTCCGGGAACTGGATCCACAGCTCCCGCTTTGTTTTTTCAAAGGGGATTACTTTCTCGCAGATCATCTTGCTGGCTTTCTCATCCTCTTCGGATACCCGCCCCCTGATGAACACTTTGTTGTCCACTTCAAGGTATTCCCTGTTCTTTTCATAATCCCGCGGGAAGATCACAACTTCAACCGTTCCGAGAAGATCTTCCACCGTCACAAACGCCATCATCTGGTTCGTCTTTGTGTGTTTTACCGTTTTGTCTACGATCATTCCGCCGATGATCTCTTTCGCGCCGTCCCGGACTTTGGAGGCGCCGCTTTCCTCATCAAGCTGAAAATCCAGCGTCGTCGCCGAGATTGTCTTCCTCCAGCGTTCCTCGTACTCCTCCAGCGGATGTCCGCTGATATAGACGCCGAGCACTTCCTTTTCAAAAGCCAGAAGGTTTTCTTTGGAATATTCTCCGACATCAGGCATCCGGATCTGGAATTCGCTCTTCTGCTCCTCGCTCACCAGATCAAACAGGCTCATCTGGCCGGACATGGAATATTTCTTCTCCTGATTCACATGCTCCATAATCTGGATATAGATCGCCATAAACTGCTTGCGCGTGCCGCCCAGCGTGTCAAGCGCGCCGGATTTGATCAGATTCTCGATCGTCCGTTTATTCAGCATCTCTTTTCCGGCCATGCGGGTAATAAAATCCTCAAGATTCCGGAAAACACCGAATGCATTTCTCTCTTCCACCAGCGCCTGCACGACCGGCCGTCCGATGCTCTTGATCGCCGCCAGTCCGTAACGGATATTGCCGCCGTCCACGGAGAAATCCGCCTCCCCCTTATTGATATCCGGGGGCAGGATCTTAATGCCCATCTGCCGGCAGGCATAGATATACTCCGCCACCTTGGAAGGATTGTCGATCACAGACGTCATCAGCGCGGCCATGAATTCCACCGGATAATAATATTTCAGCCAGGCCGTCTGATACGCCACCACCGCGTACGCCGCGGCATGGGATTTATTGAACGCATATTTTGCGAAATCGATCATCTCGTCATAGATCTTATTTGCAGTCTTCTCATCAATGCCGTTTTTAATACATCCGGGCACGTTTGTTTCCGGATCGCCGTAAACGAAGATCTTCCGCTCCTTCTCCATCACATCCGCTTTTTTCTTGGACATGGCGCGGCGCAGAAGGTCGCTCCGCCCCAGCGTGTAACCGGCAAGATCCCGCACGATCTGCATAACCTGTTCCTGATAAACGATGCAGCCGTATGTGGGTTCCAGGATGGGCTGAAGCTGCGGGCAGTCATAGGTGATCGACGAAGCGTCGTTCTTCCCCCGGATATACTGAGGGATGAAATCCATCGGTCCCGGACGGTACAGAGAGATCCCGGCGATGATATCCTCCAGGCTGTGAGGCTTCAGCTCTTTCATGAAGCTCTTCATGCCCGCGCTCTCCAGCTGGAATACGCCGTCCGTCTTGCCGGTGCCGATATAATCCATTACCTTCTGGTCATTGTAATCGATCTTCTCCATGTCTAGATCCGGCTGCCGGCGCCTTGCAAGGTTCACCGCGTTCCGGATCACCGTCAGCGTCCGAAGCCCCAGGAAATCCATTTTCAGAAGTCCCAGTTCTTCCAGCGTCGTCATCGTAAACTGGGTCGTGATCGTGCCGTCGGCCGCCCGTGACAGCGGAACATATTCATCCACGGATTTCTGACTGATGACCACACCCGCCGCGTGCATGGAGCTGTGGCGGGGCAGACCTTCCAGTCGCTTGCCCATGTCGATCAGCGTTTTCACCTGCTCATCGGACTCGTAGACACGGCGCAGTTCCGGATTCTCTTTCAGCGCCTTGTCGATCGTTATATTCAGTTCCTGGGGGATCATCTTGGCGATGGAATCCACAAATGCATAGGGCAGGTCCATTACGCGCCCCACATCGCGCAGCACGCCCCGGGCCGCAAGCGTACCGAAGGTCACGATCTGGACCACCCGGTCTTTCCCGTACTTGCGCACCACATAGTCGATCACTTCCTGCCGCCTCTCGTAGCAGAAATCCACGTCGATATCAGGCATGGACACACGCTCCGGGTTCAGGAAGCGTTCAAAGAGCAGCTGATACCGGATCGGATCGATGGTCGTGATCTCCAGGCAGTAGGATACGATGCTTCCGGCTGCCGATCCACGACCCGGGCCGACCGCGATCCCGCGGTCTTTCGCATATTTTATAAAATCCCATACGATCAGGAAGTAATCCACATACCCCATATTCCGGATCGTATCCAGTTCATAAGAGAGCCGGTCTTCCAGTTCCTTTGACGGTTTCCCATACCGCCTCTCAAGTCCCTCCCGGCAGAGTTTCTGCAGATATTCCCAGGACGTATACCCGTCCGGCACATCATATTTCGGAAGCTTTGTCACCCCGAACTCGATCTCCACGGAACACCGGTCCGCGATCCGCTGCGTATTGTCCAGCGCCTGAAGGGCGTAGGGGAAGAGCTTCTCCATCTCTTCCGGCGATTTCACATAATACTGCCCGCCCTCATAGCGCATCCGGTTCTCATCGGTCAGCTTCTTGCCGGTCTGGATACAGAGCAGGATGTCATGGGGGACCGCATCTTCCGCATAGGTATAATGGACATCGTTGGTCGCCACCAGTTCGATCCCGGTTTCCTGCGACATCTTCAGCAGCTGCTGGTTGACCAGCCTCTGATCCGGCAGCCCGTGATCCTGCAGCTCCAGGAAATAATTATCCTCCCCGAAAATGTCGCGGTATTCCAGCGCCGTCTTCTTCGCCTCGTCATAAAGCCCTTTCACGATATACCGCTGGACCTCTCCCGCAAGGCAGGCGCTTAAGGCAATGATCCCGCCATGATACTCGCGCAGAAGTTCTTTATCCACCCTGGGCCGGTAATAGTATCCCTCGACAAAACCTTTCGATACGATCTTCATCAGGTTGGCATATCCTTCATTATTCTCCGCCAGCAGCACAAGATGATAATACCGGTCGTCACCGCCCGTCACTTCCCGGTCAAACCTGGAATTCGGAGCCACATAGACTTCACACCCCAGGATCGGTTTGATCCCCTGGGCGCGCGCCGCCCTGTAGAAATCGATCACACCGTACATCACACCGTGATCTGTGATCGCGGCGCTGTCCATCCCCAGCTCTTTGACCCGCGCGACATATTCTTTAATCTTATTGGATCCGTCCAACAGACTATACTCTGTATGGACATGCAAGTGCACAAAACTCATGGTATTCGTCACCTCTAAACAAAAAGGCGGTTTCCACTCCGCGGGAACCGCCCTTGACATTCTTTTTATTGCTGGAGCAGCTTACTGCTGTCCGCCATCCATCATAAAATGGATCAGTTTATCTGTATCCTCTTTCTCGTATGCGATCACTTCCAGCTCCGGGATCTCCCCGTTGGAGAAAATGTTCGCCATGGATACATACTGGGAAAGCTTTGACTTCAGATTCAGTCTGTCTCCCTCGCCTGTAACGAGTTCAACTTTTCCCTTGCACTCGTCTACGACTTTAAAGAATCCTTCTATATCTGTGATGTTCTGAACTTTCATTTACAGGTTCTCCTTTCTTCAATGCCTTCTTGTTTGCAGGAGTTCCGCCGTTTATTTTACGATGCGCGCTCCTACTGATTATTATACCTGATTTATTTAGGAATGCAAGATTTTTCCTTTTTCATTATCGATTTTTATCCGACCTTCTTTCAGGAGGCGGCCGACCGCCCGCTTGAATGCGGCCTTGCTCATCCCGAACTCGTCCCGGATCCGCTCCGGGTCTGCTTTGTCGGTAAATCCAAGCTCCCCGCCGTTCTTTTCCAGACGCCCCATGATCATCTCCGCGTCAGCGTCTATCTGCTCCGGGATCTTATGCCGCAGGCTTAAGTCCAGCTTCCCATCCGCTTTCACCCCTGCGACCCGGGCCTCGATCTCCTGCCCCGGATACATTTTCCCGTATACATCCTTCTGCGGAATCCGCGCGGAATACTTATTGTCAACCGCAACAAACACGCCGTATTCCCGGCTCACCCCGTAAACCGTTCCGTGTACGACGTCGTCCTTCCGGTAGGGGGAGTCCGTGCGCAGCATCTGGGATATTTTCATGGTGGCGCAGAGCCGTCCGCTTTTGTCTATATAGAGGCTGACCAGGCACCGGTCTCCTTTCTCCACCTTCACCGTCTGCTCTTTGTACGGCAGCAGCAGATCCTTCTCAAGCCCCCAGTCCAGGAACGCCCCGATGCGTCCCACGTCCACGACGTCCAGCACCGCCAGCCCTCCCAGCGTGATCTTCGGCTCGTTCGTGGTAGCGATCATCCGGTCCGATGAATCTTTATAAAGAAATACCTCTACCGGATCCCCTGGCTCGACCCCATCCGGCACCTGTTTCTTCGGAAGGAGCACGCGCTCTTCATCGCTCCCGAGATATACACCGAAATCTACTGTTTTCACAACTGTCAGGACCTGTTTTTCTCCCAATCGCATGTCTGTTGTCTCCTCTTAACTCAAAGCCTGCCCGGAACACTTCTTCTGTCCCGGCTTTCTCTAATCTAATGGATTACAGGGCATCTGTCAATGATTTTCAGGCTCTCTCATATTTTTCATCAGCAGCCTGCGGATAATTCTTCCGCACTGAACAGCCGGATCGCGCCGTACTCCCCGTCAAATCCCGGGACCCGTTCCACCTGGCCGCTCCGCAGCCTTCGAATGCCCTCCGCCACGCGGCTTCCCGCTGCACACCGTATATCTTCGAGCGGGATATTCCTCAGGATCTCAAATTCCGGCCCCAGTTCCGCAAGCAGCCTCTGATATTCCCTCTGCACTCTTACCCCAGCCGCCCCGCGTCCCACCGACGCGCCAATCACTTCCGGAAGCGGCATCAGACTCTCAAACGGCTTCGCTCCGGGTTTCACATACCCCTCCGGCCGGTCCGCCAGCTCTCCGATCCGGTGGGAAACCCCGATGGTAATCTTGCGTCCGCAGACCGGACACCGTCCGCCATATCGCGCCGTCTCGGACGGCGTCAGGCAGAGATTGCATTTCCGGTGGCCGTCCATGTGGTATTTTCCCTCCTCAGGGAAAAACTCGATCGTGCCGCCAAGCCCCTCTCCCGTCCGGATCGCCCGTGACATTTCTTCATAAGAGAGGGCGATGTCAAAAAGGGTCGCCTCCCGCCCCAGTTTTGCCGGGGAATGGGCGTCCGAATTGGAAATAAGCTGATACCGGTCAAGAGCTGAGACCCGCCAGTTCATCGGCGGATCGGAGGACAGGCCCGTCTCCACAGCATAAATATAAGGCGTCAGGTCCTCAAAACATTCCTCCACCGTGTCAAAACCCGAAAAAGCGCCGAACATGGAAAAATGCGGCGTCCAGATATGTGCGGGGACACAGATGGCCCGCGGGCACGATTCCAGGATGATCTCCAGCAGATCGCGGCAGTCCAGTCCGAGGATGGGCCGCCCGTCGGAATGGATATTTCCGATCTGCTCCAGCCTTGACTAGATCCTCTCCGCCTCCTCCAGTCCGGGCAGGATGATGAGGTTATGGACCTTGCGGGTTTTCCCGTTCTTCTTATAGATCGAACTGATCTCCCCGGTTACCACAAACCGGGGGATCATCTCCCCCGGCACCAGATCATTTCTAAACCTGTATTCATCTTTCAGCACATAGAAGCCGTCTTCCGCCGGCTCCAGTTTTTCATTCAGTTCTTCCCGCCATGCCGGATGTGTAAAATCCCCCGTCCCTGTGATGTGGATCCCCTTGCGCCTTGCCCAGAGGTCAAGATGCTCCGGGGCGCAGTCTTTACTCGTCGCCCTTGAATAGCGGGAATGAATATGTAAATCTGCAATGTACATTATACTCAGATCACTGCCATGGCAAGGATGATGTTGAGCAGCCATCCGGCAGCCGATATGCAGATGCCGATGATGCTTGTCACTTTACCGCCTTTTGCAAGCCCTGCTTTGCTTGACCCTGCGCCCATCTTCGCCTGCATGATCCCGATGATGCCGAGTATCACGCCGATCAGCGCCCAGAACATGCCCACGATAATGCTCAGGATGCCAAGCACAAGCGATGCTGTGGCCGCGCCGGTATTATCAACCGTTTTTACCGTGACTGTCTGCGGTGCCGGACCGGACTGAGCTGCATTATCGCCTGCTGCACCGGACTGCGCGCCCTGTGACTGTACGTTCTGCGCAGGGATATCCTGCTGCAGCACCTGGAAAAGCTGCTCCAGGCTGTTCTTATAAGGTTTCTTCATTGCGATCCCGACAAATCCGTCCAGATCCCATTCGCCGCCCATCGTTCCCTGAAGCCATGCTTCCAGATGGAATTTCCCATCCGCATAGGACCATTTCATAAAGCGGACGCCTTCCAGCGCCGCATTCCCGGTAAAGTAGGCCGGCTCACCCTTCCACTGTCCGGGTTTAAACTGATTTTTCTGCATAAAATCATTCATGATAAACTGCACGAAATCATCCGGTTTGTTCAGCACAAGGTCTTTTACATATCTTGCCATAAATTTTCCCTCCTTCTTGCACACTGCGGGGACTCTGCCGCGCAGATGCCTCATTCACACTACTGATAACATATCATAATTTACCGGTTTTTTCAATCATGTGGCACCATAACCTTTATATTTCAAAACGGTATCAAAACAAAAAGGAAGATACACAATGTGCTCTTCCCCCGTACAGCATTTAATCCTTCTTTATTTTACTCATTCTGCATCATTTTTTTCAGATACAGACAGCTCTTGGCGCTTTCCGCATCAAAGTTTTCAAAATCTATTGCTTCTATCGTAAGGATCCCGTTATATCCAGCCTGGTTAAGTTTCATCAAATATACCGAATAATCCACCCCATCCTCCAGTTGAGGAAATTTTCTTTTAATGCCAAACGGATAATCTATATGCGCATGCTGTATCTTATCTTTATATTTTATT
>DWVL01000095.1 GCA_019120275.1 Candidatus Mediterraneibacter excrementavium | reverse complement strand
ATCCACATTCTGATTAAATTCTTTTGCAGTATTCAGCGCCGTGCTTTACCAGTCAGTTCGACAAACAGGAATTTTATACTTTCAGCAGTGCCTGTTTGTATTCATTCTGAAACGCTGTTTTATATTTGTCTGTGACGACGGACATATATAGGTTTGATGCCAGCAGATCGTTCCGAAGCATTTTCCGGGCAGTCTGGGGCAGGCTGCTGCTGTCTGAAAGCCGGGCGATCAGCGGAACGGAGCTTTCTTTTGCTGCTCTGGCCAGGATCTTTTCACTGTCTTTGCGTATACCAAGAAGCCGCGCATAAAAATGGAATCCGTTTTTACTGTATTCTGCCAGTTTGTCTTTTTTTATCCCCAGCATGATGTGAAGAAGCGCGCGGTTGATGCGCGTCTGCGTGGTCTCGCGTGTCTTGAGGAGTTCGCAGAACTGCCGGTAGTTAAAGAAATCATTCAGCCGTGCATAGATCCGCGCGGCAAGATCTTCTGAAACATCGGCATAGCGCACAAGACTGTCCGGCTGCTTATTGAGCAGCTTGTATTTCAAAATGAGAGAAAAATCATTCAGATATACCGGGTACTGTACATGGTGCCAGTCCTTCAGCAGTTCCAGGCAGTATGGAGGCACCTGTCCTTCCAGTTCACTGAGGATGCCGGAAAACGCTGTGTCTTCAAAAGAGCCTCCCGTCTGATCTGTGTTCAGCGTGGAACCGGAATAGGCGAGGAGGGAACGGATGGCTGAAGCGGAGCTGAACTGTCCCTCAGAAAAAGTCTGGTCATGATAATGTGCTCCTTTGCGTCTGATCGTATATGGCCGGATCGGGCTGTTCAGCTTTTTCAGGGCTTTTAAGTATTCGATTCCAAGGATATTGTTTGGATCTTTCAGAAGCTCCGCGTTATCTGAAAGAGCGAAGACGGCTTTCTGGCGCGCGGCAGGATAGGAGCAGCCGCTGCGGAGATTTTCTTTCAGCATATTCCGGTATTCGGCGGGTTCTTTCAGGAGAAGGTCAGCGACCGTATTCATTGCCCGCAGATCGTTGCACTCACTTCCGAAACAGATCGAATCCACGATCCCCAGCCGGTCGAGGAAAGAGACTGCCCCCATAGCGAACAGTTCCGCACTGCCGGTGGCATAACAGACAGGCAGTTCGAATACGGCGGATGCGCCGCAGCGAAGCGCCATCTCTGCACGGATGCGCTTCGGCATGATGGCGGGAACGCCCCGCTGGACGTAGTCGCCGCTCATGACGACGATCACTGCATCGGCGCCGGTGACCTGTTTTGTCTCCTGTATATGATAGAGATGTCCGTTGTGGAATGGATTGTATTCAGCAATGAGCCCTGTGATTTTCATGAGAATCTCCTTGTATCTCGATTTTTAACATATTATACTATAAAAAGGCGGTAACTTACAGGAAGGATGGAGACAAAATGGAAAATAATTATCAGGAGATGAAGGTCCGCAGGATTATTTCTCTGCTGGACACACATGATTTTAAGACGCTGAAAGAAGAACTGGAATCCATGCATCCTGTAGACATTGTTGATGCCTTTGAGGAACTGGACAAGAAAGAGCGTACGCTGGTCTTCCGGCTTCTGGCGAAGGAAGAGGCGGCGGAAGTATTTACGGATATGAACAGCGATATGCGTGAAGATCTGATCGGCGCGCTTACGGATTCCGAGCTGGAAGAAGTCATGGACGAGATGTACGTTGATGATACGGTTGATGTGCTGGAAGAGATGCCGGCGAATGTAGTGGACCGTCTGATCATGGCGACTGACGAGGAGACCCGCAGAAAGATCAACGCCCTGCTCCAGTATCCGGATGACAGCGCCGGCAGCATCATGAACGTGGAATATATCAGTCTGCGCAAGGAGATGACGGTGGCGGATGCGATCCTGAAGATCCGGCAGGTCGGTATCAATAAGGAAACGATCTACACCTGCTATGTGACGGAGAAGAAGAAACTGATCGGTATGGTCGATGTCAAGGATCTGCTGACGGCAGGCGAGTCGCGCCGGATCGAAGAGATCATGGATGAGAATGTCCTGTACGCCCGGACGCTTGACGACCAGGAGTATGTGGCGAATATGATCAATAAATACGGCCTGGTGGCGATCCCCATCATTGACCACGAAAACTGCCTGGTCGGTATCGTAACTGTTGACGATGCGATGCTCGTCCTGCAGGATGAGACAACGGAAGATATCAGCATGATGGCCGGTGTCAGTCCCAACGAGGATTCCTATTTTGAGACGTCGGTGGTGCGCCAGGCAAGGAACCGTGTGCCCTGGCTGATGCTCATGATGCTTTCGGCAACGGTTACAGGAGAGATCCTGGGATATTATGAAAATGCGATGGCTGTGATGCCGGTGCTCATTACCTTTATCCCTATGCTCATGGGAACGGGCGGTAACTGCGGCTCCCAGAGTTCCACCCTGATGATCCGCGGACTGGCGGTGGGAGAGATCGAGTTTAAGGATATCTTCAGAGTCATTTTTAAAGAGATCCGGGTGGCGCTCATCGTGGGCACGCTGCTGGCTGTGGTCAACGGCATCAGGATCTGCATCATGTACGACTGGAATGTGATGCTGGCTGCGGCGCTCGGGATCACCATGATCGCAGTGGTCATCATGGCGAAATGCATTGGATGCGTCCTGCCGCTGCTGGCAAGGAAGATCGGCCTGGATCCGGCGATCATGGCGGCTCCGCTGATCACCACAGTGCTGGATACGTGTACGATCCTTGTTTATTTTAATATCGTAACAGCTTTCTTTAAAATATGAGGCTTTTCGGCGGCTAATCGTTAAAATTGTGACAATATAATAAAAATGAAATGCAGATCACAGTTGGTTGTACTTAAAAATGCACATAAAATACAGGGGAATTGCTTGTATACAAAACGGATTTGCTATATAATATTAGCAGCGCGTTGGTGCATTCCGACGCTGGCGTGTGATAAAAATGAAAGGTGGCAGAACTGAAATGGGATTTATTGATGAAATCAAGGCAAGAGCCAAGGCTGACAAGAAAACGATCGTCCTTCCGGAGACAGAAGACGAGCGTACATACAAAGCGGCCGAAGCAGTATTAAAAGAGGGGATCGCGGATCTGATCCTTGTCGGGAGCAAAGAAGAGGTCGAGAAGAATAAAGGCTCATATGATATTTCCGGAGCTGTGATCGTAGATCCGGCGACAGACGGGAGAACAGAAGGATATATTGCTAAACTTGTGGAGCTCAGACAGAAGAAGGGCATGACAGAGGAGCAGGCAAGAGAGATCCTTTTAAACAATTATCTTTATTATGGTGTTATGATGGTCAAGATGGGCGATGCGGACGGAATGGTATCCGGCGCATGCCACTCTACGGCGGACACCCTTCGTCCGTGCCTGCAGATCCTGAAGACAAAACCGGGAACCAAGCTCGTATCCGCTTTCTTCCTGATGGTTGTTCCGGACTGCGATATGGGTGCGAACGGCACATTTATTTTCGCGGATTCCGGACTGGAGCAGAACCCGGATCCGGAGAAGCTGGCGAACATTGCCATCTCTTCCGCAGATTCCTTCCAGGCGCTGACCGGCAAAGAGCCGATCGTAGCGATGCTTTCCCACTCCACAAAGGGAAGTGCAAAACATGCGGATGTAGATAAAGTCGTTGAAGCGACAAAACTGGCGAAGGAGCTTGCACCGGAGCTGAAGCTGGACGGAGAGCTGCAGCTTGACGCGGCCATCGTTCCGTCTGTAGGCGCATCCAAAGCGCCGGGCAGCGAGGTGGCAGGACATGCCAATGTACTTGTATTCCCGGACCTGGATGCCGGAAACATCGGATACAAGCTGGTACAGAGACTGGCGAAGGCAGAGGCTTACGGCCCGCTGACCCAGGGCATCGCTGCACCGGTAAACGATCTTTCGAGAGGCTGCAGCGCCGAGGATATCGTGGGCGTGGTAGCGATCACATCCGTTCAGGCACAGGCTCAGTAAAACGTGCATCAGCTGACAGGCATTATATAAAATAAATAAAGTTCGGGAGGAAAAGAACATGAATGTATTAGTTATCAACTGCGGAAGCTCTTCGCTGAAGTTCCAGCTCATTGACGCTGCATCAGAGAAAGTCCTGGCAAAAGGGCTCTGTGAGAGGATCGGGATCGACGGACGCCTGACCTATCAGCCGACAGGCGGTGAGAAGGAGAAATCCGACAAGCAGATGCCGACGCACACCGAGGCGATCCAGTTCGTGATCGAGGCGCTGACCAATCCGGAGACCGGCGTTGTAAAGAGCCTGGATGAGATCGGAGCTGTGGGACACCGTATGGTACACGGCGGCGAGAAGTTCGCATGCTCCGTAGTGATCAACGAAGAAGTGAAGAAAGCAGTGGAAGAGTGCAACGACCTTGCACCGCTCCACAACCCGGCAAACCTGATCGGCGTGGCTGCATGTGAGAAACTGATGCCGAATACGCCCATGGTCGGGGTGTTTGACACCGCGTTCCATCAGACGATGCCGGAGAAAGCTTATATGTACGGCCTTCCGTATGAGTACTATGAGAAATATAAAGTAAGACGCTACGGTTTCCACGGAACAAGCCACAGCTTTGTATCCAAGAGAGCGGCTGAGGTGATGGGCAGACCGTACGATGATCTGAAGACGATCGTCTGCCATCTTGGAAACGGATCCAGTATTTCCGCAGTCCTGAACGGCAAATCCGTAGATACATCCATGGGACTTACACCGCTTGAGGGTCTTGTAATGGGAACCCGTTCCGGCGACATCGACCCGGCGATCATGGAGTTCATTGCCCAGAAGGAAAATCTCGACATCGAGGGCGTTATGGCTGTTCTCAACAAGCAGTCCGGTGTGTTCGGTCTTTCCGGCGGCCTTTCCAGTGATTTCCGTGACCTGACGGACGCTATGAATGCTGGTGACAAGAAAGCCAAGATCGCAATGGATGTATTTTCCTACCGTGTGGCAAAATACATCGGCGCTTATGCGGCAGCCATGAACGGTGTGGACTGCATCGCATTTACAGCTGGCATCGGCGAGAACGACGACTATGTAAGAGAGCAGGTGTGCAGTTATCTCGGATATCTGGGCGTTGACTTTGATAAAGAAGTAAATGACGGACTCAGAGGAGAAGAGAAAGAGATCACCAAGCCGGGTTCCAGGGTACGCGTATTCGTTATCCCGACAAACGAAGAGCTGGCGATCGCACGCGAGACACTGGCGCTTGTAAAATAATGAAATCGGTAAGGTTATAGTACAATATCGTAAAAAGAAAGATGAAGCGGGTTATTTGCTTTGGACAAAGTGGATAACCCGCTTTTTTTGTGTAAAAACGCTTGCAAAAACAAACGGCGAGGGGTATTATTGTTAGGGTATTTTGTCGAAATAAGACAGGATGGAACTTTTTGTATCACAGCCGGAGTTTGGAAAATGAAAGTGAACAGGCGAACAAAATCAGGAAGACCTGTGAGTAAAGAAGCAGCAGAGCTGCGGGTTATGCTGGATGCGAACCGGAGAGGTGAGAGCGGGTATCAGTACGTCAACCGGGAACCACATACGGACAGGAGAAGAAGCAACAGACAGAGACGTCTGGAGCGGCTTCGGAGGCGCAGAAGAGTACTGCTGTTAAAAATGGCGGGAGTATTGTTCTTTTTTATTGCCTTGATCATCCTGATCCACAACCTTTTCTTCTCAAGTCCTGTAAAAAAAGAAGTGATGGCAGAAGCCGGAACGATGGATCTGAAAGCAGAGGATTTCCTGGAAAAAGAAGGCGTGAAGATTGAATTTGTAACAGATATGGCCGGGATCGATATGAATCACGTGGGTGAGCATGAGATCGTACTTAAAGCGAAGGGAAAAGAGCGTACTTCTACGCTGAAAGTGGTCGATACGGTCGCGCCGAAGGCTGAGGCTGAGGCGGAGCCGGTCCTCATTGATCTGGGCGGGGAGGCGGATGCTTCCAGACTTCTCGCATCCTATGTTGATGCGACGGATGTGACCTGCACGTTCAAAGAATCTCCCGATCTGTCCGAGACAGGGATCATACCGGTAACGGTCGTGCTCACAGATGAGGGCGGCAACACGGCTGAAGTGGAAGCGCAGCTTGAAGTGATAGATGATAAAGAAGCGCCGGTCATCGATGGTGTTGCGCCTCTTACCGGATTTATCGGTGATCCGATCTCCTATAAATCAGAGATCACGGTAACGGACAACTGCGATCCGGGTGTGGAACTGGAAGTGGACAACAGTGAAGTGATCCCTGACCAGGCGGGCACTTATGCGGTCCGCTACAGTGCGACAGACCGCGCGGGCAATACCGCCCAGGCTGAAACGACGATCACGATCAAAGAGAAGCCGGAGAATTACGTGGAACCGGATGAAGTCTATGCGCTTGCTGATGAAGTGCTGGCACAGATCACCACAGAGGATATGACGCTGAAAGAGAAAGCGCGTGCGATCTATGACTGGACGCGGGAGAATGTGGGATATATCGATTCATCAGAGAAGGACAGCTGGACGAACGGCGCTTATCAGGGCTTTACAGAGGGCCAGGGCGACTGCTTTGTATTTTTTGCAACGTCCAAAGCGCTTCTTACAAGAGCGGAGATCCCGAATATTGATGTCGTGAAAAGCGATACGAGCCATTCCAGCCACTACTGGAGTCTCATCAACTGTGGAGACGGCTGGTATCATTTCGATACAACGCCAAGATACGGCGGGGGTTCCTTCTTCATGCTGACCGATGCGGAAATCCTGGAGTACTCGGAGGCGCACAGGGACAGCCATATCTTTGACAGAAGTCTGTATCCGGCCACACCGGAGACGGAATCAACGATAGAGTAGGGGGAATGAAAATGGCACTGGGAGTGATCGGCGGACTCGGACCGATGGCGACGGCCCGTTTCATGGAGATGGTGACGGAGATGACAGATGCGGCATGCGACCAGGATCATATCGAAATGCTTATCCACAGCTGTCCATCCATTCCGGACAGAACAGCATATATACTCGGCGGATCACAGGATGACCCGGTCGGGCCGATGATACGGATCGGAAAGAATCTTGCCGCACAGGGAGCGGAATGTATTGCGATCCCGTGTATGACCGCCCATTGTTTTTTCGACCGCCTGTCGGCGGGAATTCCGGTCCCGGTCATCAACGCGGTTGATGCGGCAGGGAAGGAATTGGCAGACAACGGTGTGGAAAAAGCAGGGATCCTTGCCACAGCCGGTACGGTGAAGACAGGGGTCTTCCAGGATGCATTCCGCAAAACAGGGATCGAAACCGTGCTGCCGGATGAACAGCACCAGCAGTACGTCATGGATATTATTTATAAGAATATCAAACAAGGCCAGCCTGCGGATATGGAGAAATTCCAGGAGGCAGCCGCGCATCTGCGGGAGAATGGGGCACAGGTCCTTATACTCGGGTGTACGGAACTGTCGCTCGTAAACGGATGCGACAGCCCCGGGAGCGGATTCCTGGACGCCATGGCTGTGCTGGCGCGGAGTTCGGTGCTTGCATGCGGCGGGAAACTGAAAGAAACATATCACAACCTGATATCATAACAGGAGGATTAATATGCAGAGAAACATACTGGAATATCTGGAGCAGACAGCGCCGAGATTTCCTGACAAAACGGCGTTTGCCAATGAACAGATGGGAATGACATTTCAGGAAGTGCACCAGGCGGCGAAAAATATAGGAACCTGCCTCGCCCGGAAAGGATATACGAAAGAACCGGTCGTTATATATATGAAGAAACATCCCCATATGATCACAGCGTTCTGGGGAGTTGTATACAGCGGCTGCTTCTATGTGCCGATGGACGAAGAAATGCCGGAATACCGGATCAGCCTGATCTTTGACAACCTTCATCCGAGGGCGGTGATCTGCGATGCGTATACTGCGGACAAAGTAAGGGAGATGACAGAGTTTGACGGAGAACTCCTGATGTATGATGAAATCTCAGGATATCCGGCGGATGACGCTGTGCTTGCCGATATCCGGAGCCGTTCGATCGATACGGATCCGGTCTATATCGTGTTTACATCCGGATCTACGGGGATCCCAAAAGGAGTTGTCGGCTGTCACAGAGCGGTGATCGATTATGTGGAAAGCCTGACGGAAGTCCTCCATGTGACAGAAGAATCCGTTTTTGCGAATCAGACGCCGCTGTATTTTGACGCCTGCCTGAAAGAACTGTTTTCTACGCTGAAATACGGGGCAACCACCTATCTTGTGCCGAAACAGCTTTTTATGTTCCCGGTCAGACTGGTGGAGTTTTTAAATGAATATAAGATCAACACGGTCTGCTGGGTCGTTTCCGCGCTGACCATGATCTCATCAATGAAGACGTTTGACAAGATCGTGCCGGAATATCTGCACACGATCGCATTCGGCAGTGAAGTCTTTCCGATCAGACAGTTCAATCTCTGGAGGAAAACCCTGCCTGATGCACGCTTTATCAACCTTTACGGACCGACAGAAGCTACAGGGATGAGCTGCTATTATGAAGTGGACCGGGAATTTGAAGAGACGGATGTGATCCCGATCGGACGGCCATTCAAAAATACGGAGATCATTCTCCTTGATGAACAGGACCGGGTTCCCCCGCAGGGAGAAGCCGGGGAGATCTGCATCCGGGGAACGTCCCTGACGCTGGGATATTACAATAACCATGAAAAGACGGATGAAGTGTTTGTGCAGAATCCTCTGAATAAAAGCTATCATGAACTGATCTACCGTACAGGGGATATCGGGAAGCTGAACGAACGCGGAGAACTCATATTTGTTTCCCGAAAAGATTATCAGATCAAACATATGGGACACCGGATCGAACTCGGTGAGATCGAAGTCCATGTGAATATGATCGAGGGCGTCCGCAGCGCGTGCTGCATTTATGATAAAGAGACAGAGAAGATCGTTCTGTTCTATGTAGGGGATGCAGAAGTGAAAGATCTGGTGACAGCTCTGAAGAAGAAACTGCCCAGATACATGATCCCCAACCATGTATATGCGCTGGAGCAGATGCCGCTGACAGCAAATGGAAAGACAGACAGAGTGAAACTGAAAGAGATCAATGATGAGAAGAAAAGGAGAAAATAATTATGGAACCATTGATGGAAATCCTTGAAAACCTGCATCCGGAAATTGATTTTGACACATGCGACAATCTGATCGACGGCGGACTGATCGATTCGTTTGACATCGTGACGATTATTTCCGAGATCAATGAAGAGTATGATGTAGTTATTCCTGCGGAGGAGATCGTTCCGGAGAACTTTAATTCCGCAAAGGCGCTCTATGCTCTGATCCAGAGACTGGAAGATGAATAGGATAGAGACTTATGCTTTTTACAGATTATAGTTTTATCGGTTTTCTTGCGGTGGTATTTGTCCTGTACTACGCGCTGCCGAAGAAGTGCCAGTGGCCGTTTCTGCTGGCTGCCAGCTATGTGTTTTATTTTATCGCAAGCCCGTCGTACCTGATCTTTATTGCGGCGACAACTGTGTCCACATATCTGGTCAGCCTGAAGCTGGACGGGCTGGATGCTGCACAGAAAACGTGGATCGCAGAACATAAAGGACAGATATCCAGGGAAGAGAAAAAAGAATATAAGGCGGGGATCAAAGCAAAGAAGTGGAAATGGCTGCTTGTCTGCCTGTTTTTTAATCTCGGAATACTGGCAGTACTGAAGTATACGAATTTCACCATTGCAAATATCAATGGCCTGCTGCAGGCGTTTCACAGCGACCGTCAGCTGTCGTTCCTCAACCTGGTCCTTCCGATGGGAATTTCCTTCTATACGTTCCAGACGATGGGGTACATCATAGATGTTTACAGAGGGACGAGCAGAGCGGAAAAAAATCTGTTTAAGCTGGCTCTTTTTGTATCGTTTTTCCCGCAGCTCGTACAGGGGCCGATCAGCCGGTTTAATGATCTCGCGAAATCGCTGTTTGAAGTACATTATTTTGACCCGAAGGTGGTTTCTTACGGACTGTACCGTATTTTATGGGGATACTTTAAGAAAGTCGTTGTTGCAGACCGGATCCTTACAGCTGTAAATACGGTCATTCAGAATCCGGATACCTACCAGGGCGGATTTGTATTCGTGGGCATGATGTTCTACGCGTTTGAACTCTATGCGGATTTTACGGGCGGAATAGACATTACGATCGGTATCGCACAGACAATGGGCATTACGGTGACAGAAAACTTCCGCAGGCCGTATTTCTCTAAGAATATCAAAGAATACTGGAAGAGATGGCACATTACCATGGGAACATGGTTTACAGACTATATTTTTTATCCGATCTCAGTGTGCAAACCGATGCTGAAATTTTCCAAATTCTCACGGAATACATTTGGCGAAAAGATCGGAAAAAGAGTGCCGGTATATCTTTCTTCGTTTGTGGTATGGTTTACGACCGGGATCTGGCACGGCGCGAGCTGGAATTTTATTGTCTGGGGACTAATGAATTTTGTCGTCATCATGATCTCGGAGGAACTGGAGCCGCTGTACCGGAAGTTCCACGGCCGCTTTCATGTGAAGGACAAAGCGTGGTACGGCGTATTTGAGATCGTGCGTACGGTCCTGCTCATGAGTGCGATCCGTATGTTTGACTGCTACAGGGATGTGCCGCTTACGTTCCGGATGTTCGGCAACATGTTTACCCATTTCGACATCCGGGCGCTGAACGCCGAAGCGTTCCTTGGACTGGGACTGACAGGTGCTGATTACCTGGTGCTGTTTATCTGCCTGATCGTGATCCTTTCCGTCAGCATCTTTGAAGAGAGAAAGGGCAGCGTAAGGGATATGATATTTGCATCGGGCGCGGCGTGGAAATATATTGTATTCGGCGTGCTTATGCTGGCCGTGATCGTATTCGGGGCGTATGGGATCGGATATGACCAGAGTCAGTTTATCTATAATCAGTTTTAGAAAGGAGCAGGAATGAAGAAGAATATTGCAAAACGCACCGCTGCACTTGCGGGATTTCTCGTTGTAATGCTTATCGTCCTCTATCTGCTCCAGAAACTTCTGATGCCCAAATATATGTCGGATATTCCCGAGGGGGCAATGGTAGAAGAGTATTATAAAGAGACAACAGACCATGAGGTGCTCTTCGTTGGGGACTGTGAGGTCTATGAGAACTTTTCTCCGATCACGCTCTATGAGGACTACGGGATCACAAGTTATATCAGAGGTTCTGCCCAGCAGCTCACATGGCAGTCCTATTATCTGCTGGAGGATGCGCTGCGGTATGAGACGCCGAAAGTCGTGGTCTTTAACGTGCTGGCGATGAAGTATAATGAGCCACAGAGCGAGGCGTACAACCGGATGAGTATCGACGGGATGAAGATGTCCCCGTCCAAGATCGGAGCGATACAGGCTTCCATGACGGAAGAGGAGCATATGCTTGATTATATTTTCCCGATCCTGCGGTATCATTCCAGATGGTCGGAACTGTCCGGTGAAGATGTGAAATATATGTTTCACAAAGACCAGGTGTCTCATAACGGATATTATATGCGGGTTGACGTCCGTCCTGCAGACGGGTTCCCGGAACCGGAGAAACTGTCCGACTATACGCTTGGCGACAAGGCGATGGCCTATCTGGATAAAATGAGGGAACTCTGCCAGGAGAAGGGGATCGAGCTTGTGCTTGTGAAATCGCCGAGCCTGTATCCGTACTGGTATGACGAGTGGGATGAACAGATCTGTGCGTATGCTGAAACGTACGGACTGGACTATTTTAATTATGAGAAACTTGCGCCGGAGATCGGCATTGATTATAATACCGATACATATGATGCGGGCCTGCATCTGAATTTATCCGGGGCAGAGAAGCTGTCCAGATATTTCGGCGCGTATCTGACGGAGAATTATGATCTGACAGATTACCGTGAAGATCCGGAATATGCGGAAGTTTATGCTGAAAAGATCAGACTTTATGATGAGATGAGAGAAGCCCAGTATAAAGAACTGGAGGAATATGGAGAAATCATCAGTTTTTAAGGAGGATTTACAATGAAAAGAAAAATGATCGCAATGACAACGGCAATGGTAATGGGAGCGGTTCTGACGGCATGCGGCGGATCCGGTGAAAGCGGATCCGGAGCATCTGCAGGCGGAAGCGGATATACGTTCACAAGCGGATCAGCCAAGATTGAAATGAATGCGGATGCGTCAGCAGTTGTTGAGGAACTCGGCGAGGCGAACGACTATTTTGAATCGGAGAGCTGTGCGTTTGAGGGACTGGATAAAGTATACAGCTATCCGGGATTCCAGCTTAAAACATACCCGGTGGATGATAAGGATTATGTGCTTTCTGTAGTGTTCATGGATGATACGGTTTCTACAGATGAAGGGATCAGCATCGGCAGCACGAAGGATGAAGTTACGGAAGCGTACGGCGAGCCGTCTTCCGAGTCTTCCACAGAGATGGTTTACGAAAAAGGAGATACGGAACTGAAGGTGGGACTGGACGGCGACAGTGTAGCTACACTGGAGATCGCTGCAGTGACGGAATAAGCCGGAATAAAGCGGAAAAAATTTGGGTTGACAAACATGTTTTCCATGATATAATAGTCTAGGTATGAATAGGAGTAATAACTATGTTAATTAACCTATCAGACGTTTTGTCAGACCAGCATAAGACAGTTGAGGAGACTGTACCGCTCACGATGGATGTGATCCGCCTGAAGTCCGGGAAATATCCGGTCGCAGACAGTGAGCCGGTCCATGTCCGGGTTGAACATGTCAGGGATAAGGAACTGCTCATTCAGGCAGACGCCAGACTGACCGTGATCATTCCCTGCGACCGCTGCCTGGATGATGTGAAACATGAATTTGTCATCAACAGCACGAAGCATGTGGACTTAGGTCTCTCCGACGCAGAACTGACAGAGGAGCTGGATGAATCAAATTTTATTGACGGATATCATCTTGACGTGGACAAAATGCTTTTCAAAGATATTTTGTCAGGGTGGCCGGAAAAAGTGCTCTGCCGTGAGGACTGCAAAGGTCTTTGCCCGGTGTGCGGCCGGAACCTGAATACGGGGTCCTGTGATTGTGAGGATCCGGGACTTGATCCCAGAATGTCAGTTGTCCGTGACTTATTTAAGAATTTTAAGGAGGTGTAACCTATGTCAATCTGTCCAAAGAATAAATCTTCAAAAGCAAGAAGAGACAAGAGAAGAGCAAACTGGAAGATGAGTGCTCCGAATCTTGTAAAGTGCAGCAAGTGCGGCGCTCTTATGATGCCTCACCGTGTATGCAAGGCATGCGGCTCATACAACAAACGTGAGATCGTGTCTGTTGACTAATCAAAAGCACAGGTAAAAGGCGTAAAAACTTTGTGTTTTACGCCTTTTTTTTGTTGATTTTTATAATGTTTTCCAGTAGAATGAGTTCAGTAGTGTTAGGAGGAATTAAAATGTCTGATATTACGAGAGTCGCTCTGGATGCGATGGGCGGTGACAATGCTCCCGTCGAGACGGTCAGGGGCGCAGTCCAGGCCGTACAGCAGAGGAAAGACATTCAGATTCTGCTGACGGGGCGGGAGGAAGTCATAAAAAGCGAACTGGCAAAATATACGTATCCTACCGAACAGATACGCATCGTCAATGCCACGGAAGTGATCGAGACTGCAGAACCGCCGGTAAAGGCGATCCGGGGAAAGAAAGATTCTTCGATCGTAGTCGCACTGAAAATGGTGAAGAACGGAGAAGCCGATGCATTTGTTTCCGCCGGGAGCACGGGTGCAGTCCTGGTAGGCGGACAGGTTCTGGTCGGCAGGATCAAAGGTGTGGAGAGACCGCCTCTGGCCCCCCTTCTTCCTACATTGAACGGCATGTCGCTTCTGATCGACTGCGGCGCAAATGTAGACGCACGGCCGTCACACCTCGTACAGTTTGCGCGGATGGGTTCCATCTATATGGAAAGCGTGGTCGGCAAGAAAAATCCCACAGTCGGTATCGTGAATATCGGCGCGGAGGAAGAGAAGGGAAATGCGCTTGTAAAAGAGACGTTCCCGCTTCTTAAGGCATGTAAGGATATTAATTTTATCGGCAGTGTGGAAGCGAGAGAGATCCCATATGGAATGGCGGATGTGATCGTCTGCGAAGCGTTTGTCGGGAATGTGATCCTGAAATTATACGAAGGGGTCGGCGGGGCGCTGCTCAAGAAGGTGAAGCAGGGCATGATGTCAGACCTGCGCAGCAAGATCGGCGGACTTCTGGTGAAGCCGGCGCTGAAGAAAGTCATGAAAGACTTTGATGCCAGCGAGTACGGCGGAGCCCCGATGCTCGGACTAAAGGGACTGGTCGTTAAGACCCACGGAAGTTCCGATGCAAAGGAAGTCTGCAATTCTATTTTCCAGTGTGTGACATTTAAAGAACAGCAGATCAATGAGAAGATCCGTTTGGCGATTCAGGAAGAAAATGAATAATAAGGAATGAAAAAGGAGGATTTAATTATGGAATTTGAAAAACTTCAGGAGATCATTGTGGACGTACTCAATGTACAGAAAGACGAGGTAAAACCGGAGACAACATTTGTGGACGATCTGGGGGCTGATTCCCTGGACATTTTCCAGATCATCATGGGGATCGAAGAAGAATTTGACATCGAGATCGACAATGATGAAGCAGAGAAGATCGTAACTGTTCAGGATGCAGTGGATCAGATCAAAAAGGCAGTGGATAATAAGTAAAAATCCAGGCATAAACTGCGAAAAAGCCCACACGGGCTTTTTCGTTTTCATAAGCATATTAAAATGTAGACGGCAGAGAGAACAGACAATGGACGAAAAAAGCAGATTAAAGGAACTGGAAGCAAGGATCGGATATACATTCCGTGATTTTTCGCTCCTCAGGCAGGCGGTCATGCACAGTTCCTATACAAACGAAAAACATCTTCCGAAGGAACGGTGCAATGAAAGACTGGAATTTCTCGGAGACGCAGTGCTGGAACTTGTTTCCAGCGAATATCTTTTTCTGGAATATCCGCATACACCGGAGGGAGAACTGACAAAGACAAGGGCGAGCATGGTATGTGAACCCTCGCTGGCTCTGTGTGCCCGGGATATCGGACTGGGCGGATACCTTCTCCTTGGAAAGGGCGAGGAGGCAACAGGCGGACGCTTCAGGGATTCGATCACCTCGGACGCCATGGAAGCGCTGATCGGCGCAGTCTATCTGGATGGTGGTTTTACTAGTGCAAAAGAGTTCATACACAGGTTCGTACTTACGGATCTTGAGGACAAAAAACTCTTTTATGATAGTAAAACGATCCTTCAGGAAATTGTGCAGGGGACAAAAGGAGGAACGGTTTCCTACCAGCTGACAGGTGAGGACGGACCGGATCATGCCAAGTCCTTCCGCGTGGAAGTCCTGATCGGCGGAAAGGCTTACGGTCAGGGGAGCGGAAGAAGCAAAAAAGCCGCGGAGCAGCAGGCGGCGTATAACGCGATACTGCGACTGCGCAAAAAAGAGACAAAGTAGGGCATATATGTACTTAAAGAGTATAGAAGTGCAGGGATTCAAATCCTTTGCAAATAAGATAAAATTTGATTTCCACAATGGCATTACGGGGATCGTCGGCCCGAACGGAAGCGGCAAGAGCAATGTGGCAGACGCAGTGCGCTGGGTGCTTGGAGAGCAGCGGGTCAAACAGCTCAGAGGGGGCACGATGCAGGATGTGATCTTCTCGGGTACGGAGAACCGCAGGCCCCTGAGTTACGCGTCGGTTGCGATCACTCTGGACAATTCCGACCATAAACTGCCCGTTGACTTCGAAGAGGTAACGGTGACAAGAAAGCTGTACCGGTCGGGTGAGAGTGAATACCTGATCAACGGGGCGGCCTGCCGGCTGAAAGATATCAACGAGATGTTCTACGATACAGGCATCGGCAAAGAGGGGTATTCTATCATCGGACAGGGGCAGATCGATAAAATCCTGAGCGGCAAGCCGGAAGAACGCCGTGAACTGTTTGACGAAGCCGCGGGCATTGTCAAGTTTAAGCGGAGAAAGAATCTTTCAGTCAGAAAACTGGACGAGGAACGGATGAATCTGACCCGTGTCAACGATATCCTCCAGGAACTGGAGAAACAGCTCGGTCCTCTGGAAAAGCAGGCAGAGACTGCCAGGGAATATCTGAAGAAAAAAGAAGAACTCAAGACTTACGATATCAACATGTTCCTTCTTGAGGAGGAACGGCTTCGTGAGAAGATCAGGGAACTGGAAGAAAAGTATTCCGCAGCGGAAGAGGAGATGAATGAGTCCAACAGCCGCTATGAGGAAATGAAAGCGGAATATGAAGCGATCGAGGAGGAAGTCGAGCAGATCGACTTCGCGATCGAGACTGCCAAGAACCAGCTTAACGAGACGAATCTTCTGAAACAGCAGCTGGAGGGGCAGATCAACGTCCTGAAAGAACAGATTAATACGGCGCGGATGAATGATGAACATTACGGCAGCCGGGCCAAGGCCATTCATGCTGAAATTACAGCCAGGGACAGTCAGAGAGAAGCGTTTGAGGCGGAAAAGAATGAGATACAGGATCAGTTAAAAGCTGCTTCGGAGCGGGATGCAGAAGCCAGGGACGCACTGATCAGCGTACAGACGCGGATCGCCGAGCACACGGCGCGCATCGGAGAGAAGAAGCAGGAGATCATGGATCTCCTCGGAAGCCGCGCGTCTACAAAGGCAAAGATCCAGCATTATGATACGACAAAGGATCAGATCCATTCAAGAAGAGAAGAACTTGCGGGCAATATCCGCGAAGTATCAGAAGAAGCGCAGAGACTGCTGCAGAGACTGGAAGAATACGAGGGCGAACTGGACAGAGTCCGGGGAACGATCCGGGAGTATAATGAACAGATCGCGGAAAACGAACAGAAGATAGAGGCGTATCAGAAGGAACTGGATGAGAAACAGGAGAAGCTGCGGATCGGACAGACTGCTTACCACAGGGAGTCGTCGCGTCTGGAGTCTCTGAAGAATATTACCGAGCGCTATGACGGGTATGGGAACAGCATCCGCAGGGTCATGGCGAACCGTGATAAAGAAAAAGGACTGATCGGTGTTGTCGCCGATATCATCAAAACGGATAAGGAGTATGAGATCGCCATAGAGACGGCGCTCGGCGGCAGTATTCAGAATATCGTTACCGATAATGAAGAAACGGCCAAGCGTATGATCGCCTTCCTTAAACAGAATAAGTACGGACGGGCTACGTTCCTTCCGCTTACCGGCATGCACGGGACCGGGGGACTCCGGAATCCTGAGGCGCTGAACGAGGCTGGTGTGATCGGACTTGCCAATACGCTGGTCCATGTAGAGAAACGATTTGAGGATCTGGCCGGACAACTGCTGGGCCGCACCCTTGTGGTCGGGAATATTGACGACGGCATTGCCATTTCCAGAAAATACCGTCAGTCACTGCGCATCGTGACACTGGAGGGGGAACTGATCAATCCGGGCGGCTCCATGACCGGAGGAGCGTTTAAGAATTCCAGCAATCTGCTGAGCCGCCGGCGCGAGATCGAAGAGTTCGAGAAAACAGTCGCGCTCCTGAAAAAGGACATGGACGCGCTGGAACAGGATGTCAATAAAGTGAAGTCCAGCCGCGCCGCCTGCTACAGTGCGGTTGATGAGATCCAGAAAGAACTCCGTCAGGCATCTGTCCTTGAGAATACAGAGAAGATGAATGTGGAGCAGACCCAGATCCGTCTGCGTGAGGCGAAGGAGCGCAGCGAACGTTTCCATGCCGAGCAGACAGAACTGGAACGCGAACTGCAGCGGATCGCGGAAAATGAGGAATCGATCCAGATGGAACTGGAGACTTCCGAAAATCTGGAGCAGGAACTGAATCAGGCGATCGAGAAACTGCAGCGCATACTGGACGATGAAAAGGAAGAAGAAAGCGTACAGTTAAAGGAATCGGAAAAAGTCCATCTTGCACTTGCCGGATTTGAGCAGCAGCATGCGTTTATAGAGGAAAATATTTCACGTATCCGGGAAGAAACTGAAAAGTTTGAGGCAGAACTGAAAGAACTTGATGAGAATAAGGATCAGGCGTCCGGGGAGATAAGAAGTAAAGAAGAGCAGATCCGGGAGCTTCAGAAAACGATCGAGGATTCGGGAGAACTCTTTAAGGAAATCGGGCAGGAAATTGAAGCGCAGACGGAAAAAAGAGATGAACTGAACCGGCGCCACAAAGATTTCCTGAAGATGAGGGAAGAACTGGCAAAGCATATTTCTTCCCTTGACAAAGAGTGCTTCCGCCTGAACAGCCAGAAAGAGTCATATGAAGCCTCTTCAGAGAAACAGATCAATTACATGTGGGAAGAGTACGAGATCACATACAACCGGGCCATGGAACTCCGGGACGTTAACCTGACGGACCTCGCTTATATGAAGAAGCAGATTCAGACACTCCGCAGCGAAATACGCGGACTGGGCAACGTCAATGTCAATGCGATCGAGGACTTCAAGAGTGTGTCCGAGCGATACGGATTCCTGAAAAACCAGCATGACGATCTTGTTGAAGCAGAGGCGACACTGATACAGATCATTGAAGAACTGGATGCCGCCATGAGGAAGCAGTTTGCCGAGCAGTTTCAGAAGATTTCCGAGGAGTTTAACGTTGTGTTCCGGGAACTGTTCGGTGGCGGAAAGGGCACGCTGGAGCTGATGGAGGATGAGGACATCCTTGAAGCAGGCATACGGATCATTGCACAGCCGCCGGGCAAAAAGCTGCAGAACATGATGCAGCTTTCCGGAGGAGAGAAAGCACTGACGGCAATTTCACTGCTGTTTGCGATCCAGAACCTGAAACCGTCGCCCTTCTGTCTTCTGGATGAGATCGAAGCGGCGCTTGACGACAATAATGTGGACCGTTTCGCGCGGTATCTCCATAAGCTGACAGAAAACACCCAGTTCATCGTGATCACTCACAGGAGGGGAACCATGTCTTCGGCAGACCGCCTGTACGGTATAACCATGCAGGAGAAAGGCGTATCCACGCTTGTGTCGGTCGATCTTCTGGAGAATGAACTGGAACAGTAGCAGAAAGGTTGATGGAAAATGGAAGAAAAGAAAGGGTTTTTTAAACGTCTTGTATCCGGACTGACAAAGACCAGAGATAATATCGTATCCGGGATGGACAGTATTTTTCACGGGTTTTCCAGGATCGATGATGACTTTTACGAGGAACTTGAAGAAATACTGATCATGGGCGATCTTGGCGTCCGTGCCACGATGGATATCCTGGACAGCCTGAAAGACAAAGTGCGTGAACAGCATATCAAAGAGCCGGCGGAATGCAGACAGCTGCTGATCGACAGCATCCGTGAGCAGATGGACGTCGGAGAGACGGCATATGAATTTGAAAATCAGACGTCAGTCGTATTTGTGATCGGTGTCAACGGCGTGGGAAAGACAACTACGATCGGCAAGCTTGCGGGAAAGCTGAAAGGTCAGGGCAAGAAAGTGATGATCGCCGCTGCGGACACATTCCGTGCGGCTGCAGGAGAGCAGCTTAAGGAATGGGCGGACCGCGCCGGTGTGGATATGATCGGCGGTCAGGAGGGAGCAGATCCTGCTGCAGTCGTATATGATGCTGTGGCCGCGGCCAAAGCAAGAAAGGCCGACGTGCTTCTGTGCGATACAGCCGGACGCCTTCATAACAAGAAAAACCTGATGGAAGAGCTGAAGAAGATCAATCGTGTGATCGACCGGGAGTATCCGGAAGCGTTCCGAGAGACGCTGGTCGTACTGGATGCCACGACCGGACAGAATGCGCTTGCACAGGCCAGAGAGTTCAATGAGGCCGCAGATATCACGGGCGTGATCCTGACAAAGATGGACGGGACCGCCAAAGGAGGGATCGCTGTGGCGATCCAGGCGGAACTGGGCATCCCGGTAAAATTCATCGGTGTGGGAGAAAGCATTGATGATCTCCAGAAATTTGATTCCGGCGAGTTTGTAAACGCACTATTCTACAGAGAAGAGGATTGATAGAGATGATGACACTGGATAAATTTGAAGAGGCCAGCGAACTGGTCAAACGGGTGACAAATCCGACAAAGCTGATCTGGAGTGAATATTTAAGCGAGCAGACCGGCGGAAAGATCTATCTGAAGCCGGAGAATATGCAGCATTCCGGCGCCTATAAGATCCGCGGAGCCTATTACAAGATCAGCACGATGACAGAGGAAGAACGCTCTCGCGGACTGATCACTGCATCTGCGGGGAACCATGCACAGGGTGTGGCGTTCGCCGCCCAGAAATTCGGATGCAGAGCTGTGATCGTGATGCCGACGGTGACTCCGCTGATCAAAGTAAACCGCACCAAGAGTTACGGGGCGGAAGTCGTCCTTCACGGGGATGTATATGACGATGCATATGCATATGCGTGCGAACTGGCTGAAAAAGAGGGATATACATTCGTCCATCCGTTTAACGATCTGGATGTGGCGACCGGCCAGGGAACGATCGCGATGGAGATCGTGCAGGAACTTCCCACAGTGGATTATATCCTTGTCCCGGTGGGCGGAGGCGGCCTGATCTCCGGGGTGGCAACGCTGGCCAAGATGCTGAATCCCAAGATCCGGGTGATCGGTGTCGAACCGGCTGAAGCGGCGAGCATGACAGCAGCTCTTCATGCAGGGGAAGTGATAGAACTGGATCGTGCGGATACGATCGCCGATGGTACGGCGGTGAAGGCTGTGGGCGATAAAATATTCCCGTATGTGCAGGAAAATGTGGACGATATGCTTCTTGTAGAAGATGACGAGCTGATCGGCGCATTTCTTGATATGGTGGAGAACCACAAAATGATCGTGGAGAATTCCGGCCTGCTTCCTGTAGCAGCCCTGAAGCAGATGGATCTGAAGGGAAAGAAAGTGGTCTGTGTCCTGAGCGGCGGAAACATGGATGTCATTACGATGTCCTCCATCGTACAGCACGGGCTGATCCAGCGTGACAGGATCTTCTCTGTGTCTGTGCTGCTTCCGGATAAGCCGGGCGAACTGGTGCAGGTGGCGAAGACGATCGCCGATGAACAGGGCAATGTCATCAAGCTGGAGCACAACCAGTTTGTCAGCACGAACAGGAATGCTGCTGTGGAACTGAGGATCACAATGGAAGCCTTCGGTACAGAGCACAAGAATCGGATACTGGATGCGCTTGAAAAAAACGGGTTCAGGCCGAAACTGATCAGCGCCAAACTGTACTGATCTTCATCCGGCGAGGGAAAGGAGAGGCATATGGGCAGAAGAATTCCGAAAAAAGGAGATATATACCGTCATTTCAAAGGGAAAAAATACAGGATCCTTGACATCGCGGTCTGTACAGAGACCGGGGAAGATATGGTGATATTTGAAACTGCCGACGGATCCCGCCGTGTGTATGCAAGCTTTCTCGAATCTTTTCTGAGCGTGCTGGATACGGGGAAATACCCTCATGCGGATCAGAAATACAGGTTCGAACTGTGCCGGGATGATGTGGCGGCAACGGTGGCGGATCTGAAGAGGCGCAGAAGTACGACCTCTCTGATCCTGGATTTTCTCGATCTGGATGATAATGATCAGCGCGTCCGTTTCCTGCAGAAGCATCAGGCCGAGATTGACAGCCGGTTCCTGACAGCTGCAGCGGAAAGTCTGGAATTTACCGAAAATCAGGAATCCGTCGAGGAGCGTTATGCCGCGTTCCTGCGCTTCCTGAAGACAAAAGCAAAATATGAGAGCGTACGGAGGCGGTGATCCTGCTGTATGCGTGAAAAAGGACCGGTACAAGATGTGTGCCGGTCCTTTTTGTGAAGCGTTGTGACTGATCTGAAGTCAGATGCGTTCACCCTGCGCATGTTTTTCCAGAAGCGTGTGGATCTTATCGGTCGGGTTCATGACAGTGCCGATCGGTACGTCGTGATTCAGGGAATCAATGATCAGTGCAAGGAATTTGCTCATATCAGCCGCCACAAAGTAAGGCTTTCTGTACAGTTCGGGCGGAAGGTAAGTCAGGTTGGTGGTGATCACCTTGTTGAGATATCCTTTTTCATAATATTTATCAAATTTATCGAATCCTTCCGTGAAAAGGCCAAAAGTCGTACAGACAAATACACGGCCTGCGTTGCGCTCTTTCAACTGTCTTGCAACATCCAGCATGCTTCCGCCGGAAGAGATCATATCATCGATGATGACGACGTCTTTGCCGTTGACATCGTCGCCGAGAAATTCGTGTGCGACGATCGGGTTCTTGCCGTTTACGATCACGGAGTAATCACGGCGCTTATAGAACATACCCATGTCCACGCCCAGAATGTTGGAGAGATATACCGCTCTGTGCATGGCCCCTTCGTCCGGACTGATGATCATCAGATGGTCCTTATCCGGAATAAGGTCGGGAACCGCGCGGAACAGAGCTTTGACAAACTGATATGCCGGGCTGAAACTGTCAAAACCGCTTAAGGGTATTGCATTCTGGACCCGGGGATCGTGGGCGTCAAAGGTGATGATATTGGAAACGCCCATGCCGGTCAGTTCTTCCAGTGCCAGGGCACAGTCGAGCGACTCCCGTTTGGTGCGCTTGTGCTGGCGGCTTTCATAGAGGAAAGGCATGATCACATTGATGCGGTGTGCTTTTCCCGTGGCCGCGGAGATGATGCGCTTCAGGTCCTGATAGTGGTCGTCCGGCGACATATGATTCAGATGCCCGCTGACGGTATAGGTGAGACTGTAATTGCATACATCCGTCATGATGAACAGATCCGTTCCCCGGATGGTTTCGCGAAGGACGCCTTTGGCCTCGCCTGTACCGAAACGGGGGCAGTCATAGTCCACAAGGTAGTTGTTTGATTTGTAATTGACATACAGGGGGGATTCCGTTACTTCATTGATCGTGTTCTGGCGGAAAGAAACGATATAATCATTGACTTTCCGTCCCAGTTCCCGGCAGCTTTCCATTGAAACGATCTTCAGCGGGGCGACGGGAAGCGTTTTTTCTAAAAGGTCGATATTTGTAGACATTATTTTCTCCTGTAAGTGAAATCTGAATATAATCTGACCCTTGCATCATATCATTTTTGTATGTCAGATTCAAGTGGAACAGGAAGAATATACCTTTGCCGGGACACGGATTTGTGTTATACTTGACTCGGATTATGAGAAGAACACAGGAGCATGACATGAATATACAAGACCATATCGTAATGGGGATCACGCCGGGCAGCATAGCTGAAGAGATGGGGATTGAACCGGGAGACCGGCTTATATCAATAAACGGACAGAAAATTGAAGATATCTTTGACTATCAGTTTTATTCGGAAGATGAAGAGATCCTGCTGCTGGTTGAGAAAGCTGACGGGGAGCAGTGGGAACTGGAGATTGAAAAGGATGCGGATGAACAGCTGGGAATGGAGTTCGGATCCGGACTGATGGATGAGTACCGCTCCTGCAGGAATAAGTGTATGTTCTGTTTCATCGACCAGATGCCGGAAGGAATGAGAGAGACGCTCTATTTCAAGGACGACGATTCGAGGCTGTCATTCCTTCAGGGAAATTATGTGACGCTTACCAACATGAGCGGCCACGATATTGAAAGGATCATACGGTACCGGCTGGAGCCGATCAATATTTCGTTCCAGACGATGAATCCGGAACTGCGCTGCCGGATGCTTCATAACCGGTTTGCGGGGGACGCGCTGAAAAAGGTGGAGCAGCTGTATGAGGGCGGTATCGAGATGAACGGTCAGATCGTTCTGTGCAAAGGCATCAACGACGGCGCGGAACTGGAACATTCGATCCGGGAGCTGACCCGTTATCTTCCTCTGTTAAGAAGCGTGTCGGTGGTGCCGGTAGGACTGACAAAATTTCGGGACGGCCTGTATCCGCTTGAACCGTTTACAAAGGATGATGCGAAACAGGTGCTGGAGACGGTTCACCGCTGGCAGGAGAAACTCTGGAAAGAGCATGGCCTGCATTTTATCCATGCAGGAGATGAATGGTATCTGCTTGCCGGAGAGGAAATCCCGGAGGAAGAGCGGTACGACGGCTATCTTCAGCTGGAAAACGGCGTGGGTATGCTGCGCCTGCTGCATGAGGAATTCAGGGCGGCCCTTGCCGCTTCAGCGGGCGACCGTGAAAGGAGAATCCTTTCGATCGCTACAGGAAGGCTCGCATACCCGTATCTGAAACGGATGGCGGAACAGATAGAAGAAAAATATCCTGAAACGACGATCCGTGTCTACGGGATCCGCAATGACTTTTTCGGAGAGCGCATTACCGTATCCGGTCTTATCACGGGGCAGGATCTGACCGCGCAGCTGCAGGAGAGGGAACTGGGAGAGAAGCTTCTGATCCCCTGCAATATGCTGAAGGCCGATGAAGATATCTTTCTTGATGATTATACGGTAAAGCAGGTTTCAGACGCTTTACAAGTGCCGGTAGTTATTGTAAAATCAAGCGGACAGGATCTCATCGACGCAGTCGTGGACGGATCCGGTAAATGAAAGAGCATATAAACAGATACAGAAAGGCAGATATAGAATGAGTAAACCAGTAGTTGCCATTGTCGGGCGTCCGAATGTGGGCAAATCCACTCTCTTCAACGCGCTTGCCGGCCAGATGATCTCCATCGTAAAAGATACGCCGGGAGTGACCAGAGACAGGATCTATGCGGACGTGACATGGCTGGATAAAGAATTTACGATGATCGATACCGGCGGTATTGAGCCGGACAGCAGGGATGTGATCCTTTCCCAGATGAGGGAGCAGGCTCAGATCGCCATTGACACGGCGGACGTGATCATTTTCCTTACAGATGTGCGTCAGGGACTTGTGGACGCGGATTCCAAGGTGGCGGATATGCTCCGCCGTTCCGGGAAACCGGTCGTGCTGGTCGTTAACAAAGTAGACAGTTTTGAGAAATACATGCCGGATGTGTATGAATTTTATAATCTGGGCATCGGCGATCCGGTGCCAATCTCCGCTTCATCAAGACTGGGACTCGGGGATATGCTGGAGACTGTGGTTGAGCATTTCCCGGAAGGAACCGGGGAGCAGGAGGAGGATGACCGGCCGCGCATCGCCATAGTAGGGAAGCCTAATGTCGGGAAATCTTCGATCATTAACCGGCTCCTTGGGGAAAACCGTGTGATCGTTTCCGATATTGCCGGGACGACCAGGGATGCGATCGATACGGCGATCGAACATAACGGAAAGGAATATGTGTTCATCGACACTGCGGGACTCCGGCGCAAGAACCGGATCAAGGAAGAACTGGAGCGTTACAGCATCATCCGCACCGTGACCGCAGTGGAACGTGCGGACGTGGTGCTTATGGTCATCGATGCGACGGAAGGCGTGACGGAACAGGATGCGAAGATCGCCGGAATTGCCCATGAACGGGGCAAGGGCGTGATCATTGTCGTGAACAAATGGGACGCCATCGAGAAAAATGACCGTACCATGAGGGAGTATGAAAGCGACATCCGGAATGTACTTTCGTACATGCCTTACGCGGAGATCATGTATGTATCAGCGCTTACGGGCCAGCGCCTGAACAAATTATATGATATGATCGATATGGTGATCGAAAACCAGACACTGCGGGTGGCTACCGGCGTATTAAATGAGATCATGACCGAGGCGGTAGCGCTGCAGCAGCCGCCGTCCGACAAAGGGAAGAGGCTGAAACTGTATTATATCACCCAGGTGGCAGTAAAACCGCCGACTTTTGTGATCTTTGTCAACGATAAAGAACTGATGCATTTCTCCTACACCCGATATCTGGAGAACAAGATCCGGGAAGCGTTCGGTTTCCGGGGCACTTCCCTGAAGTTCATTATCAGGGAGCGCAAGGAAAAGGATCAGTAGCGGATCGGATGCAATGGATGAGGAAAAGAGAGTAAAGGAGTAAAAAGGAATATGGAACGTTTGATCTGTCTGGCTATTGGGTACGCGTGCGGACTTTTTCAGACCGGATATATCGTGGGCGAGCTGAGCCATGTTGATATCAGAAAAGAGGGGAGCGGCAATGCAGGGACGACCAACGCCCTGCGGGTGCTGGGATGGAAGGCAGGACTCCTGACCTTTGCCGGCGATGTGCTGAAGTGCGTCATTGCATTCCTTGCCGTGTACTTCCTGTACAGAGGAAGCGACTGCCGTCCGCTTCTTACGCTGTATGCCGGAGCGGGAGTGACTCTGGGACATAATTTCCCTTTCTATATGAATTTTAAAGGAGGGAAGGGGATTGCTGTAATGGCCGGCCTGGTGGTGGTCAACAGTTTCTGGCATCTTCCGGAAAGCCTGCTGATGATCCCGATTACCCTGGCGTGCTTTCTGATCCCGGTAATCGCAACGCGTTACATATCAGTAGGATCCCTTGCCGCATACACGGTATTTCTGATCGAAATGATCGTGGCCGGACAGTGGGGATGGTTTGACATGGCCCCGGCACGCTGTATCGAACTGTATGTGATCCTGGCGCTGATGACGGCCCTGGCGTGGTACCGGCATAAAGCCAATCTGAAACGTCTGGCGTCCGGGACAGAGAATAAATTCGGATCAAAGAAAAAAGATAAAAAGTAAAGGAGAGTGCATGACCATGGCAAATGTAGGCGTACTGGGAGCGGGAAGCTGGGGAACAGCGTTGTCTGTGCTTCTCACAGAAAACGGACATCAGGTCACAGTCTGGTCCATCGATGAAAATGAAGTGAAGATGCTGAATGAAAAGCGCGAGCACGAATTGAAGCTTCCGGGAGTCAAACTGCCGGACAGCCTCGTCATTACCGGAAATATGGAGGATACGATCCGGGGCAGGGATTTCCTTGTCCTTGCCGTACCGTCTCCGTTTACCCGGAGTACGGCAAAAAAGATGGCGCCTTACGTGGCAGACGGCCAGATTATTGTAGATGTTGCCAAAGGAATTGAAGAATCCACGCTTCTGACGCTCTCAAAACAGATCGAGCAGGAAATCCCGCAGGCAGATGTGGCTGTCCTCTCCGGTCCGAGCCATGCGGAGGAAGTGGGGAGGAAGCTGCCTACCACGTGTGTGATCGGGGCGAAAACGAGAAAGACGGCGGAGTATCTGCAATCCATGTTCATAAGTCCGGTCTTCCGTGTGTACACAAGTCCGGATATCCTCGGCATCGAACTGGGCGGTTCCCTCAAAAATGTGATTGCCCTGGCAGCCGGGATCGCAGACGGCCTGGGTTACGGAGATAATACAAAAGCGGCGCTGATCACAAGAGGCATTGCCGAAATAGCCCGCCTGGGCGTAAAGATGGGCGGAAAGATCGAGACGTTTACCGGCCTGACAGGGATCGGAGATCTGATCGTTACCTGCGCCAGCGTCCACAGCCGCAACCGTAAAGCCGGATATCTCATCGGACAGGGAATGTCCATGCAGGAAGCCATGGATGAAGTGAAGATGGTCGTTGAGGGCGTTTATTCAGCGAAGGCGGCTGCAAAGCTTGCAGAGAAATATGGAGTGTCCATGCCGATCGTCGATGAAGTCAATGCGGTTCTTTTTGATGGGAAATCACCGGCGGAAGCCGTAAACGATCTGATGATGCGGGAATCCCGCGGTGAGAATCGCGCCCTTGAATGGGATGAATAAAAAGCGAGTCATACCCCCTTATCCTGATGCATACATTGTATCAGCATGATAAGGGGGTATTATTATGGAGTCATTTCAGGTATACAAAGATATGAAGATGCGCACCGGCGGAGAAATATATATTGGCGTGGTAGGGCCGGTCCGTACAGGAAAATCTACATTTATTAAAAGATTTATGGATCTGCTCGTTCTGCCGAACCTGACAGACAGCCATGTAAGAGAGCGGACACAGGATGAACTGCCCCAGTCTGCCTCCGGAACGACGATCATGACGACGGAACCCAAGTTTGTACCGAAAGAAGCGGCGCTGATCAGACTTTCTGATGATGCGGAGGTGAAGATCCGGCTTGCAGACTGTGTGGGATTTATGGTAGAGGGAGCTTCCGGCCATATGGAAAACGGCGGTGAGAGACAGGTGAAGACGCCATGGTACGAATATGAAATCCCATTTACAAAAGCGGCTGAGATCGGCACCCGCAAAGTCATCCGCGATCACGCGACGATCGGGGTGGTGGTTACGACAGACGGCAGTGTTGCCGGACTTCCGAGAGAAAATTACATAGAACCGGAAGAAAAAACAGTACGCGAATTAAAGGAGATCGGCAAACCGTTCGTGATCCTCCTGAACTGTATCAAACCATACACAGATGAGGCGCAGCTGCTGAGCGGTGAACTGCAGCGCAAATACGGCGCCTGTGTGGTCCCTGTCAACTGCGAACAGATGAAGCCGGAGGAAATCCATGAGATCATGCGCCAGGTTCTCTATGGATTCCCGGTTACGGAAGTGGAGTTTTATATTCCCAGGTGGGTGGAGATGCTTCCGCGCGATCATCGGATCAAAGCAGATCTGCTCGTACAGGTGAAAAACTTTATGGGCGGGATCGGGGATGTCAGGAGCGCCGTCGACGCCGAACTTCATACAGACAGTGCGTATATTCGGGAAATGAGCCTGGAAAAGATCGAAATGGACACAGGCAGAGTCCGGATACAGATCTGTTATGAGGAGAAGTATTATTATGAAGTCCTCAGCGAAATGGCAGGAACCGAGATCCGCGGGGAATATGAACTGATCTCGCTGGTCAGAGAATTGTCTTCCATGCGCCGGGAGCTGAGTTCGGTAAAGGATGCATTTACGAACGTGAAAATGAAGGGGTACGGGGTGGTAACGCCGTCCAGGGAGGAAATCAGGCTGGATGCACCGGTTATCATCAAGCAGGGAAGCAAGTTCGGCGTGCGGATCCATTCCGAGGCTCCATCCATCCATATGATCAGAGCCAATATAGAGACAGAGATCGCACCGATCGTCGGAAGCGAACAGCAGGCCCAGGATCTGGCGGATTATATCAGAAAGGAAAGCGAGACGCCGGAAGGCGTCTGGGGAACCAATATATTCGGAAAGACGGTAGAAGAACTTGTCATGGACGGCATGCGGAATAAGATCGCAATGATCGGGGATGAAAGTCAGGTGAAACTTCAGGATTCCATGCAGAAGATCGTCAATGATACGACCGGAGGCCTGGTGTGCATCATTATATGAAATGAAAGCTGTCTCGACATTTCACACCGTACAGGGTATAATGGAAAAGCAGGATAATACCGGGAACGGATGTGATAAAATGGAAAACAGAGAGAGAAAAAATGTTTATGACGGGATCCTGAACTTTCAGGGAAAATGGCGCAGTTACCAGGAACGCGTCCTGAATGAGGCGGCAGGATATCTGGATGACGGAAAGATCCATATCGTAGCAGCGCCGGGTGCAGGAAAAACCACGCTGGGAATAGAACTGATCAGGAGAACAGGGCGCCCCTGTCTGATCCTGTCTCCGCGCATTGTGATCCGCCGTCAGTGGCTGGAACGGATCACGGATTCGTTCTTATGTGCGGGAGCGCTGCCGGAGAAAGGAAAGACGGAAGGCGGAACTTCACTGCTGTCGGAGGATATCCGCCGGCCGGGAATGATCACTTCCATTACTTACCAGACACTGTACAGCGCGATGGCAGGATTGAAGAACGTGGAAGAGACTGCGGAGGAGAGCGGCGAGACAGAAGAGGAGGATTTTGCCGGATTTGAATTTGTCCGTCAGGTTAAAAGCGCAGGCATTGGAACGGTCTGCCTGGATGAATGCCATCATCTGAAAAATGAATGGTGGAAGGCGCTGGAGAATTTTGTGGGAGAGATGGAAGGTGAAGGCGTGACAGTGATCGCACTTACTGCCACGCCGCCTTATGATTCTACTCCGGCGCAGTGGGAGCGGTATACGAAGATGTGCGGCCCCGTGGATGCGGAGATCGCGGTCCCCGAACTGGTCAGGGAAGGAAGCCTCTGTCCGCATCAGGATTACGTATGGTTTAATGTTCCCTCGGAGGATGAGGCTGAGGAGATCCGCAGTTTCCGCGAAAGCGCGGGACAGGCACTCCGGTTCCTCATGACAGACCAGAGCCTGCGTGAAGCTGCTGCGACTCATCCTGCGCTGAAGGATTATGACGGCTATTTCGACCGGATGCTGGAGAAGCCGGGTTATCTTTCCGGCCTGCTTTCTTACTGCCAGGCCTCCGGCATCCCGTTTTCCGGAAAGTGGCTGAAAGTACTCGGCGTCAGCAGGATGCCGGAAATGTCCGGGAAATGGATGGAGTATTTTCTTCGGGGATTCCTGTTTGATGATGCGGACAGCTACCGGACGACAGAACAATACAGAGAAGCGCTTCTTAAGCAGCTGAAATCAGCCGGACTGACGGAGAGAAGGAATGTACGTTTTCTGGCGAATGAGAAGATTGAAAAAATGCTGGTCAACAGCCGGGGAAAGCTGGAGAGCATCCTGCGGATCGCATCGTGTGAACATACGGCCATGGGAGAAAGGCTGCGCATGCTGATCCTGACAGATTATATCAGGAGCGAATACAGAAGCGCGATCGGAGATGCAGAGAAAACGCCCGGGATCATGGGCGTCCTGCCGATATTTGAACTCCTGCGCAGAAGAGGAGCGGGGTGGCGTCTGGGCGTTCTGTGCGGGAGCATAGTTGTCATTCCGGATGAGGCACGGACTGCATTTGAGGCAGAACTGGACAAAGCGGCGCCCGGACAGAAGCCGGAATTCAGGGAATTCCGGGATGTGAAAGGTGTGGGCCTGGGATATAGTGAGGTGAGGGCAGGCGGAAGGGCAGGAGCCTGCACCCGTGCTGTAACGGAATTGTTTGAACAGGGATTCATCCAGATCCTGGTCGGGACCAAGTCGCTTCTTGGCGAGGGATGGGATTCCCAGGGGATCAATTCACTTGTCATGGCGAGTACGGTGGGGTCATATGTGCTGGGAAACCAGATGCGCGGAAGAGCGATCCGGATCAACAGGAATGATCCGGATAAAGTGAGCAATATCTGGCATCTTGTCTGTATGTCCACCCCGCAGGAAGAAGCAGAAAGAAGACGCATGGGGATCGAGGAGCCGGAAATGTCGGATGACTTCCGGACGCTGGAACGGCGGATGGAAGGCGTGCTCGGCGTCAGTTATGACGGAACGGTGATCGAGAACGGCATCCGCCGGCTTACGACGATCCGGCGTCCTTTTACAAGAAAGCATATCGGAGAGATCAATGAGGAGACAGCCCGCAGAAGCGCCGACCGGATTTCAGTAGCCGGACAGTGGCGGCAGGCAGTCTGTGCCTGTGAAAAAATGGAGGTGGCGGAAGAATACAGGTCGTCCGGAAAGCAGTTCAGACCGGGAGTTCTGTTCTTCCATGCACTGGGCGCCCAGATCCTGCTCATCCTTGCAGAACTCCTGAACATTCTTCGGTTTGTAATGTTCCGGGGACTGCTGCCGGATCTTACCTTTTACGCGGTCACAGGGATTTTCCTTTTGCTGAGCATGGTGTTCGGCGGGAAGCTTATCCGTCAGCTTACACCGATGTGGCGATTCAGAGGGATCAGCAGAGGTGTGCTAAAGGCGCTTCAGAAAGCGGGGCAGATCACATCTGAATGCAGAGTGATGTCGGAAGAAGAGGATGGCGTCTGGTTCTGTGCATGGCTGCAGGGAGGAACGGACCGCGAAAAACATGTTTACGCGGACGCGCTCTCGGAAATGCTCTTTCCGGTGGAGAATCAGAGATACCTTCTGTGCCACGGAGGGAAAAAGGATCGTCCCAGGGAATATTTCTGCGTTCCGGGCGTATTTGCAGGTACAAGGGATAAAGCGGAATTGTTTCAGAAAGAACTGATCCCGTACATCGGCAGATTCCATCTTGTATATACCCGCAGCCCGGAAGGACGAAAGACACTTCTCTATGCGCGGGCGCGTGCTTTTGCCAACAGGAACGCACAGCACGCGGACAGAAAGAGACAGGTGCGCGGCGCACTGGAATAAATCAGGAGGAAGAAGAATGAGCAGACAGTATGAAAAGCTGGAGAAATGCTACGGATATTACCGGTCCCTGACGGATTTTAAGCCGGAAGCAGGCCTGATCCTGGGATCCGGCCTGGGCGGATATGCAGGAAATATGAAGGTGGAGATGGAAATCCCCTACGGAGATATCCCCGGGTTCCCTGTCTCGACTGTTCAGGGGCATGACGGGAGATTTATCCTGGGATATATCGGAAATGTTCCGGCTGTTGTCATGAAAGGCCGGGTGCATTATTATGAAGGGTACGCGATGGAAGACGTGGTGCTTCCCGTAAGGCTGATGAAGAAGATGGGGATTAAAGTCCTTTTCCTTACGAATGCCGCCGGCGGGATCAACCGTAATTTCCAGGTGGGAGATTTCATGATGATCACGGATCAGATCTCCAGTTTCGTACCTTCGCCGCTGATCGGGGAAAATGTATCTGAACTGGGGGACCGTTTCCCGGATATGACGCATATATATGACGAAGAACTGCAGAATCTGATCGAAGAGACGGCGGAAGAAGAAAAGATCCCGCTGCAGAAAGGTGTATACCTGCAGACGACAGGACCGAATTTTGAGAGCCCGGCCGAGATACGGATGTACAGTGTGCTGGGTGCTGACGCTGTGGGGATGAGTACGGCATGCGAGGCTGTGGCCGCGCGTCATGCGGGGGTCCGTATATGCGGGATTTCCTGCATTTCCAATATGGCGAGCGGCATTTCTGAAGAGGAGCTGAGCCACCTGGATGTGCAGAGTGTAGCGGATAAAAGAGCCGGAGAGTTTGAACGTCTGGTGACGAAGAGTATTGAGAAGATAGGAGAACATATCGGATGAGGACAAGGATTTATAATGCGAAAATACTGACAATGGAGGCGGACAGGCCGGTCTTTGACGGAGAGGTCCAGATTGAAGACGGCAGGATCTCCTGTGTGAAAGCGTACAGCGGAGATGAAGCTGAACCGGACAGGAATAAAGGGATCTGGGATCAGGAGATCGATGCAGAGGGCAATCTCGTCATGCCTGGATTTAAGGATGCGCACACCCATTCAGCCATGACTTTCCTGAGATCCTATGCGGATGACATGAAGCTGCAGGAATGGCTGTATGACAAAGTTTTTCCGGCGGAGGGCAGACTGACGGCGGAGGACATTTACTGGCTGACAAAACTGGCGGTCATGGAGTATCTGACGAGCGGAATCACTTCTTCGTTTGATATGTATATGAAAAAGCATGAGACGGCGAGGGCTTCAGAAGAGACCGGCTTCCGTATGGTCCTCTGCGGGGATATCAATGATTTCGGCGGTACGGTACAGGATGTTGAGGATGATTATCTGAAATATAACAGAGATCATAACAGCCTGGTGTCTTACCGGATCGGATTCCATGCCGAATATACGACGGCGCGTCCGATCATGGAGGGACTGGCCGGACTCGCATCGAAGTATCAGGCGCCTGTGTGCGTCCACTGCTCCGAGACGAGAAAAGAAGTGGAGGAGTGCAGGGAGCGTTCCGGTATGACGCCGGTGGCATACATGGATTCGCTGGGACTTTTCCGCCATGGCGGGGTTCTGTTCCACGGCGTCCATATGGATGATGCGGATTTTGAAATTATAAAGAAACGCGGCATTTATGTTGTCACGAATCCGGCTTCCAACCTGAAGCTGGCAAGCGGCATCGCGCCGGTGAAACGCTATCTGGATATGGGGATCCCGGTAGCCATCGGGACGGACGGACCGGCCAGCAATAACTGTCTGGATATGTTCAGGGAAATGTTCCTGGTGACGGGACTTCAGAAAGTATTCTGCGATGATCCGGAAGCAGTGCCTGCCATGGATGTACTGAAGATGGCGGTCACAGAGGGAGCCCGTGCAATGGGACTCAATGACTGTGACAGCATTGCCCCCGGAAAATGCGCGGATCTGATCATGCTGGACCTGATGCAGCCTAATATGCAGCCGCTTCGCAACAATATCGAGAAGAATATCGTGTACAGCGCCAGCAAGCAGAATGTGAAAATGACGATGATAGACGGAAAGATCCTGTATCAGGACGGAGTCTTTCATATCGGTGAGGATAAAGAAGTCATTTATGAGCATGCAAACCGCATTTCCGAAAGGATACTCGGCAGGTGACCGGCAGTATATACGGCGGCAGGAAGATACAGATTAAAGGGGATATAAAGAAAGGGGAGTTGTACAGATGATGAGAGCGGCAATATTTACGATAGATACAGGACTTTATAAGGCAAAAGAGGAGAGTGCTGCGGCGGCAGCGCTGAAGCGGCTTCTTGGTCAGGCGGGCTTTGAGGTAAAAGCTGCCGGGGTGCTGCCGCAGGACGGGGAAATGCTTGCGGCAGTATTGAGGCAGCTTGCGGATTCGGGATCGGTTGAACTGATCCTGACTACAGGAGCCGCCGGATATCTGGAGGAAGACTGTGCGCCGACAGCGCTTACAGAAGTTTCGGACAGGCTGATCCCCGGGATCCCGGAGGCGCTGCGCGCATATAATCTCAGATATGGGAAAAGTGCGATGCTGGAATCGCTGGCAGCCGGGATCCGGAAGAGGACCGTGCTCCTGAATCTGCCGGAGAGCGCGAAGACGGCAAAAGAGGATATAGAATATATCCTGCCTGAGCTTGTGCAGGTTGTGGAGAATGTGGGTCTGGAATAAAAGTGACATTTGAAGCGAGGAGAAGATATGCTTGTAAAGATTTTTACCGACGGCGCCGCCAGAGGAAATCCGGATGGACCGGGAGGATACGGCAGCGTCCTTGAATATGTGGATACAAAAGGCGAGCTGCACATAAAGGAGATTTCACAGGGATATGTACGCACGACAAATAACCGGATGGAACTGATGGCGGTCATTGCCGGTCTGGAGGCGTTGAACCGTCCGTGTACGGTGGAAGTATATTCCGATTCCCAGTATGTGGTGAATGCTTTTAACCAGCACTGGGTTGACAGCTGGGTGAAAAAAGGCTGGAAACGCGGAAAGAATGAGCCGGTCAAAAATGTGGATCTCTGGAAACGTCTTCTGGATGCAAAAGAAAAACACAGCGTAACATTCCACTGGGTAAAAGGTCATGACGGACATCCCCAGAACGAACGCTGTGATGAGCTTGCCACATCCGCGGCGGACGGAGACGATCTTATCGTTGACGAGGGCGTGTGACAATAGTATAATCATAAAATGCGTCAAGTAGGACAGACAATCGCGGCTGCATGCGCCGAAAGGCCGCAGACGAGGAAAGTCCGGGCTTCACAGGGCAGGATGCCGGATAACGTCCGGTGGAGGCGACTCCAAGGCCAGTGCAACAGAAATAAACCGCCGGGTTCTTCCCGGTAAGGGTGGAAAGGCAGTGTAAGAGACTACCGCCCCGACGGTAACGCCGGGGGCACATGTAAACCCCATCCGAAGCAAGACCGGATCGAAACAATGTGGCTGCCCGTCACGTTTCAGGTAGGTCGCTTGAGCACAGCGGCGACGCTGTGCCTGGATAGATGATTGTCCGCGACATAACCCGGCTTATCGTCCTGCTTGGCGTTTTTTTGATTTTATTCGGCCAGTGTCTCCCACAGTTCGTAGAGCCCGGCCAGTTTTTCTTCATTTTCCGCATGTTCTGACGCGAGTTCCTGGCATCTGACAGAATTTGAGTATACTTCTTCCAGTGTCATTTCGTGATCGATCTGAGCATTGCGTTTTTCCAGGCGGCTGATCTCATCCTCGGTTTTTCTGAGGTCATTTTTGCGTTTGCGCTCTTTTGCCTGCTGTTCTTTCTGCTCCTGCCAGCTTAACCGGGAATCACCCGTTTTATTTCCGCTGTCAGCATGGACCGGAGTGCGGACATCTGCAGGGACGGATGCATAAGCGCGCGTCAGTTCCTCTTTTTTCTCCAGATAGTAATCGTAGTTTCCGATATAGTTTACAAAAGTCTGATTTACAAGTTCCAGTATCCGTGACGCTGTGCTGTTGATAAAGTAACGGTCATGGGACACATAGAGCAGTGTGCCGCTGTAATTGTTGAGCGCTTCTTCCAGGATCTCCTTTGAGGCGATATCCAGATGGTTTGTCGGCTCGTCAAGGATGAGGAAGTTGGCCTCGGAAAGCATCAGTTTCGCAAGGGAAACCCGGCCCTTCTCACCGCCGCTTAAGGAGCGGATCTCCTGGAACACCTCGTCTCCGGTAAACTGGAAAGCGGCAAGTGTGTTGCGGATCTGTGTATTGTTCAGAGACGGATAGGCGTCGGATATTTCATCAAAAATGGTTTTGTCGTCGTGGAGCACATGGTGTTCCTGGTCATAGTAGCCGATCTTTACTTTGGCGCCGAGTGTAAAGGTTCCGTTGTCGGCCGGCACGACCTGGTTGAGGATTTTCAGAAGCGTTGTCTTGCCGGTCCCGTTGTCGCCGATGATGGCGATGTGTTCGCCGCGTCTGATCTCAAAGCTTACATCCTGAAATAATACCTGGTTGTCAAACTGCTTGGACAGATGATCGACTGTAAGGACATCGTTCCCGCTGATACAGGATGGCTCCAGGGTAAAATGCATTTCCGGGGCGGCGTCGGCAGGTTTTTCCAGAGGCGTGATCTTTTCCAGCATTTTTTCACGGCTTTCCGCCCGGCGGATGGATTTTTCCCTGTTAAATGATTTCAGTTTCTCGATAACCGCCTGCTGATGCCGGATCTCACGCTGCTGATTGAAGTATTCTTTCAGCCGGGCATCACGGATCTGCTGTTTTTTTGCGGAATAGGCTTTATAATTGCCTGCGTATGTCCGGATTTCGCCGTTTTCAATCTCTACGACTTTTGTCACGACCCGGTTCAGGAAATAGCGGTCATGAGAGACAATGAAAACGGCGCCGGGATAATTGATCAGGTATGTTTCAAGCCATGCAATGGAGTTCAGGTCCAGATGGTTCGTGGGTTCGTCCAGGAGCAGGATGTCCGGGTTGGTAAGGAGCAGACGGCCAAGCGCCACCCGGGTTTTCTGGCCTCCGGAAAGGGTGTCGGTCTTTTTTGAAAAATCGTCTTCTGAGAATCCGAGTCCTTTCAGTACGCCGACGATCTCGCTTTCGCAGGCGTATCCGTTCCGGCTTTCAAATTCTGACTGAAGCCGGTTATAGGTTTCCAGCCTGCTCTCCAGTTCCCTGCCGGTCAGGGACTGCAGTTCAAGTTCGATCGAGCGGATGCGCTGTTCCATCTCAAATATGTCGGCCCGGGCGCTTTTCAATTCCTCATAGATGGTGCCGCCGGGAAGCAGATTCTGGTGCTGTGCGAGATAGCCGAGTGTCTTTCCTCTTGCCAGGGTGACTTCCCCGCCGTCAAGGGGTTCCTCGCCGATGATCATTTTTAATATGGTAGACTTTCCGGCGCCATTGATGCCGACCAGAGCTGTTTTCTCGCGTTCTTCTATGTGAAATGAACCCTGGCGGACGATCACGCGGTCGCCGAAAGATTTATCAAGATTGTGGCATGCAAGTATCATATTCCTTCTCCTCTCAGATATCCATTATAGCGAAAATACGGGAAAATACAAGAAAAACCGGTGTGCCGGCAGCCGTATCCGATAAAGTGGAAATTGACAGAATATTAACTATTCTATATAATAAAACGGAGTATTATATGGATGGTGGTAAAATTGGAACACAGAAAAATATCCCGTGCAGTTATATCCAGGCTGCCGAGGTATTACAGGTTTCTGGGGGAACTGCTCGATGCAGGCGTAGAGCGGATCTCTTCCGGCGACCTGAGCAAGAAGATGCATGTGACGGCATCGCAGATCCGGCAGGATCTGAACAATTTCGGAGGATTCGGACAGCAGGGATACGGATATAATGTAAAGCATCTGTACTCTGAGATCGGCAAGATCCTCGGACTGGACAAAACCCATAACTTTATCATAATCGGAGCAGGAAATCTGGGACAGGCGCTTGCGAATTACGCGTCTTTTGAGAAAAGCGGATTTATCCTGAAGAGTCTGTTTGATGTAAATCCCCGGCTTGAGGGCATATCGATCCGGGGAATCCGGGTACGGATGATGGATGAACTGGTCGATTTCCTGCATAATAATGATATAGAGATAGCCGCACTGACCATACCGAAATCAAAGGCTGTGGAAGTGGCGGATATCCTGGTAAAGAATGGGATCAAAGCGATCTGGAATTTCGCACATACGGATCTCACGCTTCCGAAAGATGTGATCGTAGAGAGCGTACATCTTTCGGACAGCCTGATGCAGCTCTCCTACAATATCAGCCAGCGGGAGAATGTGCGAAAGAAATAATGTCTGCAATGCACCCCGCAGCCTGCTGCGGGGTGCATTGCAGATGAACGAACAGAAAGAAGGACAGCAGATTATGAGATATCTTCCAGACGGGGAACAGATGAAAAAAGCGGATGAACATACGATCCGGGAAATCGGGATCCCTTCGCCTGTCCTGATGGAGCGGGCGGCGCTTCAGATAGTTGCCGTGATGCGCGACAGAGCGGTCGATCTTTCCCGTCCGCTGATCGTATGCGGAAGCGGCAATAACGGGGGAGACGGATTTGCCGTTGCAAGGATCCTGTGTGAGGAGGGGGAGTCCCCGGTCATATTTTTTGCCGGAAGCGAAGCGTCGCTGAGCAGGGAATGCAGGCTTCAGATGGAGATCGTCCGGAATATGGGGATCAATATACGTACGGAAATCCCGGAAGGAGAATATACTGTTATTGTAGATGCGCTGTTCGGGGTGGGACTGAGCAGGGAAATCAGCGGCAGATACCGGGAAGTGATCGAATGGATGAACGTGCAGAAATGCCGGAAAGTCTCGGTTGATATCCCGTCGGGCGTCTGCGCGCGCACCGGCCGCGCCCTGGGCACTGCGTTTCACGCCGATCTGACGGTTTCCATGGCCTGCGTGAAAGCCGGCTGCGAATGGTTCCCGGGAAAGAATTATGCAGGGGAGACCGTGGCTGTTCCGATCGGCATTGATGCGGCATATTTTGCAGATGATCCGGATGTATGCGTGGCTTATGATCCGGATGATCTTTCCCGGCTTCTTCCGGAAAGAAAGCCGGATTCTCATAAGGGAAGCTATGGCAGAGTCCTGATGATCACAGGGAGCAGCGGGATGGCGGGAGCAGCATATCTGTCTGCCAGGGCAGCATACAGCGTGGGGGCCGGCCTTGTTCAGATCTACACGCATGAGGATAACCGGATGGCCCTTCAGCAGCTCCTGCCGGAAGCAATCATTTCCTGCTATGCGGATTATGATGAGGAAAGGCTGAAGGAGCTCCTTGACTGGGCGGATGTTGTCTGCATCGGCTGCGGTCTCGGGCTGACGGATACGGCGGAACGCATCCTTGCGTATACACTGCGGTATGAAGGCAGGGGATGTATTGTTGATGCGGACGGACTGAATCTTCTGAGCAGGCACATGGAACTGTTTGAAGATGTGAAAATGCCGTTGATCCTGACCCCGCATATGAAGGAAATGTCGCGCCTGACAGGGCGGAGCGTCGGAGACATAAAGGAACAGCGGATGGACATCCTGAAAGAATATGCGGACCGGTATCCGGCTGTGTGGGTGCTGAAGGACAGCCGGACAGCGGTATACAGGCAGGGCAGGCATCCGGTTGTCAGCCTGGCGGGAAACAGTGCGATGGCAAAAGGCGGATCAGGAGATGTCCTCGCCGGTGTGATCACAGGCCTGCTCGCACAGGGAATGACGGACTATGAGAGCGCGGCTCTCGGGGTATATCTGCATGCCTGCGGCGGCGATGCGGCAAGAAAAGAAAAAGGAAGCTACAGTGTTCTTGCGCGGGATCTGATCAGGGGGATCGAAACAGTGATAAAGAGCGCGGAGGAGAAAGAATATGAAAGAGCATAATCGGGTATGCGCCGAGATCGATCTCGATGCGATCGCATATAATATGGAACAGATGAAGAAACGAATCGGCGGTGATGCCCGGCTGATCGCGGTTGTCAAAGCGGACGGCTACGGGCATGGCGCTGTTCCGGTCGCGAAAATGTTTGAAAACCGGTCCTTTGTATGGGGATATGCGGTCGCATGCCTGGAAGAGGCTGCGGATCTCAGAAAACACGGCATCACAAAACCGATCCTGGTGCTCGGATGTGTATTCCCGGACCAGTTTGAGGAGATGATCCGTTGTGATGTGCGGCCGGCTGTGTACATGGAAGAGATGGCGGAACAGATTTCCCGGGAGGCAGTCCGCCAGGGAAAAGATGTATATGTCCACATTAAAATCGATACGGGCATGGGAAGGATCGGATTTCCCGTAAATGAAGAAAGCGTGGATGCCATCGAGCGGATCAGCAGGCTTCCGAATGTCAGTATTGAAGGAATGTTCACGCATTTTGCAAAGGCGGATGAACGTGACAAATCCTATACATTTATGCAGCATGAACGCTTCATGTGGATGAAGGAACAGGTGGATAAACGCCGGATACCGGTCCGGTATTTTGACTGTGACAACAGTGCGGGGATCATTGATTTCCCGGATATGAAGCATGATCTGGCCAGAGCCGGGATCGCCATGTACGGCATGTATCCGTCGGATGAGGTGGATCAGTCGGCGGTGGATCTCAGGCCGGCGTTGTCGCTTGTAAGCCATGTGAGTTTTGTGAAAGACGTGGAGGCGGGTACGCCGATCAGTTACGGGGGAACTTTTGTTTCCGACCGGCCGATGCGCGTGGCCACGATCCCGGTGGGATACGGCGACGGGTATCCCAGGTCCCTTTCCAATAAAGGAGATGTGCTCATCCACGGGAAACGCGCGAGGATCCTGGGAAGAGTCTGCATGGATCAGTTCATGGCTGACGTGACGGATATACCGGAGACGGCTTTTATGGACCGGGTCGTGCTCGTGGGCCGGGACGGGGATGAGGAGATCACGGTGGATGAGCTGGCGGCTTTAAGCGGCCGGTTTAATTATGAGTTCGTCTGCTGCCTCGGGAAACGGATCCCGAGAATCTATAAGAAATCAGAAGAATAACCTGAATACGCCCGATGAACATGGGAATACTGAAGGATGCAGGAACTGCATCAAGTAAGTGAAGCGGAGAGTGAATAAAAACCATGATCAGACGGGGAGATATTTATTATGCCGATCTGAGCCCGGTGGTAGGCTCTGAACAGGGCGGGGTAAGGCCGGTGCTCGTGATACAGAATAATGTGGGGAACAGACACAGTCCGACCATCATCTGTGCGGCGATCACATCGAAGATGAATAAGGCAAAACTGCCGACCCATATTGAGATCAGTACAAAAGACTATAAGATCGTCAGGAATTCCGTGATCCTGCTGGAACAGATCCGGACAATCGATAAGCAGCGCCTGAAGGAGTATGTCTGCCATATCGACGGGACGACGATGCAGAAGGTGGACCGGGCGATCAGAGTCAGTCTGGAACTCGTTACATACTGACTTCTTTACAGATTCCCGAAAGAGTGCTAAAATTGATAGGTATGATGTGCGTGATATGCACAATATCGAGGAAGAAATACAGAAAAGAGGAGAAATCAATAAATGTCAGGACATTCAAAATTTGCAAATATTAAGCACAAAAAAGAAAAGAACGATGCGGCAAAAGGCAAGATCTTTACCAAGATCGGCCGTGAACTTGCCGTAGCCGTTAAGGAAGGCGGTGGAGCGGATCCGGCGAACAACAGCCGGCTCCGCGATGTGATCGCCAAGGCGAAAGCCAATAATATGCCCAATGACACGATCGAGAGAAATATTAAAAAAGCGGCCGGTGAAGGTGCGGCGGACAACTACGAGCATATTACATATGAAGGATACGGACCGGGCGGAACAGCGATCATTGTCAGAACATTGACAGACAATAAAAACCGGACGGCGTCCAACGTGCGCAATGCCTTTACAAAAGGAAGCGGAAACGTGGGAACACCGGGATGCGTTTCGTTCATGTTTGATGAAAAGGGACAGATCTTTGTGGCAAAAGAAGACTGTTCCATGGATGCGGATGAACTGATGATGCTGGCACTTGATGCGGGGGCAGATGACTTTAATGAAGATGAGGAGAGTTATGAGATCCTCACCACACCCGAGGCGTTCAGCGATGTCCGTCTCCAGCTTGAGGAAGCGGGGATCGAGATGGCTCAGGCGGAAGTGACCATGATCCCGCAGACCTATGTGGAACTGACCAGCGAGGATGATATCAGGAATATCCAGAAGACGCTGGATCTGCTGGATGAAGATGATGATGTCCAGGATGTATACCATAACTGGAACGAATAGAAAACAATCTGTACGGATGACAGACAGGAGGAGATACACAGATGAGCAATTACAGAATTGAGACAAAATGCATCCAGTCCGGGTATGAGCCGGGCAACGGCGAGCCGAGGGTGCTTCCGATCTATCAGAGCACCACATTCCGCTATACGAGCAGCGAGCAGATGGGCAGACTCTTTGACCTTGAGGAGTCCGGCTATTTCTACACACGGCTCCAGAACCCGACAAACGATGCAGTGGCAGCGAAGATCTGCGACCTGGAGGGCGGTTTTGCCGCAATGCTGACTTCCTCCGGCCAGGCGGCGAATTTCTATGCGATCATGAATATCGCCCAGGCGGGGGACCATATTGTCTGCGCATCCGCGCTGTACGGAGGTACATACAATCTCTATGCGCACACGATCCGCAAAATGGGGGTTGAAGCGACGTTCGTTGACCCGGAGTGTTCAGAAGAAGAACTGAATGCGGCGTTCCGTGACAATACGAAGGCTGTGTTCGGAGAGTCCATCGCGAACCCGGCGCTGGTCGTTCTTGATTTCGAGAAATTTGCGAAGGCGGCCCATGCGCACGGCGTTCCGTTCATCGTGGACAATACATTTGCCACACCGATCAACTGCCGGCCCTTCGAGTGGGGCGTGGATATCGTGACTCATTCCACGACAAAGTATATGGACGGCCATGCAGCCTGTGTGGGCGGTGCGATCGTGGACAGCGGCAATTTTGACTGGGAGGCCCACGGGGATAAATTCCCGGGGCTCACGACGCCGGATGAGACGTATCACGGCATCGTGTATACGAAGAAGTTCGGAAAAGGCGCATATATCACAAAGGCGACCGCCCAGCTGATGCGCGACCTGGGATCGATCCAGTCCCCGCAGAATGCGTTCCTTCTGAACATCGGTCTGGAGACGCTCCATCTGAGAGTGCCGAGACACTGTGAGAATGCGCTGAAAGCCGCGCAGTATCTGCAGAACCATGAGAAAGTGGCCTGGGTACGCTATCCGTCCCTTCCGGGAGACAGGTATTACGATCTTGCGCAGAAATATATGCCGAACGGAACATGCGGCGTCCTTACTTTCGGTCTGAAAGGCGGAAGAGAGGCGGCGGTTGAGATGATGGATAAACTGAAGCTGGTTGCCATTGTCACCCATGTGGCGGATGCCAGAAGCTGCGTTCTCCATCCGGCGAGCCATACGCACCGCCAGATGAATGAGCAGGAACTGATCGAGGCAGGCGTTCAGCCGGATCTGATCCGTTTCAGTGTGGGAATTGAGAATATTGAGGATATTTTAGCAGACCTTGAGCAGGCGCTGAAGTAAAGAGCAAATGGTATGGATGTATACAATCTGCATTCATACCATTTTTCTGTATAGAATCCGCGGCTGCTTTCAATACTAATCCCAGCAGAATATCTGAGGAGGTATTGAAGGTGGAAAAAGAAAACCAGGATGAGATCAGAGACTACGGAACCGCCCGGATCGCAGACAAAACAGGCGGTTCAGGGATTGAACTTTTTACGATCATCGGTGAGATCGAAGGGCATGAGGCTGTGTCCGGCAGCACAAAGACGACAAAGTATGAACATCTGCTCCCGAAACTGGCTCAGGCTGAAGAAGACGAAAATACAGAAGGACTCCTGTTCCTGCTTAATACGCTGGGAGGAGATGTGGAAGCAGGACTGGCGATCGCGGAAATGATCGCATCCATAAGCAAGCCGACCGTTTCGCTTGTGCTGGGCGGCAGTCATTCCATCGGCGGCCCGCTGGCTGTATCGGCAGATTATTCATTTATCGTCCCTACGGGAACGATGATCGTCCATCCGGTCCGGTCCACAGGAATGTTCATCGGGGTGATCCAGAGTTACCGGAACATGGAGAAAACCCAGGAACGCATTACGCAGTTTATAGCCGCGCATTCCAGGATCACGCAGGAGCGTCTGACAGAACTGATGCTGGATTCCACTCAGCTCGTGAAGGATGTAGGTACGATGCTGGAAGGAGAGGAAGCTGTGAAGGAGGGGCTGATCGATGAAGTGGGCGGGATCAGCCAGGCGTTTCACAAACTGCATGAACTGATCCAAAAAGAAAAAAGTAATGACACGAAATTCAAATAATGCTATACTAAATAGAGTATGTGTAATTTTCAAGGGGGAATTATATGGCTGCCAAATCGACAAAACAGCGTAAGAACTCAAAGAGCAGACCAAATAAGAAACAACAGGATAACGGCCTGAGAGGGGAGATCATCATTCTTGTCTTACTCGCCGTGTGCATCCTGCTTGTACTCAGTAATTTCGGACTCGGAGGAATCGCAGGGGAGGCGGTTTCATCGGTGTTTTTCGGATTATTCGGATTTATGGCTTATGTCCTTCCGTTTGTGATTTTCGGCCTGGCGGCGTTTCTTGTGTCGAACAGGGGAAATGCGCATGCCTATATCAAGATCGCAGCAGCAGTGGTATTGTTTCTGCTTCTGACGGCAATCCTGGAACTGATCTTCAATTCTTATACGCCGGGCGCATCGATCCTTTCCTATTACAGGTCGGCGGCTGAACACAGAAATGCAGGCGGACTGACAGGCGGATGTGTGGTTTCAATCCTCTGTCCGCTGATCGGAGTGGCCGGGACATACGTCGTGCTGATAATCTTTTCCGTGATCTGCCTGATCCTTGTGACAGAGAAGTCGTTGCTCGCACCGCTCGGGAAAAAGAGCCGGGAGGCATATGAAGATGTAAAGAAACACCGGGAAGAGACGGCGGTGATCCGGGCGCAGAAGCGTGAAGAAAGAAGACGGGAGACGGCATCTCCGGTTTCGGAGGGAAGAAAGGGCAGACGCAGGGATCATAAAGTGTCAGGCGTATCTTTTGCAACGACGCTTGATGGCGGAAAGCGGGCATCCGGGATAAGAAGAACGCCGGGGATCTATGAACTGAAACCGGAGGAATCCCGGGAGATGGCGCCTGAGGATACAGATAAAATGAGTATTCCCGCAGACCGGCCGGAACAGGCGTTTGTGATCAACCGTGCGGAGCCGGAAGAAACAGATCAGCCGGAGGCGTCCGGGGCGGACGAAAAGCCCAGACGCCGCAGCCGGGCCAGGGAATCAGAACTTGTTTCTGCCGAGACAGAAAATGTGGCGGCAGAAGCTGAAAAGCATGAACAGGAGCTGGATCAGAAATCTGTATACCGCACGCCGCCGCTCAGCCTTCTGAAACGCGGGAGAAAGTCCGGAGGTGATTCGGACGCCCATCTGAGGGCGACCGCGCGCAAGCTGGAAGAGACCCTTCAGAACTTCGGGGTCGGCGTACATGTGACAAACGCCAGCTGCGGTCCGTCTGTCACCCGATACGAGCTTCAGCCTGAACAGGGCGTAAAAGTGAGCCGGATCGTCGGACTTGCGGATGACATCAAACTGAACCTTGCAGTCGCGGATCTCAGGATCGAAGCGCCGATCCCGGGCAAGGCGGCTGTGGGCATAGAGGTCCCCAATCAGGAGAATTCTGCGGTTATGCTCAGGGATCTTCTGGAATCGGCAGAGTTTAAAAACAGCGCTTCTCCGATCACATTTGCAGTAGGCAAGGATATTGCGGGGAAAACCGTTGTTGCGGATATTGCAAAGATGCCGCACCTGCTTGTCGCGGGAGCTACCGGATCCGGAAAATCCGTGTGCATCAATACGCTGATCATGAGTATGATCTATAAGTCAGACCCGGCGGATGTGAAGCTGATCCTGGTCGATCCGAAAGTTGTGGAGCTGAGCGTATATAACGGGATCCCGCATTTGATGATCCCAGTGGTTACAGACCCGAAAAAGGCAGCAGGCGCACTGAACTGGGCTGTGGCCGAGATGGAGAAGCGCTACAAGCTTTTTGCGGAATATAATGTCCGCGACCTGAAAGGCTTTAATGCGAAAGTTGAGCGTGGAGAAACCGGTGAAGAGATAAAGAAGAAACTGCCGCAGATCGTCATTATCATCGACGAGCTGGCGGATCTGATGATGGTAGCGCCGGGAGAGGTGGAAGGCGCCATCTGCCGGCTGGCACAGCTTGCAAGGGCGGCAGGCCTGCATCTTGTCGTTGCGACTCAGAGACCATCAGTGAATGTCATCACAGGTCTGATCAAGGCAAATATGCCGTCCAGGATCGCTTTTGCCGTAACGTCAGGAGTGGATTCCCGCACGATCATTGATATGAACGGCGCAGAGAAACTGCTCGGAAAGGGCGACATGCTGTTCTATCCCTCCGGGTATCCGAAACCGGTCCGCGTGCAGGGATCATTCGTATCAGACAAAGAGGTGCAGGATGTTGTTGATTTCCTCCTGAAAAACAATACCGGGACTACATATAATGATGAGCTGGAAGAGCACATGAATTCAAACGCGGTTATGGCGGATGCGCCAGCGTCCGCAGACAGCGGCAATGACCGGGATGCATATTTTGAAGATGCAGGCAGGCTGATCATCGATAAAGAAAAAGCATCGATCGGCATGCTGCAGAGAATGTTCAAGATCGGCTTCAACAGAGCGGCCCGTATTATGGATCAGCTCGCTGAAGCGGGAGTCGTTGGCCCCGAGGAAGGGACGAAGCCGAGGAAAGTCCTGATGACCGCGGAGGAATTTGAGGAATATATGAGCAACAGCCGTTCGTAGCGGACGGCGGGACAAATACAAAAGCAGCAGTAAAGGAGAGAGGAAAATGAAGACAGATATTGAGATCGCTCAGGAAGCAAAGCTGGAGCACATCCGTGACGTTGCCGCAGGGATCGGCATAGAAGACGATGACCTGGAGTATTACGGAAAATACAAAGCCAAACTTTCCGATGAACTGTGGGATAAGATCAAAGACAATGAAGACGGCAGGCTGGTGCTTGTCACAGCGATCAACCCGACTCCGGCAGGCGAGGGAAAGACTACGACAACGGTCGGACTGGGCGAAGCGATGGCCAGGCTGAACAAGAAAGCGCTGATCGCTCTGCGGGAACCGTCTCTCGGTCCATGTTTCGGCATTAAGGGCGGAGCTGCCGGCGGCGGCTACGCGCAGGTTGTACCGATGGAAGATCTCAATCTTCATTTTACCGGTGATTTTCACGCGATCACTTCAGCCAATAATCTTCTGGCCGCGATGCTGGACAACCACATCCAGCAGGGAAACGCCCTGAGGATCGATCCCAGGCAGGTTGTGTGGAAACGATGCCTGGATATGAACGACCGCGTACTCCGCAACATCGTTGTCGGCCTTGGCAATAAGATGGATGGGATGGTCAGAGAAGACCACTTTGTGATCACGGTGGCATCTGAGATCATGGCAATCCTCTGTCTGGCAGACGATCTGACCGATCTGAAGAAGAGACTGGCGCGGATCGTCGTAGCTTACAATTTCGACGGCGAACCGATAACCGCCGATGATCTGAATGCAACCGGCGCCATGGCAGCGCTTTTGAAAGACGCCATCAAACCGAATATCATCCAGACGCTGGAACATACCCCGGCTCTGGTGCACGGCGGCCCGTTCGCAAATATCGCGCACGGATGCAACAGTGTGAGAGCGACGAAGATGGCCCTGAAGCTCAGTGATATCACGATCACGGAGGCCGGATTCGGCGCAGATCTCGGAGCTGAGAAATTTTTTGATATCAAATGCCGCATGGCAGGACTGAAGCCGGATGCGGTTGTGCTTGTGGCTACAGTGCGCGCGCTGAAATACAACGGTGGTGTGCCGAAGAGCGATCTGGCGAAGGAAAATCTGGACGCGCTGGCCCGGGGCATCGTGAACCTTGAGAAACATATTGAAAATATACAGAAGTATGATGTTCCGGTTATCGTCACCCTGAATTCGTTTGTGACAGATACGGAGGCTGAAAATGAATTTATCCGTAAGTTCTGTGAAGAGCGCGGCTGTGAATTCGCACTTTCCGAAGTCTGGGAAAAAGGCGGAGAGGGCGGCATCGCCCTGGCGGAAAAAGTGCTGTATACGCTGGAAAATAAAAAGAGCAGCTTCCATCCGCTCTATGAGGATGATCTTTCTATCAGGGAAAAGATCGAGAAGGTGGCAAAAGAAATCTACGGTGCAGACGGCGTTGTCTATGAACCGGCCGCCCAGAAGCAGATCGACCGGATCGAAGCGCTCGGCTTCGGCTCTTTCCCGGTCTGCATGGCAAAGAATCAATATTCTCTTTCAGATGATGCGAAGAAACTCGGAAGGCCGACCGGATTTGATATCCATATCCGTGAAGTATACGTGAGTGCGGGGGCGGGATTCGTCGTAGCCCTGACCGGCGCGATCATGACAATGCCCGGCCTCCCGAAAGTCCCTGCTGCAAACGGGATCGATGTTACGGAAGACGGAAAGATAACAGGACTGTTTTAAGATAGAAGGAGAAATGAATGTCGCAGTTAATCAATGGGAAACAGATTTCACAGCAGATCAGGGACGAACTGAAAGAAGAAGTACGGCGCCTGAAGGAAGAGGGGAAAAATGCATGTCTTGCCGTTGTACAGGTGGGAAATGATCCTGCTTCGACAGTTTATGTCAATAATAAGAAAAAGGCGTGCGCATATATCGGCATCGAGTCAAGGTCATACGAACTTCCGGAGGATATTAAAGAAGATGAACTTGTTGCACTTGTGGAGGATCTGAATGCAGATGCGGCTGTAAACGGTATTCTCGTCCAGCTTCCGCTCCCGGCGCATATTAACGAAGACAGGATCATACGTACAATATCGCCGGACAAGGATGTGGACGGATTTCATCCGGTCAGCGTCGGACGGCTCTGGATCGGTGAAAAGGGATTCCTGTCCTGTACGCCTGCCGGGATCATTCAGCTTCTGAAACGTTCGGGAATAGAGATTGAAGGAAAAGAGTGCGTGGTGGTCGGAAGGAGCAATATAGTAGGGAAGCCGATGGCTGCGCTGCTTCTCAGGGAAAACGGGACTGTGACGGTCGCCCACTCCCGGACAGCGGATCTGAAAGCAGTGACGAAGCGTGCGGATATTCTGATCGTTGCGATCGGTAAAAAAAGGTTTATCACATCTGAATACATTAAAGAAGGTGCAGTGGTCATTGACGTGGGCATGCACCGGGATGAAAACAATCATCTGTGCGGGGATGTCGATTTTGACGATGTAAAACCGCATACATCTGCGATCACCCCGGTTCCCGGAGGCGTGGGACCGATGACGATCGCGATGCTGATGGATAATTGTGTTGAAACAATGCGTACTCAGGAGGAAAGATCATGATATGTACCCGCTGCGGAGCGGAATTTCCGGATGATCAGATGGTATGTCCCATATGCGGGGCGGAAGTGCAGATCGTTCCGGATTACAATCCGCTTGATGATGTCCTCGCCCAGGAGGTGAGGGGGTCGGTAGAGGGCGCAACACGCCAGATACAGACCGATGATATCAGGAGATACAGAAGAGATGACAGAACACAGAACGTAAATTCCACGCGTGTCCTGAGTCAGGATGAGATGGACCGGATCCGTGACAGGCGGCGGGGCGGCGTGCGTCCTGCGGACAGAACACCGGCTGCGGGACAGAGGCAGAATACTGCTGAACAGCGCCGTCCGCGCCAGGATACAGGGGAACTTCGCCGTCAGAGACAGCAGAAACGTCTGGAGGCGGCAAAACGCAAGAGGAGAAATCTCCTGATTACGCTCTTTGTCATTCTTGCGGTTATTGTCGCCGGGATCATCGTGGTATATCAGAATTCCTATACATCGATGATCAATAAGGGATACCGCTCGCTGCAGAGCGGGGATTACACGGCGGCAGAGGAATATTTCCAGCGTGCGGTCATCAAGGATGAATCCCGCCCTGACGCCTATACAGGGCGCGCCCAGATCTATGTTGTCCAGGATGACCTGGAGGCAGCAGAGGAGGTTTTCCTTTCCGCTATCGCGACGCAGCCGACGAATGCGGAACTGTACCAGGCGGCTATAGATTTCTATATGGATACCGAACAGCCGGGCAGAGTATCGGCTTTACTGAATAACTGCGATGATCAGGGCGTTTTAAAGGCGGTTGCAAAGTATATATCTGCGGCGCCCGTATTCTCGCCTGAGGCCGGCAGTTTCACGGAAGTCCAGGAAATCACGATCACCTCGGAGACAGGAGGAGACATTTATTATACTCTGGATGGGTCGGATCCGACGGCTGCCGGTGGAACAAAATATACGGAACCGGTTCTTCTTCAGACGGAAGGGAGTACGGAAATCCGTGCGATCGCTGTAAACGAGAGCGGGATCCCCAGTGTCGTGGCATCCGCGGAATATGTGATCGAATTTCCGATAGAAAATGCACCGGCGGTAACACCTTCCACCGGTCAGTATACCGAACCGACACAGATCACGATCACGGTGCCGGAAGGATATACCGCATATTATACGACAGACGGTTCTGTGCCGGATCCATCGTCCCCGTCTACCGTACAGTATACCGGACCGGTTGATATGCCGGAAGGCACGCAGACGATATTTAACGCGATCCTTGTCAATAATCAGAACGGCAAGGCAACGGATGTGACAACACGAAACTATATTACGACAGACTAACGCTTGCCAACACATGGTATTTGGCGTATTATGGTAAAGATAGTTTATTCGAGGAGGAAGACCATGTATCAGATCATGAAAAAAGAAGTACTGGCCGACAAGATCTTTCTGATGGATGTGCACGCACCGCGTGTGGCTCAGCACTGTGAGCCGGGTCAGTTTGTTATTGTGAAAATGGATGAAAAGGGCGAGCGCGTCCCGCTGACGATCTGTGACTATGACCGGCAGGCCGGCACGATCACCATCGTTGTGCAGGAGGTGGGTGCGTCCACAACAAAGATGAGCAGCCTGGAAGAAGGGGATTACTTCCGTGATTTCACCGGACCGCTTGGATGTCCTTCCGAATTCGTCCATGAAGATATGGAAACACTGAAAAACAAGAAGATCCTTTTCGTAGCCGGCGGTGTGGGCGCGGCGCCTGTATATCCGCAGGCGAAGTGGCTCTTTGAGCGCGGCGTGAAGGCGGATGTGATCGTCGGCGCCAAGACAAAAGACATGCTGATCCTTGAGGATGAGATGAAAGCAGTATCAGGCAATTACTATCCCTGTACGGACGACGGCTCCTACGGTCATGCCGGAATGGTCACGGCCATGGTGGAAGAGCTTGTAAATAACGGACATAAATATGATGTCTGCGTGGCCATCGGACCGATGATCATGATGAAATTTGTCTGTCTCCTGACAAAGAAGCTGGAGATCCCGACCATCGTCAGCATGAACCCGATCATGGTGGACGGTACGGGAATGTGCGGCGCCTGCCGTCTGCAGGTGGGTGATGAGATCAAGTTCGCATGCGTGGACGGACCGGAATTCGACGGACATCTGGTAGATTTTGATCAGGCGATGAAGAGAAGCCGTATGTATAAGACTCAGGAAGGACGCGCACTGCTGAAGCTTCAGGAGGGCGACACCCATCATGGCGGATGCGGACATTGCGGAGGTGACGAATAATGGCTGATATGTTGAAAAAAGTACCGGTAAGGGAGCAGGATCCGAAGGTCCGTGCGACAAATTTTGATGAAGTCTGCCTCGGTTACAACAAAGAAGAGGCAATGGAAGAGGCGGAAAGATGCCTCAACTGCAAGAATGCAAAATGCATCCAGGGATGTCCGGTATCCATCGATATCCCTGCATTTATCCATGAAGTAAAAGAAGGAAACATTGAAGAGGCCTATAAGGTGATCGGAAAATCCAGCGCGCTTCCGGCGATCTGCGGCCGTGTCTGTCCGCAGGAGTCCCAGTGCGAGGGCAAATGCATCCGGGGCATCAAGGGCGAGCCGGTTTCCATCGGAAAACTGGAGCGGTTCGTGGCGGATTACGCGCTTGAGAACGACATCAAACCGGTGGGTGCAGAGACGAAAAACGGCCGCAAGGTTGCCGTGATCGGTTCCGGCCCGTCCGGTCTTACATGCGCCGGCGATCTTGCGAAGATGGGTTATGATGTAACGGTATTCGAAGCTCTGCATGAACTGGGCGGCGTACTTGTATACGGCATCCCGGAATTCCGTCTTCCGAAACAGAAGGTCGTGGCAAAAGAGATCGAGAAGGTAAAAGAACTTGGCGTAAAATTCGAGACCAATGTAGTCATCGGAAAGTCAACGACCATTGACCAGCTGATGGAAGAAGAAGGATTCGAGGCTGTATTTATCGGATCCGGCGCGGGTCTCCCGATGTTCATGGGCATCCCGGGAGAGAACGCCAATGAAGTATTCTCGGCAAATGAGTATCTGACGAGAAGCAACCTGATGAAGGCTTTTGACGATTCCTATGATACGCCCATCGCCGCAGGAAAGAAAGTGGCGGTCGTGGGCGGCGGAAACGTGGCCATGGACGCTGCGAGAACGGCGCTGCGTCTCGGCGCGGACGTACATATCGTGTACAGAAGGAGCGAGGCGGAGCTTCCGGCCAGAGTGGAAGAGGTGCATCACGCGAAAGAAGAGGGCGTGATCTTTGATCTTCTGACAAATCCGACGAAGATCAATGTGGATGAAAATGGAAATATTAAGAGTATGACCGTGATCAAAATGGAGCTGGGCGAGCCGGATGCATCCGGAAGAAGACGTCCGGTAGAGATCCCGGGTTCTGAATATGATATTGAAGTTGATACGGTGATCATGTCTCTTGGAACTTCACCGAACCCGCTCATTTCTTCAACGACAAAAGGGCTGGAGACAAACCGCAGAAAATGTATTGTTGCGGATGAGGAGAACGGCCAGACATCCAAAGAAGGCGTGTTTGCCGGCGGAGACGCTGTGACAGGCGCAGCGACGGTCATCCTTGCGATGGGAGCCGGAAAAGCCGGAGCGAAAGGGATCGATGAATATCTCAAAAATAAAAATGCATAGGCAGATATAAAATAAGCAGGGATCCGCGGATCCCTGCTTTTGACATGTATGGTTTATTTTTTCCTTCTGCGGTATTTCTCTTCGCAGTATTTGCACCGGTAGATCTGATTCTCTTCATCTGTGAGAACGAATACATGATCCAGGCCCTGTTCGATAGATGTGATGCAGCGCGGGTTTTTGCAGCGGATCACATTGCGGATCTCTTTCGGCAGTTTCAGATTTTTCTTCTCGACAATCTTCTCATTTTCGATAATGTTGATCGTGATGTTGTGATCGATAAATCCGAGTATGTCGAGGTCCATGAAATCAATGGGACATTCGATCTTGATGATATCTTTTCTTCCCATTTTGTTGCTCCTGGCGTTCTTGATGATCGCCACGCAGCAGTCCAGTTTATCAAGGTGCAGATATTTGTAGATATCCATACTCTTTCCGGCCTCGATGTGGTCGAGCACGAAACCTTCGGAGATGCTTCCTACATTCAGTGTATTTTTTACCATAGCTCTTTCCTTTCTCTATATCAGAATCCCGTTGTTGCCGTGAACTATCAGACCGGATGTCAGTCCACATGGATGTCCAGAAGCGTCAGGATCAGCGCCATGCGGACGTATACGCCGCACTGTGCCTGATGGAAGTACGCGGCGCGCGGATCATCATCGACTTCTACGGAGATCTCATTTACCCTCGGAAGCGGATGGAGGACGTACATATCCTCCGGTGCAAGCTTCATTTTCTGCTTGTCCAGGATATAGAAATCTTTCATTCTTACATAATCTTCTTCGTTGAAGAAGCGTTCTTTCTGGACACGGGTCATGTACAGGATATCAAGTTCCGGAAGTGCGTCCTCCAGACGTACAACTTCTTCGTACGGTACATTGTTGCGGTCCAGTACGTCGTGGCGTACATATTCCGGAAGGCGGAGTTCCTCCGGGGAGATCAGGATGAACCGGATGCCTTCATATCTAACAAGGGCGTTGATCAGGGAGTGGACGGTGCGTCCGAATTTCAGGTCGCCGCAGAGACCGATGGTCATGTTGTTCAGTCGTCCTTTCAGGCTCTTGATCGTGAGCAGGTCGGTCAGCGTCTGGGTCGGGTGCTGATGTCCGCCGTCGCCCGCGTTGATCACCGGAATAGAAGAGTGCTGTGCAGCAACCATAGGCGCGCCTTCCTTCGGGTGTCTCATTGCGCAGATGTCAGCATAGCAGGAGATCACACGGATCGTATCTGCAACGCTTTCACCCTTGGAAGCGGAACTGGAGTCTGCGGAAGCGAATCCCATCACACTTCCTCCCAGGTTCAGCATGGCCGCCTCGTGGCTCAGACGGGTTCTGGTGCTCGGTTCATAGAAGAGAGTCGCCAGCTTCTTTCCCTCGCAGGCGTGGGCATATTTTGCAGGATTTGCTTCGATATCCTGTGCAATGTCCAGCAGTTTGTCAAGTTCTTCCACTGAAAAGTCCAGTGGGCTCATCAAATGTCTCATAAATGTCCTCCTTAAATAAAGTGCATATGTATCCTGATCGGATAATCCGGCAGCAAATTGCCTGTTGCTATCTGTACTGCAGCAGTTCTTCGACTGCTTTCCGCTTTGGCGCGTCCGGTTCGACATCCGGATAGCCAAGCGCGATCAGTGCGCCCAGTTCCTGATCCTCAGGAATCCCGAGCAGCTCTGTGATGCCGTCTTCATCAAAAACACCCATGATCACCGTACCCAGTCCTTTGTCCCATGCGGCGAGACAGAAAGTCTGGCAGGCCGCACCCACATCAAACATCTGCCAGTGATCGCCTTTTTTCGTCGTAAAGGATCCGTCGCGCTCATAGCCGCATCTGCCTTTTCTGAAGCTGACAGCTATAAGTACGGGTGCCTGGCGTATGATATTTGAATTGTAATCCGGGGTGAACCTGTCCGCGATCTCATTTTGAAGAGAAGAGTCCTCAATAGCAATATAGCGGGTGATCTGAGTATTTTTCCACGAAGGGGAATAAGAAGCCAGAGAAACAATAGAATCAATAACAGAATGGTCAACCTTGTCAGCCTTATATTTTCGGATGCTTCTTCGGGTTTTTAGACATTCAGCAGCGTTCATTTGTGTACCTCCGTAAATTCTCCACATAATCATATACTAAAATGAGACCATTTTCAACTCCTAACTGGAGATTATAAGTAGATTTTCCGGTAAAAATGTACTATACTGATTTAGTGCATGAACGCGGCAAAGCGAATGATATGCCTGCGTTCGGGAAGGAGCAGGAAGATGAGATCACTTGAAGAACTCAGGAAAGAACTCGACCGGATCGATGATCAGATCGCGGCTCTGTATGAACAGCGAATGGATGTGTGCGGTCAGGTCGGTGAATATAAGGTGAAAGCAGGACGTAAAGTATTTGACCGCCAGAGGGAAAAAGAAAAGCTGGCGGATGTGGCGTCAAAGGTGTCGGGAGAATTCAATAAGAAAGGGATCCGGGAAGTCTACCAGCAGCTCATGTCCATGAGCCGGAAACTGCAGTATCAGCAGCTGGTTGAGGCCGGTGCGCTGGGACGGCTTCCGTTTATCAGGATCGATCATCTGGATAAGAAAAATGCCAGGGTCGTATTTCAGGGAACGGAAGGCGCATACAGCCAGGCGGCCATGCGGCAGTATTTCGGCAGAGACGTCAACAGTTTCCATGTCCGGACCTTTCGGGAGGCGATGGAGTCGATCGAAGAGGGCGCGGCGGACTATGCGGTCCTGCCCATCGAAAACTCCACGGCCGGACCGGTGATCGAGATGTATGACCTGCTGGATGAATTTGAAAATTATATCGTAGCGGAGACGATCCTGCCGGTCGTACACACGCTTGCCGGTCTGCCGGGAGCGAAGCTTTCCGATATCAGCCGCGTGTACTCCAAGACCGAGGCGCTGATGCAGACCAGCCATTTCCTGGATGACCATCCGGACTGGCAGCGGATCAGTGTGTCGAATACGGCTGCAGCCGCAAAGAAAGTACTGGAGGAAAAAGACATTTCCCAGGCGGCGGTGTGCAGCGCCTACGCAGCGGATGTACACGGCCTGTCGGTGCTGGTGGACGGTATTAATGACGATGCGGACAATTCCACGAGGTTTATCGTGGTGACCAATCAGAAAGTATATCTCAGGGATGCGTCAAAGATCAGTATCCGTTTTGAACTGCCGCATCAGAGCGGTTCTCTGTACGGGATACTTTCGCATTTCATATATAATGACCTGAATATGACCAAGATCGAGTCCAGACCGGTCAAGGGACGAACATGGGAGTACTGCTTTTTCGTGGATTTTGAGGGAAACCTTGAGGATCCGGCGGTGAAAAATGCCATCCGGGGACTTCGGGAAGAGGCGCAGAACCTGAAAATACTGGGGAATTATTAGAAGGGAGATCTGTTATGCGTACCAATGAACTGATGCTCTATAAAAATATGGATTACGGGGAGATCCTGAAGGACATGACATTCCTGATGGAAAACCATGGAAATGATTATTATAACCGGGAAGATCTGAGAAGCCTTCTCTTTGAGTGTGTGAATGAACTGCTGGAATTATCCGTAAGCCATGGATTCGAGGGGAATCTCTGGCACACGTACCTGACGTTCCTCCTCGTAAATGATGAGAATGCCTACAGCACTTCCTGCGAGATCGTAGGGGCTGTGGAGGGCAGCATCAATGAGATCGCTCTTCATGACTTCGGAATCTTCAAAGAACTGTTTGATTATGATTTCGCAGAACTGGAAAAAGACCTGGGAGCAGGATGCATCCAGGTTCTGATGGATTACCATAGCGGAAGCCGTACCGGTAAAATCTTTAACCGCCGGGTCCGCGACCGGATCTGTACCCTGGCGGGAACGCTCGGTGAAGCTTCGGACGTACAGGATTTTAAAGATAAAATGACCCAGTTCTACAAAGAGTTCGGCGTGGGCAAGCTGGGCCTGCACAAGGCCTTCCGCATCGAGCATCCGGAAGGCGGCGACATGGAAATCATGCCCATCACCAATATCGCCCATGTCCATCTGGACGACCTGGTGGGATATGAGATCGCCAAAAAGAAACTGATCGACAATACCGAAGCATTCGTAAAAGGGCGGAGGGCCAACAACTGCCTGCTCTTCGGCGATGCCGGGACAGGCAAATCATCCTCCATCAAAGCAATCCTGAACCAGTATTACGATCAGGGTCTTCGCATGATCGAAGTGTACAAGCACCAGTTTAAAGACCTGAATGATGTGATCGCCCAGGTCAAAAACCGGAATTACAAGTTTATCATCTATATGGATGATCTTTCATTTGAAGAGTTTGAGATCGAGTATAAATATCTGAAAGCCGTGATCGAGGGCGGCCTGGAGCGGAAGCCGGAAAACGTACTCATCTACGCCACATCCAACCGCCGGCACCTGATCCGGGAAACCTTTAAGGACAAGGCGGACCGGGACGAAGAGCTCCACACAAACGATACGGTCCAGGAAAAACTATCCCTGGTGGCGCGCTTCGGCGTGACCATCTATTTCGGCTCTCCGGACAAAAAAGAGTTCCAGGAAATCGTGCGCGTGCTGGCGCAGCGCGGCGGCATCGACATGCCGGAAGAGCAGCTGCTCCTCGAAGCAAACAAATGGGAACTCGCCCACGGCGGCCTGTCCGGAAGGACGGCGCAGCAGTTCATTGATTATCTTGCGGGGCGGGAGTAAATTTGCTGTCAGCCTGTTGTTTGCCGGATCTGTTCTACACCCTTGAAGCATAAATGGTAACCACTTAAAGGATTTACGGTTTAAAAATAGCATTTATATATTTAGTCCGTATTTTTAGAACTAAAGTGCGCCCTTTGTCAAGGACACGGACAAATTTTTTTGCACGGATTTTATAACAGTTCAAGTGCTGGTGGTAACTCATTTGTCTTTATGTACTTGTAGTATTCATTCGGTGACATCTGTTTCAGGATAGTCTGATACCGATCATTATTGTAATAATCCATCCAGTCATCTATCCGTTCTTTTACATCGGAAAAAGTCTTCCATGTCTGGATATATGGCTTGAGCTCATCCTTCATATGTCCGAAAAAACTTTCCTGCGGGGCGTTATCCCAACAGTTTCCCCTCCGTGACATGGATTGACGAAGCTCTGCGTTTTTCAGCAGCTCCCGGAAGGCTGTACTGGTATAATGGCAGCCTTGATCACTATGAACCCAGGCTTCTGCTTCCCGGGCGTCAGGGTGCTCTCTAAGAAGCTGTTTTATCGTATCCAGGACAAAGTCCACCTCAAGAGATTCGCTCAGCTGATAAGCCAGCGCCTGCATGGTAAAGGCATCTTTGATCACAGACAGATAACAGAACCCTTTATTCAGTCGAAGGTATGTGATATCCGTCAGCAGAACTTTCCGCGGACCATAGCTGCGGAACTCTCTGTTGACATGATTAGGAGCAGTGGCATCTGTTTTAAGCGCTCTGGCGATCTGCCTGTAAGGATTGCTTCGGCGGATGGGGCACTGGAGGCCGAACTTCTTCATTAGCCGGCGGATCTTTTTCTGGTTCATCCGGATTCCCATACGGAGCAACCGCATGCAGATGCTTCGGTATCCCTTCGCATACCCCCGAAAGTCATAAGCTTCTTTTATCTTTTTAAAATCTGATAGATCCTGCTTTTCACGGCGCATACGGCTGTCAGCAGCATTCACCCACCGGTAGTACCCGGAACGGGACACTCCGGAAAGCGTACACAGTTCTTTGACATTAAGAGGGGAGCCAGTCTGTCTTTCTTTCTGGATGAGGGCAAAAACAGCATTTGTTGGGTTCGTTAATCCTCTTTGGGCCTGGAACGGATATGAGAAATTTTTTTTAAAAATGCAATCTGCTGTTCCAGGTAAACAACACGTTCCTGGAGTTCTTTTATACTGGTATCCGTCCGCTGTTTCGTCAGGTCTTTTTCCGCAAAGTGTGCTGTCCTTTCTGCACTGGAAAGTCCTCGCGGATTCTTAAAACCTTCTGGTGAACTTGCCTCCCGGAGAATACGTTTTCGGATAGAATCCAAAGAAGCTCTTGGAAAGAAATCCGGATCGTAACCGGCAGCGCGAAGGATCTTTTTCGTGGTCATTCCTGGAAGAGCTGCCTGTTCAGCAAAGAATTCCTTAAAGGCAACTGTGAAGACGATCCTATTTTGCGTAACATGATGAGTATAAATATTTTCTTCCAGGATTCGAATCTGCTCCTGGGTAAAAGGGATTGATTTTGGCATATGTAGTCCACCTTTCTGCATTAACTATATCACATCAGCAAAAGAACTGCATAGCCGTGTCCACAAAGTGGATTTAGTATAGAAGAACTTCAAAAAAACTGGCAAACCTGTGTCCACAGTATAGATTTGTCTTTTAAAATGCGTGCTAAAACTGTTTTTACTATGTCCACCTTATAGGGTTCAGTTTA
>DWVL01000094.1 GCA_019120275.1 Candidatus Mediterraneibacter excrementavium | reverse complement strand
AAAAACCCCGGAAACCGCGTAGTTCCGGGGTTTTTGACCACTTTTGATAAAGTTTAGCGCTTGCTGAACTGCGGAGCGCGACGGGCAGCCTTGAGGCCGTACTTCTTACGCTCTTTCATTCTCGGGTCACGTGTCAGGTATCCGGCAGCTTTCAGAACCGGTCTGTACTCAGCGTCTGCTTCCAGAAGTGCTCTGGAGATACCGTGACGGATAGCTCCTGCCTGTCCGGTGTAACCGCCGCCTTTTACGTTTACGATGACGTCGAATTTATCTGTTGTGCCTGTAGCCACGAGCGGCTGGCGTACAACAACCTTCAGAGTCTCAAGTCCGAGATACTCGTCGATGTCTCTTTTATTGATCGTGATCTTGCCTGTTCCCGGTACAAGATACACTCTTGCTACTGATTTTTTTCTTCTTCCTGTTCCGTAGTATTTTGCGTTAGCCACTGTTATATCCTCCTTTCAAACTCTACCTAAAATGTCAGAACTTCCGGTTTCTGTGCCTGATGTGCATGATCCGGTCCAGCGTACACGTGAAGTTTCTTGATCATGTCTCTTCCCATAGGTCCTTTCGGGAGCATTCCTTTAACAGCAAGCTCGATAACCTTCTCCGGTTTCTTTGCCATCATCTCAGCGAGTGTTGTCTCTCTCATTCCTCCAACATAATCGGAGTGATTGTAGTAGATCTTCTGCTGAAGCTTCTTACCTGTTACTTTTACTTTCTCTGCGTTTACAATGATCACATAATCGCCTGTGTCGATATGCGGTGTATACTCCGGTTTGTTCTTTCCTCTGAGCACTTTTGCAACTTCAGAAGCAAGACGACCGAGTGTACATCCGTCAGCGTCAACCACATACCATTTTCTTTCAATCTTGTCAGGGTTAGCCATATAAGTTTTCATGGGTGTTCCTCCTATAAAATCATCAGATAACGTTGCTTTTGTAGCTTATTTATTTGAAATCAGCATACTCCGGGGCTATGGCGCATACTGTTTCTCCTTTAGTCATGCTGTAATATTATAGTCCGGCGGAATCCATGTGTCAAGATTTTTCTTGCATTTATGTATGCTTTTCCTTATTTTCTTCTTTTTATAATGATAATGACCCCTGCGATCACCGCGGCCGCCGCCAATACTGTGACCCCTGCCCAGATAAATACAGAGTAGTCATCGCCAGTCGGCGGGACTGACATTGAGTCTCCCGGCAGCACCGGCCCAACCCCGGCCGGATATTTCTTAGTCAGTTCCAGCCTGTCAACTTTTGATGTCATCTCCAGGGACGACGGCAGTTCCTGCCACTGCTTTTCCTCAGCGATCACGAACAGCCCGCTGTGGTCTGTCTGAAATACAGCGCTGCCGTTTATGTTCTGATAAGTAATTTCTGTCCACGCCGGCGTCTGCGAATCCCCGCTCTGCCCGATCTCGGCCACAACGGTCCTTGACGGATCATAACCTTCCGGGATCACAAGCGACACCTCCACCGCTTCTTCCGGAACCGTCGGCTGCCATGCAGACGGGTTGGAAGGATTAGTCGGATCTGTCAGTTCCACAACCGCAACCGTATAAATCTGGAACCGGTCCGCGATAAGTGTCAGGAACTGCTCCAGCTGCGCATACATGGGATCTGAAGTATCCATCGGCTCTGCAACCGCCATCGGCGGGATCGTCACCGGCGGAATCACCGGCGTTTCTGTTCCCGGCGTTTCTGTTCCCGGTGTTTCTGTTCCGTCAGGATCCTCTTCTTCCGGATTCTCTGGCTCTGCCGGATCTTCCTCTTCCGGATTCTCCGGTTTCGTCGGATTTTCCTCTTCCGGATTTCCTGGCTCAGTCTGATCTTTCGTGTCCGCCAGTTCCTCGGTTTCTATTTCTGTCGCCTTTTCCGCTTCTGTACTTTCTTCTTCCGGCGTCTCCGCGTCTGTGATCTCTTTCTCTTCCGGCGTCTCTGCCTTTTGAAGTTCTGTTTCAGAGTTTTCTTCCTCCATGATCACAGGATCTTCCGTAGTCTCTGCTTCCTGCGCAAATGCAGCCGACGGAACTGTCATACCCGATATGAGCGTCGCTGCCAATGCGGTAACAAATATTTTTCTTATGGATGTTATACGTTTTTTCATGCCGTTCCCTCCATATTTTCAAATAATCCGTCGGGCAAATGCTATATTTTCAGTATATCCCCGCATCAACCCGGTGTCAATTCAGAGAAGGCGTCCGGCCGGTGTTTTTGCTTTCGTTTCCTTACATAATATGGTATAATGTAAGACAGTGCCGGGGTAACCGGCGTTACGTTATCAAACACAAGGAAGGTACTGAATTTATGTGGGCTTATAATGAAACTTTTTATCAGATCTACCCCATCGGCTTCTGCGGCGCGCCCGTTCACAATGACGGCGTTACTGAGCATCGCATCCTGAAGCTTGCAGACTGGGCGGAATATCTCCAGGAACTGGGGATCGGCTCGATCATCCTGAATCCGATCTTTGAGTCGGACAACCACGGTTATGATACGAGGGATTTCAAGAAGATCGACTGCCGCCTCGGAACGAACGACGATTTCAAGGAAGTCTGTCAGACACTTCACGACCACGATGTGAAGATCATGCTGGACGGCGTTTTCAATCACGTGGGACGGGGCTTCTGGGCCTTTAAAGATGTACAGGAGAAGAAATGGGACTCCCCCTACAAAGACTGGTTCTGCATTAACTTTGACGGAAACAGCGGCTACAACGACGGTTTCTGGTACGAGGGCTGGGAAGGCCACTACGAACTGGTCAAACTGAACCTGCAGAACCCGGCTGTCGTTGACTATCTCCTGGAGTGTGTGAAAATGTGGATCGAGGAATTCGGCATCGACGGGCTCCGTCTCGATGTGGCGTACAGCCTGGACCACAATTTCATGAAACGGCTCCGCCGCTACTGTGAGGAGATCAGACCGGGCTTCGCCCTGATCGGCGAGGTGCTCTTTGGCGACTACAACCTGATCGTCAATGACGAGATGCTGCACAGCTGCACGAATTATGAGTGTTACAAGGGACTTTACTCCAGCTTCAACAGCATGAACATGTTCGAGATCGCACACTCCCTGAACCGCCAGTACGGTCCGGAACAGTGGTGCATTTACCGGGGCAAGCATCTGATGACGTTCGCAGACAACCACGACGTCTCCCGCCTGGCCACGATCCTGACCAACAAGAAGCATATCCCGCTGGCTTACGGGCTGCTCTTCGGAATGCCGGGCATCCCCTGCATCTATTACGGAAGCGAGTGGGGCGAGGAAGGCCAGAAAGCGCCGGACAACGACTACGCCCTGCGTCCCTGCTTTGAGGAGCCGAAGCCGAATGAACTGACAGACCTGATCAAGGAGCTGATCGCCATTCGCAGGGAGAGCGACGCCCTCTGCAACGGATCTTACCACAACGTTGTGATCACCAACCACCAGCTTGTATTCGAGCGGAAGACTGACCACGAGCGCGTCCTCGTGGCGATCAATGCATCCGACGCGGAGTTTTCCGCCGGAAGCCACGAGCTGAACGGCACATTTGAGCGGATCATGACGTATCCCGAAATCGCAGCGGCGACAGCTGCAGACAATGCAGAAAAAGATACCGTAACACTGAACGGTCAGCTTTCCATGCCGCCGTACAGCATCCAGTATCTGAAAGCGTAGCACAAAAAAACGCAAACGCCGGTATGCAGAGTGTCCAGGGGACTTGAACCCCCGGACGCCTGCACACCGGCGTTCTTCATTCATTTCACTGGGACCACTCTGTCCGGCTGCCCCGCTCCGTCTTGATGACATTGAGCTTCCAGTCGATCTGCTCCTTTAATTCATTTACATGGGAGATGATCCCCACCAGGTCTTTTTCTCCCGCCAGTTCCTTCAGGATCTGGATGGCCCGCTCCCGGGCCGCATCGTCCAGTGACCCGAATCCCTCGTCTACAAACATAGTCTCAAGGTTCACGGCTCCGGCCGTATTCTGCACGATGTCCGCAAGGCCCAGCGCCATGGAAAGCGCCGCCATGAAGGACTCGCCGCCGGACAGGGACTTCACATCCCTGACCGAGTCATTGACCAGGTCATAGACGTCCAGGTCAAGCCCCGCCTGGCCCTGGCTTCCCAGCGCCCGGATATCCCGGCACTGGAGGATGAATTCATTGGACGTCATGCGGGCGAGCCGCCGGTTCGCCGCCTGGATGATCTGGCGGAAATACCGGCGCTGCACGTATGTCTCAAAGTCCAGCTTGGCGCTGCCGCTTAAGTTTCCGTTGGCCGTGCGACTTAAGTTGCCGATCACCTCGTATCTTCTCCGCAGTTCCTCCTGGGATGCGAAATATTTTTTCAGGTTTTCATACGCACTTTTATTCGTCTCATTCCGACCGTGAAGATCCATGGACCGCCTGCGGAGATCTTTCACCGCAAGGCTGAGCTCCTTCTCCCGTTCCTGGTCCGGAGCCGGATCTTCCCGTTTCCTTTCGCCGGCCTGGTTCTCCAGCGTCTCGATCCGGGTGCGGCACTGGATGACTTTTGTGTCGTATTCCTTCACTTTTTGCTCTTTCTGCTGCCAGCCTTCGATCCACTGCTTCGCCGCCCGGTATTCGTCCTGGTCTTTAAACTGCTGGTTCCGGATCTCGCTGTAAAAAGCTTCTTTTTCTTCTTCCAGCCTTTTCGCCGTCTCCGCATGACGGCTGCGAAGGCTTTCAAGCTGCCCGGCCTTCCGCCGGTTCTCTTCCGCACATTTCCGGTGCTGTTCCCGCGCCCGCGCAACGGCCGCTTTCCGGCTGTCCAGCTCTTTCTCTGCGCCGGCCAGCTGCGCTTTCGCTTCTTCGTACGCCGGCGGATCTTCCCCCAGCGCCTTTTTCTCCGCCGCCAGCGCCGCGGCCGCTTTCTGATATTCTTCCTGGATCTCTGCCCGGCGGGTCTCCGCCTGGTCCCGGCGCTTCTTCGCCTGTTCCACCGCATTCTGGTCCGGGACGCCGTCCGGCACTTCCGCCTTATGAGGATGGTGTACAGAGCCGCACACCGGGCAGGGCTTGCCCTCTTCCAGCTTCCGAGCCATCAGGCCGGCCTGTCCCGCGAAGAACCGCTCATACCGGTCCTCATATTCAGCTGCGGCTTTCCGGCACACTTCCATGCATTCAGCCATCTTCCCCGTCCACTCCGCGCACGCCGCGCTCATCCGGCGCACCGTCTCATACCGGGGCAGCATCTCGCGCAATCCGGCAATCCGTTCCTGAATCCCCGGTTCATCCCGGCCGAACACTTCCTCCAGCTCCTTAAGCTTCTCTCCGAGCTGTCTTTCATCTTCACTGTGTTCCTTCTGCCAGGTTTCCAGCGATGTGATCTCTTCCTCCACCCGGTTCAGATCTTTTTGGGTACGGAGCGCCTGCACCTCCAGGCGGCGCGCCTGCTCCGCCCGCTCCCCCTGCCGGGCTTCGGATTTCATCCGTTCAATATTCTGTTTCTCCTGATCCAGTCCGCCCTGCTCCCGCTTTGCCTCTTCCAGAAGATCCAGGAGTCGGTTCGTCTCCCGCTTCTTCTCGATCAGGATCCGGAGCGTCTCCGCCTGTTCCTGAAGCTGCTTTTCTTCCTTCGCCAGTTCTGACAGGCGGCTCTTTCCCGCCCGGATGATCTCCTTTAATGCATTTTGCGTCTCCTCTGCCGGCGGCATCTCCATGCCGGTGATCTCCTGCCAGCGCAGGTCCGGATCATGAAATGCATCCACCCGTTCGATCTCCCGCCGGATATCCGCCTCGTTTTCCTTCAGGCTGACATAGAGTTCTTTCGCCTGTTCTTTCAGCTCTTCCTGCATCTTCCAGTAGATCCGGGTCTGGAAGATCTTGCTGAAGATCTTCCGCCGCTCCCGGGATCCCGCATGCAGCAGCTGAAGGAATTCGCCCTGGGCGATCATGGCGATCTGGGTGAACTGCCCGGCGTCCAGCCCCAGGATCTCTTCGATCTTCTGGTCTGTCTCACGCTTCTTCCCCTGGAATTCCTTCCCGTCGGGCAGGAGCAGGCTCACCTTCGCCGTCTCTTTTACCAGACGCACGGTGCCGTCCGCATTTTTCCGCTTACCGGCGCGCATATATTCGGGATTGCGCCGCACCGTGTACTCGCCCTCCCTGCCGGAAAAGGTGTATTCCACATAGGTATCCGTGCTTTCGTCCGCATACTGGCTGCGCATCATATTGCCATCGCGCACCCCGCCGCTGGTCCGGTCATAGAGCGCGTAGGTGATGGCGTCAAAGATGGTCGTCTTCCCGGCGCCCGTGTCGCCGGCAATGAGAAAGAGTCCGCCTTTTATCACTGTAAAATCAATAACTTCCACGCCGGAATAGGATCCGAACGCAGACATGGTAAGTCTGACCGGTCTCACTGCTCATCCCCCTTTGCATGATCATACGCCTGATCCACGATCCCGCGCTCCTCGTCCGTCAGATCCCGGCCCTGCATCTCGCGGTAGAAATCCGCGAACACCTGCGCCGGATCGCCCAGCCGGATCTCATCGTCGTCAAACTCCAGCTTCTTCCGGGTGCGGGTGTTGTCCATCCGCACTTCCAGGATATGGCCGTACACTTTCTGCAGCTGCTCTTTCGGTTTATACGGGTCCGTCTCATCAGTGAGCACCACACTCACGTAATCGTCCCGGTGCCGCGGATCCGCTTCTTTTAAAATATCATCCAGGTTCCCGCGCACCCGGCGCACATCCCTCAGTGGATGAAGGGGCAGCTTCTCCACCTTCACCGGCGCGCCCTTTTCACCCAGTTCCACCAGATGGAGCGTCTTCTCCTGTTCCGCCTCGCTGACCGAATATTTCAGGAGCGTCCCGCAGTAGCGGACCGTTTCCCGTCCAACCTTCTGGGCGCCGTGGAGATGCCCGAGGGCCGCGTAATCAAAGTCTTTCAGGGCGGAAATGTCCACGTTGTCGATACCGCCCACGCTCAGCTGCTCGGAATCACAGGTTTCCGGCCGGAGCGTCTCCCCCGTGGCGTCGTCTTTCCCGGTATAAAACTGGTGGGAGACGATCACATTGCGCTCCCGCGGGTCGATCTCCTCCCGTTCCAGCACGATCCGGACCGCCTCCGTATAATTTTCCGGCAGGCTGCCCTCATTCAGGCCGCGCACATACCCGGGCTTTAAGAAAGGCATCAGGTAAAAGTTCACGTTCCCGTGCTCATCTGCCAGCGTGATCTTCTTCAGATGCTCATCCTCCGTTTCCGGCGCCCGGCCGGCGATATGGATCCGGTGGCTCCCCAGCAGCCGGCTCGCATAGTCCAGACGCTGGGCGGAGTCATGGTTTCCCGCGATGATCAGCAGCGGGATCTCCGGCCGGATCTTCGACATCCGTGTGAGGAAATCGTCAAAAATCGCCACCGCCTCGCCGGACGGCACGGTCTTGTCATAAATATCCCCGGCGATCACCACCGCATCCGGGCGCAGGGCCTCCGCATAAGAAACGATCTCCGAGAGGATATGTTCCTGGTCCTCCCGGAGATTATAGTGATGTAATTGTTTCCCGATATGAAGATCCGATAAATGAAAAAATTTCATGGCTTTCCCCTTTTCCGATTCTCCCGTCAGAGTTTCACAATCGTCGGTTCGTGGTCCATGGCCGGGATCACTTTATCCGTCAGATCCTTTGTGGCGAACCGGAGGCTTGACGTATTGATGCACGGATGGCATGCAAAATACGCCGGCTTCAGCACATCTTCGTCGATCAGAAGGCGCACCCGCCCCTCATGGTCGTTCATCAGCCCCATCACGCTGAGCGACCCGGGCGTGATATCCAGATAAGCCTCCATATATTCCGCTTTGGCAAAGGACAGCCTTGCGGAACCGATCTGGGCGGACAGATATTTTGTCTTAAAGGGCTTGTCCCCCGGAATGAGCAGCAGATAAAAATCCGTCTCCTGCCGGTTGCAGAGGAGCAGGTTCTTGCAGATCGACACGCCTTCCTCCACGCCTTCGCTGAGCGTCCGGTCGATCTCCTCGCAGGCGTCCATGGTCATGGCCGCCTCGTGGTCTACTCTCTGATAGGACACACCCAGGGAATCCAGCAGATCGTATACGCGGAGTTCTTTCTCCAGTCTGCCTTCCGTATGTTCCGGTCTTCCGTTATATAATTCCATTTCTTTCTCTCCTGTCTCTTTTTCCCCGTCTCTTTTTTTCTGCGTTCTCTTTTCTCTCAAAACGCATCTGCGCCCCATGCCGCACTATATCTTCAGGTTCCTGCAGCGGTTAAAGCAGGCAAAAATCTCCTGTCTCCTCGGCCTTGCCATACAGGAAATACTTGAAGTGCTCTCGCAGAGCGCCGCAAGGGTTCCTTTTTCAATCGTCTGCTCCAGTTCCGCCACGATCTGCCGCAGGTCCTTTCTTCCGTCCAGCAGATGCTTCTGCGCGTACCGCACGCAGTACCCGAGCGCCGTCACCTGCTCGCTGTCCGTGATCTGCTCCACATACCGCAGATCGATGGTGTCCCGGTTGATCATCACGCCTTCTTTTCCAAGCGTCTTCATTTTGATCCGGTCATTGCCCCTGAACGCCTTGTCCGGCCGCGGGCAGCGTCCGAGATCCGGCTTCGCCGCCGGCTCCTCCGGCGCGCTGATCATGGGGAAGTTCTCCGCCTCTTTTTTCGCGTAAGCCGTAATGTCCTTCGGCACATACCGGTCCATCTGGATGATCGTATCCGCGATATGGAAATAAGACCCCGAACTGCCGGCCACGATCACCGTGGAAGTACCATAATTCTCATACAGTTCCCGGATCCGGTCGATGAACGGCGTGATCGGCTCCATATCCCGGTGGATCACCCGCTGCATGAGTTCATCCCGGATCATAAAGTTGGTGGCACTCGTATCCTCATCGATCAGCAGGAGGGACGCCCCGGCCTCGATGCTCTCCACCACATTGGCCGCCTGGGACGTGCTGCCGCTGGCGTCTTCCGTACAGAATTTCACCGTATCTTTTCCGTTCGGCAGATCATTGATGAACATGGATATGTCGGTCTTCTGAATGCTGCGCCCGTCCTCGGCCCGGATCTTCATGGCTGTATCATCCGTGATCACATACTCCCGGCCGTCCCCGGCGATATGGTCGTACACGCCCAGCTCCAGCGCTTTAAGAAGGGTGGATTTCCCGTGGTATCCGCCGCCCACGATCAGGGTGATCCCCATGCGGATGCCCATGCCGGTGATCTTTCCCCGGTGGGGCAGGTCCAGCTCGACTTTCAGTTCATCGGGCGACCGGAACGCCACGCCGCCTTTCATGGGGCGTGCGGAAATGCCCGACTCCCGGGGAAGGATGCTCCCGTCCGCCACGAACGCACACAGGCCGAGCTTCGGCAGCATTTCCCGGATGTAATGCTGATCTTCCGCAAGGTCAACGATGGCGCGCAGCCGCTTCGCGTCCATATTTTTATAGAACAACGCGTGCTTCACGCATTCCGGCACAAAGTCAAAGAGGATCTTCTCCAGCTCCCGCGCGTTGATGGTCCGCCCGTTGGCCGGGAATCCGATCTCCATGCGGAGCACCACACCCCCGCTCTTTGGATCGATCCGGCAGGCCGTCCGCTCCAGCACTTCCTGCCCGCAGCGGCTCACCGAGATAAGTCCGCTCTTCCCGGATCCTTTCGCCTTAAATGCAAACTGCTCCGCCCGTCTGCCGAACTGCCTTGTCAGTTCATCCTGCAGGGCGATGCGCTGGTGATCCTCCCTGTACAGCTCCTTCGGGAATCCGGCCGTACGGCCGCCCACCCGGACGCTCACCTTCGACGGCGACGCAAAGGGATCCCCCTGCACATGGTCAATGGATAAAATATAACCCGGGAACTGATAGGTTCCTTTCGTATCTTTGTAGGCAGGATAACCGCGGTGGTCGATCCTGTTTAATAAAGTTTTAAGTTCTGCTGATGACTGCATGATCCGCTCACCTCCGTTTATATTTCTGCTGATATGCAGAATACCGCATAAAGCGGAACTGATTTTATTCCTGCTGCCGTTCCGAAATTCCTTGTCGAGATCCGGATACAGTATGCGGGATGATACTTTTCTTTATAGATCATCAGACTTTTTGCCCTGACATGATCGCCGGCTTTACATTCCACCGGAATTACATGGTCGTCCTGTATGATCAGAAAATCCACTTCGGCTTTTCCGTCTGACTCCCAGTACATTAATTCACATCCGTTTGCTTTCAGGGCGCACGCCACATAATTTTCCGCAAAAATTCCCCTGAAGTGTTCTGATTCGCTGCTCATGAACCGCTCCAGATTCATGTTTGTTCGCGCCGACATAAGTCCCGTATCACTATAATACAATTTAAAAGAAGACAGATCCTGAAACGCCGAAGGCGGCATAAACCCCTGAGTACATTTTGTACATTTATTCACAATGCCCGCCCGTATCAGCCAGTCAATGGAATCTCCGTACTGAGAGGCCCTGGCCCCGCTTTTAATCAGTTTATACTGAAATTTCTTCGAATCCCTTGCCAGCTGAGACGGCAGGGAGTCATAAGCGGCAAAGATTTTTACCGATTCTCCCGGAGCCGCATATTTTGTCATATCTGCAATATAGGAATCAAGAAGCATCTGACGGATCTCTGTCTGCGACAAGGTCGTCTGCTCTGTAGTTTCCGCCCGGACTGCCGCCGGCATACCGCCAATGATGCAATAATTATAATATTCTCCCAGAGCCTCCTGATGCAGTTCCTCCGGAAGCGCCTGTTCCTTTATATAATGCTCCCGGATCTTTTCTGCAAGAAGATCTTTTCCCCTGGCCCACAGATACTCTTCGAAATCCATCGGATACATCGTCAGCATCTGCACTTTTCCAACCGGAAATGAAGACTTTTCCCGGTTCACAGCCACCCCGAGAAGGCTTCCGGCCGCGATCACATGGTATTCCGGCGCTTCCTCTGAAAAATACTTGAGTGATGTCAGCGCCCGCTCACACATCTGGATCTCATCAAAAATGATCAGCGTCTCATCCGGTATAACCCTCGTATGAAAATATTTCTCCAGAACCCCGATCACCGCATCCGGATGAATATCAGATTCAAAAAAACTTCCGATCATTTTATCCGCTTCAAAATTAACATAGACCGTATTCCCGAACTCATTCGCACCGAGTTCCTGCATAACATATGTTTTTCCAACCTGGCGCGCACCATAGAGGAGCAGCGGCATCCGTTCCTTAGCCGCAGATCGCCATCTTTTCAGATTATCCATGATCTTTCTCTTCATATGCCATGCACCTCCTGCGTTTATTTTAAAATATAGCTTCCGTTATGTCAAGATTAATGTATTTTTTAACATTTTTTAGAACCAGATAATGTCAATTCAAACATTGAACTGCACATATCCTATCTGATTTTCACATTATTCTAAAACGGAATGGCGCCCACAGAATACTCTTCCCCAAAATAAAAAAACGGCGGACAGCCTGTTAGGGCATCTGCCGTTTTTTCTGTATTTTTTATCGCGTCAGCACCCTGCACTGGAATGCTTCCAGCCCAAGACTGCCCTCGCAGGCCTCCCCTCTCTCGGCGTCCGTCCATCTTCCAATGCTTTCCACCGTGACCGGTTCGTTATTAAAGTTCATGACAAATACGATCCGCTTCGCCTCTTCCCCGGCCGCACTGCTGCGCTCTGTCACCGTCACGCCGTAAGGCAGTTCCACGCCCAGCACGTTATGAAGGCCGGCTTCCGCAAATACGTCTTTATAGAATGCCCGCAGGAATGCAAGGTCCGATTCCGCAGCCAGGTACCATGCTTTGCCTTTTCCGTACAGATTGCACGTAATGACCGGACAGCCGGCATAGAAATCTTTCCCGTATACCGCCAGGACCTCTGCCGTTTCCTTCGGATGGACGATGCCGCACAGATCTTTCGCCGGATACTCCGCGCCGCCGTAACGGAAACAGTTTTCAAACTCCTCTGAAGGCGCATCAATCTCCTCCGGCACGATCCCCAGCACATCTTCCAGCGGATGATGTCCGGTAAAGCACAGATCCGTATCGTTGACTTCGCCGCTGAAGCAGGTCGTCACAAAGCATCCGCCATCGGAAACGAATTTTCTCACTTTGTCCGCCCAGCCTTCCCTGTACATATAATTGAGCGGCGCTGTCACCAGCGCATATCCTTCCAGATCAGCATCCATGCTTACGAAATCCGCTTCGATCCCCGCTTCCCAGAACGTTCTGTAATGCGAGACGATCCAGGCTTTATAATCCAGGTCCAGGCGCGGTCCCTGGGTATCCTCGACCGCCCACCAGTTTTCCCAGTCAAATACAATGGCCGCCTTCGGCCGGTTCACGGTGCCGTCGATCAGGGCGCCCAGGTTCTCAAACCGTTTTCCCACCTCCGATACTTCGCGGAAGGTGCGGGTATTGCCGCCGTTTTTATGATCCAGGACAGCGCCGTGGAATTTCTCGAATCCGCCCCGGCCTTTTCTCCACTGGAAATACAGAGCGGAATCCGAACCGTGGGCCACCGCCTGCATGCTGGACAGCATATGCATGCCCGGACGTTTCAGGGGGTTGCCCGTGCGCCAGCTGATGCCTGAAGGCGCGCTCTCCATGAGCAGGAACGGCTTTTTCTTGAACGAGCGCATCATACTGTGATTTGCCGCCGCCTTTACCGCTGTCGGGACTTCATCTTTCTGCTTATGCCAGTGCGGATAATTATCCCATGATATAATGTCAAGACCTTTCTGCATCCGGTTATAATCATGGCCTTTAAAGAAATACATGAAATTCGTGGTAGCCGGCAGATCAGACATCTCTTTTACCACCCGGATCTCTGTCTCGCAGAAATCACTGATCTGATCGGTCGAAAACCGCTTCCAGTCCAGCATAAGGGCCGTGCTGGTCGTCTCCCCGTACGGTCCCGGGCTGTGGATCTGATCCCAGTCTGTGTATGTATGGCTCCAGAAGTGGTTCCACCAGGCATTGTTCAGTTCATCCAGCGTCCCGTATTTTCGCTTCAGCCATTCGCGGAACGCCTGCTGGCACAGTTCGCAGTGACATGTGGAGTCGCCGAAATTCCCGCCCAGCTCATTAGAAATATGCCACAGGATCACGTTCTTCCTTCGGCCGAACCGTTCCGAGAGTTTCCGGTCGATGGCTGTGATCTTCTCCCGCATCACAGGAGATGTGTAGCAGAAATTATGACGCTTGCCCGGCAGATTCCGGTGGCCGTCAGCCTGCACCTGCATCACTTCCGGATATTTCTGTGTCAACCAGTGCGGCATTGCACCAGAGGGTGTTGCCAGGATCACACTGATTCCTTCCTCCTCCAGTCTGGAAATGATATGATCCAGCCAATCCAGTTCATACCGCCCTTCCTCCGGCTCCAGCGAAGCCCATGCAAAAATACCAAGTGTGACGCAGTTCACACTCGCCTCTTTCATGAGCTGCACGTCTTCCTCAAACACTTCCGGATATGCCAGCCACTGATCCGGATTATAATCTCCTCCATGAAGTAAATGTCCGCCTAACATATTTCTCTCTCCTGTCGTCTTATTCTTCTATTCTCAGCAGATCCCGCGGAAAGCAAAACTGAACTCCATCTTTTCATCTGCATTCAGCAGATACTCCGGATGTGTGTAAGCTCCCCAGCTGTCGTCGCCTCCGACGCCCATCTGACCAAGCGCCGCACGCACAACGGTGTAGTGTACTTCCGGAAGTTCATACGGATGCTTTGCATTTTCCATCTCGTGCGGCGTCCACGGAAGCGCGGAGAACATCATCGGTCCGCTCTTTTCGTCCATCTCAAAGAACATGCCGTACCCGCTTCTGTCTGTCACGGACGCCCAGCGCACCTGCTGCTTCGCTCCACATTCCTGAGGAACAATATACTTCGCCATATTCTCTTTCACAAGGTTCTGATAGATGCCCAGTTTCGCGCCTCTCATCCGGTCCGCATAAGTTTCTTCCGGTCCGAGGCCGTACCACTTCACATGATCGTAATCTGCATCAAACTTAAACATCACGCCAAACTCAGGCATATCGCCCAGTTCTCTGACCGGATCGCAGGCAAGCGTCGTCCTGACGGTTCCGTCTCCGAACACTTCATAGGAAAGCGTGCACTCGCTGGACGGCGTCGTCGGCATCAGATACGTGTAGGTCACTTTTACAGAATGCTCTCCCATTTCCACCGCCGGCTCAAGAAGTCCACCGTACATTCCCCTGCGATATTCGTGGTGATCCGCATACATGGACGCGATCTTCCACTGCGCATAGCGCTGCTGCATCTGGCTTCCGCAGTCATTATCTACGGGCGCGCGCCAGAAATTCGGCTTCGGGATCTCTCTGATCATCTCCCTGCCGCCGTAGCGGTAAGATACGAGTCCGCCGTTCAATACAGAGAACATAACCTCAAAATGCGCTCCTCTTACGCCGATATTGTGTTTGCTGCTGATGACCTTCAACGGTGCGGAAGACGGGATCTTTTCCTCTTTAATCTCATATACATACTGGCCAAATGCCACCTCATGTCCGGCAGACGCCCAGATGGTATCTTCCTTCAGACGGAAGGAAACAGTAACCGCATACTCGCCCGGCGCGTCCATTGCACCGAAAGGCAGCGCATACGTATCTTCATGAAGCGGCTCCGTATGAGTCTCAAGAGCGGCTTCTCTGATTTTTATTCCGTTTTTCTCCAACGTTGCAACACAGTTAAATGCATCTGTATTCACAAACAGATTCTTGTTGATCACCCTGACACTGTCCGCCGTCACTTCCGCCGTGATATTCTGATAATTGAACTTCACTTCCTGCATCTTCGGCGACGGATCGCGGTCGCCGCCATACACGATCCCGTTGGCGCTGAAGCTGTAATCAGTCGGACGTTCTCCGAAATCTCCGCCGTAAGCCTGGAATTCCTTCCCGTATCTGTCTTTCTTATACAGAGTCTGGTCAATGTAATCCCAGATAAAACCTCCCTGATACAGAGGCTCTGTATCCGTCAGATCGGTATATTTGTGCATCGCGCCGCAGGAATTTCCCATTGCATGAGTATATTCGCAGCAGATATACGGCTTGCTCCTGTCTTTCTCAAGGAATGCCCTGATCGCTTCCGCGGACGGATACATCTGGCTCTCCATATCGCTGGAATCATTATATCTGCGGTCACGGAACACTCCTTCATAATGTACAAGCCTGGTCGGATCCACTTTACGGAAGAACTGCGACATCTCGTAGATATCTTTTCCGCCGTAGGATTCATTTCCGCAGGACCAGATCAGTATGCAGGGATGGTTCTTATCCCGCTGGTACATGGAATTCGCCCGGTCGAGAAGCATCTCAAGCCACTCCGGTCTGTCATTGGGCACGATGTAATCATAATCCCCGGTAGCTTCTGCCGTGTCCCATGTTCCGTGGCTCTCCAGGTTTGTCTCGTCGATCACGTACAGACCGTACTCGTCACAGAGCCGGTATACAAGGGATGAATTCGGATAGTGGCTGGTGCGGATCGCATTGATATTATTCTGTTTCATTACGGTAAGATCTTTGCGCAGCTCCGCCTCAGATACTTTTCTTCCTGACACCGAACTGAACTCATGTCTGTTCGCGCCCTTGAAGACGATCCGTTTCCCGTTCAGGGTCATGAGATGGTCTTTCATCTCAAAACGCCGGAATCCGATCTTCTGCGGAATAACCTCGCTGACCGTTCCGTCCTTTTTGTATACGGTTATCATCAGATCATACAGTACCGGCTTTTCCGCACTCCACAACTCAGGCCTGTCAATCTGCCATGCGTATATATTCTCTACGTCAAGTACTTTTTCTTCTTCCAGGCAGACTTTTCCGTTAAGAGAGAGGACAAATTTCGCTTTCCCTTCTCCCCATGTCTCTGTACGGATCTCCAGCGCAGCCTGTGTCAGCGTCTCGTCCGGCAGCGCACGGATCTGCATATCCCTGATATGGACATCCGGAACCGTAAAAAGATAAACATCCCTGTATATTCCGGAAAAGCGGAAGAAATCCTGATCCTCGCACCAGCTTCCGGCCGTCCACTTGAACACCTGGACAGCAAGTTTATTCAGCCCGTCTTTGACATAAGCCGTCAGTTCAAACTGGGAAGGTGTAAAACTGTCGCCGCTGTATCCGACAAATGTCCCGTTCAGCCACAGGGCAAGGGCGCTCTCTGCCCCCTCGAACGAAATAAACAGACGTTTTCCCTTCATACGCTCCGGCACGGTGAAATATTTCACATAGCTTGCCACCGGATTGAAATATTCCGGGATCTCGCCTGGGCGGATATCCTCGCGTCCTTCCCACGGATACTGCGTATTTGCATACTGGGGCGCATCGTAGCCCTCCATCTGTATATGGGCCGGCACGCGGATGTCGTCCCAGCCTTCACAGCTGTAATCCGGTTTTTCAAACCCTCTGACAGCAGAGTCGTAATTTTTCGCATAATGAAATTTCCAGAGTCCGTTCAGACACTCCGCGAATGCTGAACGGCCTTCCTGCATATCCGCCTCCGAAGCAAAATATAAATGATCGGAACATGCGCTTATGCGGTTTCCGTCTCTGAAATACTGCGGGTCTTTCACCATCCTGTAATCAAATGCTTTCATGTAATGTATATCCTCCTTCTGCACTCGCGTTTTCTCTTACTGCGGTTATTATAAATGAAATAGACACCTGGATGTATGATATGTTAAACTTGTAAATATAAGATTTCGAAACAGGAGATATGTACTATGCCAGTTATATTCCGAAGCGCGCCGGTAAACGTACCTTTTACATTTGAATCGATCGGAACGGAATGGGAACAGCCGCCCGTCGTCCGTCCGAAAGGCTATCCCTATTACCACTATCTGCAGACGGAAAAAGGATGCGGCAGGATCTCGACTCCCGTCGGAACTTTCACCCTGCATGAAGATGAGGGACTTCTCCTGGCGCCCTTCATCCGCCACTCATACGAAAAAGAAACATCCGTCTGGACCACTAAGTTCGCGTCCTTTACCGGCACACTGGAGAGCAGCATTCCTTCCATCATCGGCAGCCATGCGGCAGTCCGCATCGACCGGGAGCAGGGGCGGCAGCTTGCCGGCCTCATCGATCAATGCGCGTCCCTGTGCGCTGCGAACACCGGAGACAAAGAATTTCTTTCCGTCAGCTGCTACCGGCTTCTTCTGGAATTTGCCAGCGGTTCGCACGCCCACGGGCTCACGGACGACCCGCTCTACCAGAATTATGTCGCTCCCGTGATAAAAGAAATTGAAAAAAATTATGCCGACCCGCTGACTGCGGCAGGTTTAAGCAGTCTGGTCTTCATCACGCCCCAGTATCTGTCCCGGCTTTTCCGCAAATACATGAACTGCTCCACCGTGGAATATCTGATCTCCTTCCGCATCAGCAAGGCAAAGGAACTGCTGATCACGGAACCGCGGACCGAGATCCAGGCCGTGGCGCACCGCACAGGCTTCACGGACGCCAGCCATTTTATCGCGACTTTTCGCAGATCCACAGGGATCACACCTGCTGAATTCCGGCGGCAGAACTGACGAGCGGCCTCTGCCTCTTCAAGACCCGCCCGCGGCTTTCTGCACATACAGAGGGCCGCCGCACAAGCGGCAGCCCTTTCTTTCCCCTTTCCGGGGTATTATCCTTATTATTTTACAGCACCTGTAATACCTTCTGCGAACTGTTTCTGCAGAACGAAGAATACAACCATCGTCGGTACAGAACAGAACAGGACGCCGACCATCAGCATACCGTAATCTGTCGTATATCCGCCTGACATGTTCGCGATCAGCATAGGCATCGTCTGTGCCTCAGGCATGGTCATAATTACCTTCGGCCACAGGTAGGAGTTCCATGCGTTCATGAATGTGATAACGCCCGCCGCTGCGTATGTCGCCTTCATCATCGGCATATACATGCGGTAGAAGATCTGGAACTCGTTCAATCCGTCAATGCGGGCTGCCTCCATCGTGTCAACCGGGAAGTTCCTGGAATTCTGACGGAACATCATGATCAGGAACGGCGTCGACAAGGACGGAAGGATGAAGCCCCATACACTGTTCAGAAGTTTTGCTGCGGACAACAGTTTGAACAGCGGGATCATCGTTGCCACCTGCGGGATCATCATAGCCAGCAGCAGGATAGAAAATACTATATCTTTTCCTTTGTCATGATACAGCTCGAATCCAAAACCGGCCAGCGAACAGATGAGGATTGCCAGAATTGTCTGGACAACTGCATAGAGGAAAGAATTCCCCATTGCACGCCAGAGATCGTAGTTGGCAACCAAATTCTGGAAATTCTCGATCAGATGGGTGCCAATAGTAATTTTTCCACTTGCAACCTCGAAAGAGGTGTTCGTCGCCGCAGAGATCATCCAGTAAAACGGGAAAACCGAGATAAAGGATACAATGATCAAAAATATATATGAAGGAATCAGTCTCCGCTGAATCATGCTCACATTCTTTTTCTCAGTCACGAGTATCACCTACTTTCATATTGATAAATGCCAGGACCGCAACGATAACAAATACGAAGAAAGACATAGCTGTCGCGTAACCAAAATTGGAAACGCCGCCGCTTCCGAAACTATTATTAAAGATGTAATGTGACATTGTGATCGTCGAGTTCGCCGGTCCGCCGTTCGTCAGGTTGACAGACTCGTCAAACAGCTGCAGCGTACCATTGATGGACATGATGAATGTCATAATAATCGTCGGTTTGAGCAGGGGCACGGTGATCCGCCAGAAGGTCTTCCACCCGTTCGCGCCGTCGATCTTGGCCGCCTCATATACAGAATACTCGATGTTCTGAAGTCCGGCCAGATAGAATACCATGTTGTATCCTGTCCATCTCCAGATCAGGGCAATGATGATAACAGCTTTCGCACTGGCTGAATTTCCGAGGAAATTATAGTTTGACTCGAGAATCCCAAGATTAACAAGGACTGCATTGACCAGACCGTCTGTAGCAAACAGCGATTTAAAGATCAATGCATAGGATACCAGTGCGGTCGCACAGGGCAGGAACACACAGGTACGGAAAACTCCCTTGAATCTCAAATGCTGGTTGTTCAGCAGCTGCGCCAGCAGGATCGCCAGGATCAGCATAATCGGAACCTGGATGATCAAATAGAAAAATGTGTTGCCTACTGAACGCAGGAACAATTTATCCTGAAACATACGGGTATAGTTATTAAAAAGCGGATCGGCCCATGTCATATTGGCACTGGATCCGGTCTGCAGTGACATAATAAATGCCTGGATCATCGGCCAGAAAGCCATGATCGCGATAAGGATCGTCGCCGGGGTCAGAAACGCCCAGCCGGCAGCTGACTGCTTCCCAAGAAGCGTCATTCTTTTTTTCTGCTTCACTTTTGGGTCCCTCCTTCTTTTTACATTGCAGAAAGCGCAGGGGAACGGATCACTCCGTCCCCCGCCCTTTCTCACTTTCTCTCAGCGTTCACTTTAATTGTTAAGGATTAGTTACCCATCTCGAAGTTCAGCTGATCTTCAGCTTCCTTAAGAGCTTCCATGGTGTCTGCACCGTTGATGATATTCACGATCGCGGCACCTACGTAGTTACGTGCGGAGTAGTGATAGTCACTCTGCTCGATGGTCTGTACATGTGATCCCATTTCAGCAATATCTGCGTAGATCGGCTGGTTGTTGAAATACTCCACACCTTCCTGGTAAACTTCGGTCTCGCCTGCCGGAATGTAAGTGGAAACCACACCGCCATTCTTAAGAGCGTTGTCATAAGTTACAGTACTGCCGCCGAATGTGTAAGCCAGGAACTCTTTTGCCAGGTCTACATTCTTGCAATTAGCTGTAATATACAGGGAAGCGCCGCCGTTACTTGCGTATCCTTCGCCGCCTTCCAGTGTCGGCATTGTAGTAATCTCCCATTTACCACTGTTTGCTTCTACTTTTTCAATCGTCGGGATGATCCAGTTACCATTCATAACGCCTGCAACCTGGTCGCCCTGGATTGCTTTGTCTGTGTAGTCAGACCAGCTGTTCGGCATCAGCAGTGTGCCGTCTTTAGCCATCTGAACCAGTTTCTCAACGATCGTTATAAGTGTCTCGTTCTCTGTGATGTACGGTTTGCCGTCCTTGAACTGAGAAACACCCTCTGCCTGCATCATTATGTATGGAAGGTCGTTACCGTCACTGTTCATGCAGAGAAGCGCTTTGCCTGTTGCATCATAAACAGCTTTACCGATCTCCATAAACTCATCCCATGTACATCCGGTCAGGTCGTCGATGGTATAGCCAGCCTCTGCAAGAAGGTCTGTCCGGTATGCGCAAATAACAGTGCCGCCGTCTACCGGTACGCCATAGTGCTCACCGTCAACAGTAGAATAATCCAGTTTCTCAGCTGCGAAATCATCCCAATTGATATCAATGTCCCCAAGGGGTACCCATGCATCCGGGTAATCGGAGATATATCTCTGGATGTAGTGATCCTGGAAAAGAACAATATCCGGAAGATTGCTGTAATCTCCAGCAGACGCAGCAGTTGTGATCGCTGTCTCGATATCTCCTGACTGTGCCTGCTCAATGATCTCCAGATTGAAATCCGGATCTACATTCTCTTTGTAATCATCTGCTGCAGCCTGAATTGCCGGAATGTTAAACGCCGGGTCCCATGCGAACACGGTCAGTGTGTTCTCATCTCCGCTTGCCGCCGCTTCGCCACCCTCTGTGGATGAATCATCTCCGCCGCCACCACAGGCTGCCAGTGAGAATGCCATCACACCTGCAAGTAATACTGAAAGTACTCTTTTTTTCATATACTTACCTCCTATCCGATGCCCTTCATATATTGTCGTTTTCTCGTTCAGGACATCTCATAGGATAATTATACTAAGGCACATGTTTTGATTGTTTGCATATTCGTACATATAATGTGCATTTTCAACCATTTTTATCTATTATGCACTATACTCTCCACTACTTTGTTATTTTTTTGTCTATTAACACAATGTATTGTCAAACACTCGTCGTCATTTATGCCAGTTTTACCCGTCCCGGGCAGAGTCTTCGTATCTGATCCAGCATCTCTTCGCTCAGATCCAGAAGAAGTTTGATCTTCCTTCCGTCTTCTTTAATGATCATTGTATAATATGGGATATCGTCGTCATAAGACGTATAGTCATATTTATGTAATTTCTCCGTACCGCCGTTTTTCCGATAACGCGCCACGCTCCCGTGCCAGTTCGGCGCTACCACCTCCATCTCCTGCAGGTTCAGTACATGGGCCTCCCGCCTGTAGTGGCCACCCCAGATCACACTGATCCTCAGCTCCATGCCGTCCAGCGTGTATTCATACTCTTTTTTGCTGAATGTATCAAAAATAAAATAAAGCACAACAAGCAGAAAACCTGACAGCATGAACCCTCGCGAAAACATGATACCCATAAGCACGAACAGGACCCCGAAAAAGACCATCAGGCCTTTAAACAGTCCTGCCCCCGCTTTTTTCTTTCTTTTCACCTGTACTGTGATCTTAGAACTGTACATCTTTCTTACCATCCTTCCTCTGAATGTATCTGGAACTTCAGGATCTGCTGTTCATAATTTTCCGGGCGTTTGCGCCATTCCGCCGGCGACACCCCCATAATATGCCGGAAATTCCGGTTAAATGTGGAGCTCACCGGGAATCCGCACTTGGACGCGATCACGACCACCGGCTCGTCCGTCTTCTTCAGATACTCGCACGCCGCCTGGATGCGGACCTGGTTGATGTAATCCAGCGGGCTCATATTCATATAGGAAGTAAATATCCTCCGGAAATGAGTCTCACTGATATGCGCCCACCCGGCGATATCACTTATTTTAAGATCTTCACTGTAATGTTCGCTGATATAGTCCAGGATCCGGAAGATCAGTTCGTCCGACCTTACTCCGCCTGCCCTGACATTTACATCTTCTTCTTTCTGATCCCCGTTCTGCCTTGCAATCTCCGCCAGGAAAGCCAGCATCAGCCCTTCCGCCTCTTCCCTGCAGAAGGGGTCATGGCTGCGCATTACATCCATGATCCCTCGGATCTTCTTTGCAAGCCCGGGATACTCCCTGCTCTTCGCAAGTACGGCCCGGCTGTTAATCCGCCGCATCATATCCTCCACATGCCCCGGCGTCCCGGACACCGCCCTGTCCAGCAGCCGGTCCACATCCACAAAAAGATACTCCCATCTGCTGAGCGTCCCCGGCGTACTGTTTGTCGTATGCAGATAATTCTTCGGAATAACAGTAAATTCACTGCCGGAATAAGGATACTCCTTTTCACCCAGCGTCATGATCCCACTGCCGTCGTAGCAGTATCCGATTTCCAGATAATTATGAAAATGAAGGAAATCAATGTCACGCCCATATTCCTGACGCCATCGGTCTCCCAGAAGTGCAAAAAGAGCGCAATTATCCGGCATCTTGTAATATCGGAACTCCGCCATCTGTCGTTTCTTTCTCGCCATAAAAATCCTCCCGGTTCTTCACAAAAAGGAAATAACAGCAGGACCATAAAGTTCTGCTGTTATCTATCATAGGGGAAAATCCCCTGTTCGTCAATTCACTTTCGCCTGCGCCTCGATGATCAGGTCACCCTACACCTCAAAGATCAGGTCGCCGTAGGACGGCATCGGCCACGCCTCTTTATCAACGATCATCTCAAGTTTGTCAACTGGCGCACGAAGCGCTTCCATTGCCGGAAATACATCAGAGTGATAGAAGTTCGCCTGTACAGCGCCTTCTTCTTTTGCAGCGGCCTCGTCCGTCACTTTAATCAATGCATCGAGCGCTTTCTTTGTCTCACCCATGAGAGTCGTCACCTCATCAAGAGATGCTCTCTGCACGGACGCGTCCGCGCCTGCCGCCGTCACTGCATTTACTGTATCTGCAAGCGTTTTTGTATATTTGATGAACGCCGGCATAAACTGCTTGCTTGCCATGTCGATCATCGTGCGTGCTTCAATGTTGATTGCTTTCGCATAAGTCTCGTACTGGATCTCTGCACGGGATTCAAGTTCCGCCTTTGTAAATACACCGAACCGCTCAAACAGACTCACCGCCTTGTCTGTTATCATCGCCGGGATTGCTTCTACCATAGAGCGGATATTCGGAAGTCCTCTTCTTTCAGCTTCCTCTACCCACGCCTCAGAATAACCATCGCCGTTGAAGACGATTCTCTGGTTCTCAGTCGCATATTTCTTGATCAGGTCATGCACTGCCAGATCAAAATCATCTGCTTTTTCAAGCACATCGCATGCATCCGCAAACGCCTCTGCAACGATCGTATTAAGCACGATATTCGGAGATGCAATCGAATCCCGGGATCCTACCATACGGAACTCAAACTTATTTCCTGTAAATGCAAACGGTGAAGTACGGTTCCTGTCCGTTGCGTCTTTAGACAGTTCCGGAAGTGTACGCACGCCGGTCTCCAGCTTGCCGCCCTTTAAGCTGTGGGTTGCTTCACCTGTACTTATCAACTGCTGCAGCACGTCTTCAAGCTGCTCGCCGAGAAATACGGAAATGATCGCCGGCGGAGCCTCATTTGCGCCAAGCCTGTGGTCGTTGCCCGGATCTGCTGCTGATTCCCTCAAAAGATCCGCATGCATGTTAACTGCACGCAAAATACAGGTAAGCACAAGCAGGAACTGTGTATTCTCATGGGGCGTCTTGCCCGGGTCAAGCATATTGATCCCATCGTCTGTTGTGATGGACCAGTTATTATGTTTACCGGATCCGTTTACGCCCGCAAACGGCTTCTCATGGAGCAGGCACTTCATGCCGTGCTGACATGCGACACGCTTTAACGTCTGCATAACGATCTGGTTATGATCCACCGCAATATTGGCCTCTGCATAGATCGGAGCAAGCTCGTGCTGTGCCGGAGCCACTTCGTTGTGCTGGGTCTTCGCCGTCACGCCCACTTTCCACAACTCTTCATTAACATCTTTCATGAACGCAGCGATCCTCTGGCGGATGGTTCCGAAATAATGATCGTCAAGTTCCTGGCCCTTCGGCGGCATTGCGCCGAAAAGGGTGCGCCCGGTATAGATCAGATCTTTTCTCTGTTCAAACTTCTCAGCGTCTACAAGGAAGTACTCCTGCTCCGGTCCTACGGACGGCGTCACTTTCTTTGATGTTGTATTTCCAAAAAGCTTCAGCAAACGCATCGCCTGTTTGTTGATCGCTTCCATAGAACGCAGGAGCGGCGTTTTCTGGTCCAGAGCCTCTCCGGTATAGGAGCAGAACGCTGTCGGGATGCAGAGCGTTGCGCCCGCCGCATCCTCTCTTACGAATGCCGGAGATGTGCAGTCCCACGCCGTATAGCCTCTGGCCTCAAATGTGGCTCTTAAGCCTCCCGACGGGAATGAAGAAGCATCCGGTTCACCCTTGATCAGTTCCTTTCCGGAAAAGCTCATCAGCACCTTGCCGCTTGGCTGCGGTGCGGAGATAAAGGAGTCGTGCTTCTCGGCCGTCACGCCGGTCAGCGGGAGAAACCAGTGCGTATAGTGTGTGGCGCCTTTTTCGATTGCCCATTCCTTCATCTCATGGGCAATGACGTCGGCCGTCTCAAGATCCAGTTCCCTGCCCTCCTCGATCGTCTTCTTCAGCTTTATGTATACTTTCTTCGGAAGACGCTCCTGCATCACAGTATCGTTGAAAACATTTTCACCGAAAATTTTCGCTACATTGATCTTTTCTGTGCTCATATTGATCCCTTCCTTCTTCGTCATATCGATGATCATTCCGGGGAACAGACGGATCACGCGCTCCTCCGTCCCTCACACCCGCGCGGATGTTCCGGAAGCAGACTCTCTGCAGCGGCCCGGTACGGGTCCTACATAAAAAGGGCACTCCAAGTTGCCTTGGAACGCCCTTGTTCTTGTCTACGTGTGACAGTATAAAACAATCACTCCGAAAAGGCAAGTGTTTTTTGAAAATTTTTTATGCCTGTCCTACAGATCCGAACAGTTCCATCTTCTCTTTCACTTTAGCCATGATCGCTTCTGCGCCCGGTTTCAGGAGTTTACGCGGATCAAAGCCCTTGCCCTGTTTGTCCTTGCCTGCCTCGATGTACTCACGGGTAGCCTCAGCGAATACGATCTGGCACTCTGTATTAACGTTGATCTTAGCTACGCCGAGATCGATGGCTTTCTTTATCATGTCGTCCGGGATGCCTGTACCGCCGTGAAGTACGAGCGGCATATCACCTGTCTTCTGCTGGATCGCATCCAGAGTCTCGAAGCTTAAGCCTTCCCAGTTGTCCGGGTATACGCCGTGGATGTTGCCGATGCCTGCTGCCAGGAAGTCGATGCCGAGATCAGCGATCTTCTTGCACTCTTCCGGATCCGCGCACTCGCCCTTGCCGATCACGCCGTCTTCCTCGCCGCCGATCGCTCCAACCTCTGCCTCGAGAGACATTCCGTGGTCATGTGCGATCTTAACGAGCTCTGTTGTCTTCGCTACGTTCTCCTCGATCGGATAGTGTGAGCCATCGAACATGATGGAAGAGAATCCTGCTTCCACACATTTCAGGCATCCGTCATAGCTGCCGTGGTCAAGGTGCAGCGCTACCGGAACTGTAATGTTCAGCTCTTCGAGCATACCGTTTACCATGCCTACAACTGTCTTATAGCCTGCCATATATTTTCCAGCGCCCTCAGACACACCAAGGATAACCGGTGAATTACACTCCTGTGCTGTTAAAAGGATCGCCTTTGTCCACTCCAGGTTGTTGATGTTGAACTGACCTACTGCGTAGTGGCCTGCTTTTGCTTTCTGAAGCATTTCTGTTGCTGATACTAACATTTTCTTCTCCTCCACTTCCACTCCCCGCCGCGCAAGCTTTCAGCTGCAGGGAAAAGTCTGATTAATAAATCCTTTACTATTATAGCCTATTGAAGTGAAAAAGACAATGAAAAAATCCACAGATTTAATCTGCGGATCTTCAAGTGACTCCGAGGGGAATCGAACCCCTGATTCCAGCGTGAGAGGCTAGCGTCTTGACCGCTTGACCACGGAGCCATATTCATACTCGCTGTCCGGTTTCCCTTACAGCGAGTATTACTATATCATATACATCTGCAGGATGCAAGTGTTTTTTTACATTTTTTCTTCATTTTTTCAGTCTCATTCTAAGGAAGCGTATTCTCCGGTTCCCCTGTGAGAGATGCCGCGATTTCCGGTCTTACCATGATCCGGAGTACCTGGCGGTTATTTTTCACCGTCACTTCGTCGTGGCTTCCGCCGTATTCGCCGTCCAGCGTCCAGGGGATCGGTTCCAGCGACTCGAACCTCACGCATCCGCTCTTAAATGAATACATCCGATCCGGATTAACCTGCCTGAGCATGATCGCGCCCAGCAGATCGTTGAGTTCCAGAGGATTCTTCGGCGTGCGGATCAGCGTTACTTCAAACTCTCCGTCGTCAAATACCACATCCGATCCGATGATACCGGAAAAACCGCCCACAGAGCGGGAATTAGTCACCATTCCGTAAATAAATTCATCCTCAATCTCCTCGCCGTCATGAGTCACCCGCAATTTATAAGAAGGAATATTGAAGATCCTCTTTGCGCCCTCCAGAACATAAGCCAGATGTCCGAGGATATTCTTCATGCTCTGCTTCGTCTCATAGGACACATCGGTAAAAAGTCCGAAAGCCGCAATATAAATGAACGGATCGTCATTAAACGTCCCCACATCGCAGGAAAACGGCACCCCGTTCACCGCCGCGTCCGCCGCCGCCGTCACCTCTTTCGGGATACCCAGGCTGTTCGCAAAATCGTTTGTCGTTCCCGCCGGTATATAGCCGAGCGGCGCCTGATAACCGCGCAGACGGATGCCCGTAACCACTTCATCAAGCGTACCGTCGCCCCCGCTGCACACGATCAGATCATAGTCATCCGGACAGGTCAGCATCTTTTCTGTTCCATCGTGATATTTCTGTGTCGGATATACAGTCACCTCATATCCGGCTTTTACGAAAATGTCGAGCACGTCTGCAAGTTTCGGCTTCAGAACGCCTGTCCCCGCATTAGGATTATAAATAAACAACATTTTTTTCATGATCCACACACCTCTTCATTAAACTTTCCCGGCCCGGGATCTGTTCACAGAACAGCAGAGGACTGTACCTTTCCAAGCACAGCCCTCCTCGTCTCTCGTCCTTTTATAATGCCTTTTCAGCACCTGTATCTTTATACTATACGGCTTGTTTTGCACCGCGTTCAAAGAAGCCCCGGATTCCTTCTGCTGCTTTCTGTTCGTCTTCACCGTCTGTCACAACCGTGATCTCCTCGCCGTCTGCCAGGGCCAGGCTCATCATACCCATAATGCTTTTCGCATTAATATTCCTGCCTGCACTCTGAATATAAACCTTACTTGCATATTGGCTTGCCTCCTGGACAAGCAGTGCGATCGGCCTTCCGTCGAATCCCGATTCTGTTCTGACTACAACAGATGTTTTTATCATAATAATCCTCCTCGCTCCTGCTTTACTTTCTCTGCCATCTCTCCTAGCCTGCGTAAACGGTGGTTTATCCCGGATTTACCTACGGGAGGATCAAGAGTCTCACCTAATTCTTTCAGAGTTGCATCTGGATGCTCAAGACGTGCAAGCGCAGCCTCTACGAGATTATCCGGAAGATTATCAAACCCTACTGTATCTCTGAGATATGTAATATCCTCAACCTGTTTTACCGCCGCCGCCACAGTTTTATTGATATTGGCAGTCTCGCAGTTGACCTTTCTGTTGACAGTATTGCGCATTTCCTTGAGGATCCTGACATTTTCAAGCTCCATCAGAGCGACATGCGCCTCCATCACATTCAGAATATCTACTATCTGGGAGCCTTCCTTAAGGTATACAACATACGCTTTCTTGCGCTGTACGATCCTGGCCTCCAGTCCGAAGCTGTTCATGATCTCCTGTATCTGAACGGCCGCAGCATCTGAACTGCAGACGATCTCAAAATGATAGGATTTCCTCGGATCGCTCATGGAGCCGGATGCCTGGAAGACACCGCGCAGGAATGCCCGCCGGCAGCAGGTCTGCTGGAGCACCAGCGGACTGAACGGCCTGATATCACCGGTGTAATCCGAGTGATCGCCGAACATTTTCACCGCCTGAAGGAGCCTTACCGCGTCTTCATGCCGCCTGACAACCACAGAATATGAGACATTCTGCTTCTTTATATTTCTCCTGATAGAGACATCAACACTAATATTAAATGTTTTTTCTATCAATGTAAAGACTTTTCTTGCAACAAGGAAATTTTCCGAATGTATTTTTATGCTGTACTGATCAAAGCTGTTAACCGCGATCGTCCCGCACATTCCGATAAAAGCGGCCAGTTCCGCGATCCTGCAGTGTCTGGCTGTAGAACTGCTGCCTGCGAGTTCTTCCCTTACTTTTCCAGAAAACGACATATCCTCACTCTTTTCTTCCGCCGTTATTTGCTTTTTGTCACCGGATCCTTGTCAATATCACGGTGCTCCAGGCGCACGCCATAGTCTTCTTTATTCTCCAGTGCGTGATAAAGCGCGTTGGCCAGTGTTACCGAGCGGTGCCTTCCGCCCGTACATCCGATGGAGATCACCAGCTGATTCTTTCCCTCCAGGATATAGTTCGGAATCAGGAAATCCACCATATCCGTCAGTTTGTCCAGAAATGCCGCTGCTTTTCCGTTCTCCATCACATAGTCCTGCACTTCCGGATCATTGCCGGTCTTCCCTTTCAGCTCGTCGATATAATACGGATTGGGCAGGAAGCGGACGTCGAACACCAGATCCGAATCCTGCGGTATACCGTATTTGAACCCAAAAGACATAACCGTAACATACAGATTGCAGAAACTTTCTCCCTTTACAAAGATCTTTTCCAATTCCTGTTTCAATTCCCTGGTCAGCATCCTGCTCGTATCCAGGATATACGTTGCACGCATCTTCAGGAACATGATCTTCTCCCGCTCTTTGGCGATCCCGGTATCCACCCGGCCCGATCCGCTTAAGGGATGCTGCCGGCGCGTTTCTTTATAGCGTTTGATCAGCACATTATCCTGGGCATCCAGGAAAAGGATCTCGTATTTTATTTCTTTCGCGTCAAGTTCATCCAGGACTTCCTTCAGTCCGTCAAAATCCTGTCCCCCGCGCACATCAATGCCTAAAGCGGCTTTTCTCACTTTTTCATCCGGGCCGCTGAACATTTCCATAAACCGTGTAAGCAGGGGGATCGGAAGATTGTCCACGCAGAAGTATCCCATATCTTCCAGCATTTTCAGAGCGGTTGACTTGCCCGCGCCCGACATTCCCGTTACAATCACCAAACGCATCTGTCAAAATTCTCCTATCTTCTTCACTTCGGGTTCCAGCCGCACGCCTGAATTCTCCTCAACGCGGCGCACCACTTCATCCATCAGCTCCAATACTTCCCGCGCCGTAGCGCCGCCCCGGTTGATCACGAATCCGCAGTGCTTTTCCGATACCTGCGCATTTCCCACGCGGAATCCTCTCAGTCCTGCGTCTTCGATCAGTTTCCCGGCGAAATATCCTTCCGGACGTTTAAATGTACTTCCTGCGCTCCCGTATTCCAGCGGCTGTTTTTCCACTCTTTTCTCTTTGAGTTCCTCCATTCTGGCACGGATCTCTTCGCGGCTGCCGGGAGTCAGGACAAGCACTGCTTCGAGCACGATATAATCCATCTTCGACACGATACTTGTACGGTAGCCCAGCTTCATTTCATCCGCTGCCAGCGTACGGATCTCGCCGGCCGGAATCAGCACGGTCGCGTTCTTTAATATCTGTTTCATCTCGCCGCCGTAGGCTCCTGCATTCATCCGGACCGCGCCGCCAAGCGTCCCCGGAATGCCGGATGCGAATTCCATGCCTGTAAGTCCTGCTTCGCAGGCGGCAGCCGCCGTCCTTGAGAGAAGCGCACCGGCCTGAACATGGATTTCCCGCCCCTGCACATCGATCCGATTCATATTTTTATAGATCTGTATGATCACTCCTCTGTATCCTTTATCACCGACAAGAAGATTGCTGCCGTTTCCTATTACATAATAAGGTACATCTTCGTCCCTGCACAGCCGGACGATCTCCGCGATCTCATCCGTTCCGGACGGTGTCACAAAATAATCCGCCGGACCGCCGATGCGAAATGTCGTATGTCCTGACATCTGTTCATCTGCCAATACATTTTCTTTTCCGGAAATGGAACAAAGTTCTTCGTACAGATTCATAAAATTTCTCCGTTTCTATCCTTTATTCAAGCTTATCAGCCACATTATTATAATCCTTCCAATATTGATTGTAAAGCATCACCTTCCCTTCATTTCCCGGTCGCAGGCCCGTATTCTCCGCCCCGCCTTCCATGCTTGCAAAAACGCAGGATCCAGTGTATAATGTTGCGGTATCACTAAATTATCAATCATACTGTAATTACAAAGGAGTGAAAAAAATACAGTGGACTCTGGTGACACTTTTCAATTTCTGATACTGATCATTCTTCTGATGCTCTCAGCATTTTTCTCTTCAAACGAAACCGCGCTCACAACGGCGAGCAAGATCCGCCTTCGCGCTCTTGCAGACGGTGGAAACAAACGTGCAGCACTCGTTCTTGACATTACCGAAAACCATACGTCAAAAATGCTGAGCGCCATTTTAATAGGCAACAATATCGTCAACATTTCCGCTTCCTCCCTCTCCGCAACACTTGCATATGCTTTCGGCGGATACATGGTCAGCATTGCGACCGCAGTACTGACTGTCGCGATCCTTGTATTCGGTGAGATCACGCCGAAGAACTACGCCACACTGAACGCGGAAAAAATATCCATGCGCTACATTCATGTGATCCGGTTCTTTATGGTCATCATGACACCGGTCATATTCATCATCAACCTGTTCTCCCGTTTTATCATGCTGCTTCTCCGGGTAGATCCGAACGCCGCGAAGAAAACCATGACTGAGGAAGAACTCCGGACGATTGTTGATGTCAGCCATGAGCGCGGTGTGATCGAAACCGGCGAAAAAGAGATGATCAATAATGTGTTCGATCTCAGCGACGCCAATGCCAAAGATATCATGGTTCCCCGCGTGCATGTTACATTCGCCGATGTGGACAGCAGCTACGATGAGCTGATTGATATCTTCCGTGAAAATAAATTCACGCGGCTTCCGGTATACGAGGACAGCCAGGATAATATTGTCGGGATCATCAATATGAAAGATCTGCTTCTCTATGATAAAAGCGAATCTTTCCACATCCGGGACATCCTGAGAAAACCGCACTTTACTTATGAATATAAAAGCATCTCTGATCTTCTGGTAGAAATGCGGCAGTCCACGTTTAACATCGCCATTGTGCTCGATGAGTACGGAGAGATGGCCGGTCTGATCACCCTGGAGGATATTCTCGAAGAAATCGTCGGCGAGATCCACGATGAATATGACGAGCAGGAAGAAGAGGCTTTCATCTGCATCTCCGACCGGGAGTATGTGATCGACGGCGCCATGAATCTGGACGACGTCAATGACCGGCTCGGCACCTCTTTTGCATCCGAGGACTACGATTCATTGGGCGGACTTATCATCGAACATCTCGACCGGCTTCCCGAAGTCAATGATGAAGTCATCACAGAAGACGGGATCCGGCTCAAAGTGGACAAGCTTGACAAAAACCGTGTCGAGAGCGTCCACGTATTCTTTCCGGAAAAAACGGACGATGATGAAGAAACATCAGGCACCGACGGCATCAGCATCTCCGGAAGTGCACAAGAGGACGGCAATCCAACTGATATTTCAGAAAATGCGGCGGCCACATCAGATTGATGTGGTCACCTTTTTATTTCAGATACATATATTATTACAGATCAATCCAATGAAGGAACTGTAATTATGCCATATTCTATCATGCTGGACGCAGGCCATGGGGGATATCAATAGCGCAAGTTAAAGTACATTATTATAGAAAGGCAACTGTTGTACCTATAACAATTAAATATTGAGAGAGGACAAGCCTTTCAGACTGTATAGACGTTCAGAAATGAGCGTCTATTTTTTTGCAAAAATGAAAGGAGACATTAAAGCTATGAAAAAGATATTGAAGCGATTAGCCACAGGCTTCCTTGCCTTTGCGACTATCGTTACCGCTTTGCCGACAACGGCAGTCCACGCTTCCGAGAAGCAATACTGGACGGAAAGTGCCGAGCGTGTCGGTATCATTGAAAAAGTGATGAATGACGGCTCTATCGGTTCGACCTTTAATGAGGGCTATATGAAAGTTGAGGGCGAAACCGCCTATTGTGTGGACATCAACACCAACTTCAAGAACGGCTATAAGACCAGAGCAGACGCAAGCACACGCATGAGCTACGACCAGATTTCAGATGTTGCCCTCTCTCTGGAATACGTCAAGCAGTACACACAAAGTCACAGCGGATTGAACTATAAACAGGTCTATCTTCTTGAACAGTGTGTCGTATGGCAGAGATTGAGCGTTCATCTGGGCTGGCAATGCGATAACGTCAGAGCTTCCTATGATGAAATCCCAAAAGCGATACAGGACGAGGTTTACGCTGGGGCGAAAGTCTTTGCCAGCGAGAATAAAGGACGCTATGAATGTGGCGGTTACATCTACTCTGGCGAGGGGCAGGACATTGGACAGTTCTGGGCGAAACTTGCCGTTGGAAATGCCACATTGAAAAAGACTTCCAGTAATACCGGCATTACCGACGGGAACGGGCTTTACTCTATCGCTGGTGCGACTTATGGTATCTATTCTGATAAGGACTGCACAAAACAGCTTGCCACCCTTACGACTGATAACAGCGGAAATACTGATACCGTGGAAGTAAAGGCTGGCACAGTCTATATCAAAGAGCTTTCCGCTCCTGCTGGCTACAAGGTGGACAATACAGTGTATTCCTTAAATGTGGAAGCGGGCAAGACAGCGACACTCAATGTATCAGATACGCCAAAGGTCACAGATACCCTTATCGAGCTTTTCAAGATTGACATGGAA
>DWVL01000093.1 GCA_019120275.1 Candidatus Mediterraneibacter excrementavium | reverse complement strand
GGCGAGACCTCGGAAGAATTGCAGAAATTAAAGATTATTTCTGATGAAGAGAGTGCCCGGATCGATGAGATACTGGAGCAGAGATCAAAGAAAGATGAAGATAAACGTCGCATTGCCAGGACAACGAAAGGAAAGGCATTATTATCCGGTAATATCTTTTGTGCTCATTGTGGCGGGCGGATGATTACGACACACCATAGGGATCATTATATAAGAAAAGATGGATCTGAATATTTGCGTGATGATGTGAAATACCGCTGTTACCATAAGACCAATAAACTGTGTGACTGCGACGGTCAGACAAACTATCAAGCCTCACGCGTTGATGAAGTGGTAATAGAGATCATGCACCAGATATTCGCTAATATGAAAGGGGCGCCGGAAGAAGAAAAGTTCAAAGAGATCATGCAGAAGAAGAAACGAGCATACCGAGCGACGGCAAAGAAAGCTTCATATAATATAGAGAAGAATAAACGCCAGTTAGAAATTCTTCAGCTTGAGATTGGAAAAACACTGCTGGGAGACAGCATATATACTCCGGCTGATCTTCAGGATGCAATTAAAGTTGTAAAAAACAGGATTGCAGAGGATGAAGAGAAACTTGCAAAGATGGATGAACAATTTTCACATCAGGAAGAACTGATAAAATCTGTTATGCCTGCATATAAAAAATTTAAAAGCTGGGCAGAAGAATTTGACGCTGCAAGCCTTGATCAGAAAAAAATGATTGCGTGTCAACTGTTTGACAGGATAGAATTGGGTAAAGGTTATGCACTAAATATCAAAGTAAATGTAAGTTACGAACAGTTCTGTGAAGATTGGCAGAATTGCGAGAAACCGCTAAAATGCGCGGTTTAGAGGCACTTTTGGTATAGACTCTATCGACTGTAAAAATGCTTTTTCGGTGTTATTCGGGTCAGTGCTAGAGCATTCGGCTGTTAACCGAAGTGTCGTTGGTTCAAGTCCAACAGGGGGAGCGCAAAAGCTTGCAGAGTTATCCTGCAGGCTTTTATTTTTTGCCTTGTAAAATGTATTTGCCTGTGCTAAACTTTACCTAGTTAAATAATTATGGCTGAGACGGGAGAGCAACTGGACAACAGAGATGTTGTTTTGTTTTGCTCTCCTTTTTTCATTTAGCATGAAAGGGGATAACGATGGACCAGAGACTGTATGATATGTTTGAAAGCAATCCGGTGATCGCCGCAGTCAAGGATATGGACGGGCTCAACGAGTGCGCCGGACTTGAGGATATCAGAGTGGTATTTATTTTGTTCGGGGATATATGCAGCATACCGGATATTACGGCGAAAGTGAAAGAAGCGGGGAAAATGGCGGTCGTACATATTGATCTGATCAACGGACTGGGGACCCGGGAGATTGCCGTTGACTTTATCAGGGAAAATACCCAGGCGGACGGGATCATAACGACCAAGCCGGCTCTGGTCAGACATGCCAGGGAGTTGGGAATGTTTACGGTGCTGCGGTATTTCCTGATCGATTCCATGGCGCTGGAAAACATCCGGTCCCAGCAGTCCGGAGTCCGGCCGGATATGATCGAAGTGCTTCCCGGATTGATGCCGGACGTGATACGTGAAATCTGTCAGAACTTTAAAACGCCGATTATTGCGGGCGGACTGATATCAGATAAAAAATCGGTGATGGCTGCTTTGGCGGCCGGGGCAGTCTGCGTGTCTTCTACGAATCGGAATGTATGGATGTTATAGGATATGTATGATGTGATCATAATCGGGGCCGGTGTGTGCGGTGCAGCTGTAGCGCGGGAACTTTCCAGATACAGGGTGAATGCCTGTGTCCTGGAAAAAGAGGAGGACGTCTGCTGCGGGACGTCCAAAGCCAACAGCGGAATTGTTCACGCAGGATATGATGCGGAGCCGGGGACGCTTAAAACCCGGCTGAACGTACAGGGCAATAAGCTGATGGAGCGGCTTTCAGAAGAGCTTGATTTTCCGTTTAAACGGAACGGTTCACTCGTTATCTGCAGAGATGAAGAGGGGATGCCGGCCCTTCGGAGACTGTATGATAAAGGGATAAAAAACGGAGTGCCGGATCTGAAGATACTGGACAGGGAAGAAATGCTGGAAATGGAGCCGAATGTTGCGGAGGATGTATATGCGGCTTTGTATGCACCGACAGCCGGGATCGTATGCCCTTTCAGCCTGAATATTGCGCTGGCGGAGAACGCATACATGAACGGGATTGACTTCAGATTTGATACAGAAGTGCAGGAGATCGTGAGGATTGAAAAAGGATATGAGATACATACAGATAACGGGACATTTCAGGCCAGATATATCGTAAATGCAGCGGGGGTTTATGCGGATAAATTCCACAATATGGTCAGCGGGAAAAAGATCCACATTACGCCACGGAGAGGGGACTACTGTCTCCTCGATAAAAACGCCGGCAGCCATGTGGGGCGGACGATATTTACACTTCCGACAAAATATGGCAAAGGCGTGCTGGTCACACCGACCGTACACGGAAATCTGCTGGTCGGACCGACGGCGATCGATGTTGAGGATAAGGAAGGGACCAATACGACAGCCGCCGGACTCGATGGAGTTATAAGCAAAGCCGGGCAGAGCGTGAGGGATCTTCCCATGCGTCAGGTGATCACATCATTTGCAGGACTTCGCGCCCATGAGGATGGAGATGAATTTATTATAGGCGAACCGGAGGATGCACAAGGGTTTATCGACTGCGCAGGGATTGAATCACCGGGGCTTACAAGCGCTCCGGCGATCGGCAAAATGGCTGCAGGGATCCTGCGGGAGAAGCTGCATCTTGAGGAGAAAGACGATTTCATTGCAGAACGAAAAGGAATCCTTGATCCGGCTACACTGACGAAAGAAGAGCGCGCCGAACTGATCCGGAGAGAACCTGCATACGGTAATATCATCTGCCGGTGTGAGATGGTCACGGAAGGCGAAATCATCGATGCGATCCGCCGTCCGCTGGGGGCGAAATCTCTGGACGGCGTAAAGCGCAGGACACGGGCCGGGATGGGGCGGTGCCAGTCCGGTTTTTGTTCTCCGAGGACGATGGAAATCCTGGCGCGTGAGCTTGGGATCAGTATGGCGGATATAACAAAATCCGGCGGGGCGGCGAAACTGGTTGTTGGTATTAATAAAGATACATTGTAGAAGGAGGCGCGGGCATGGGAAGCTATGATATTGTTATCATCGGGGGAGGCCCGGCGGGACTGGCGGCTGCAGTTTCGGCAAAGAGAGGCGGGATTAGCAGCATCCTGGTCCTGGAGCGGGACAGGGAACTTGGCGGCATCCTGAATCAGTGCATCCACAATGGGTTTGGCCTCCATACATTTAAAGAGGAATTGACGGGGCCGGAGTATGCACAGCGGTTTATCGATCAGGTCCGGGAACTGGGGGTCGAATATCGCCTGAATACGATGGTCATGGAGATCAGTCGGGAAAAAGTGATCACGGCGGTGAATCGTGAAGAGGGACTTTTCGAGATCCGGGCCAAAGCTGTCATTCTCGCCATGGGCTGCCGTGAACGATCCAGAGGCGCCCTGAATATCCCGGGATACCGACCGGCGGGGATTTATTCTGCAGGCACGGCGCAGCGTCTTGTAAATATGGAAGGGCTGATGCCGGGGCGCGAGGTCGTGATCCTTGGATCCGGGGACATCGGACTGATCATGGCGAGACGTATGACGCTGGAAGGGGCGAAGGTAAAAGTTGTTGCTGAGCTGATGCCGTATTCAGGAGGATTGAAGCGGAATATCGTCCAGTGTCTGGACGATTACGGCATCCCGCTGAAGTTGAGCCATACGGTGGTGGATATTAAAGGAAAGGAACGGGTGGAAGGGGTCACTCTGGCAGAAGTAGACCAGAGTGGGAAGCCGATCCCCGGGACAGAGGAAGAATATCCCTGTGACACACTGCTCTTGTCCGTAGGACTCATTCCGGAAAATGAGTTGTCAAACGGGATGGGGGTGGAGATGAACAGAGTCACTTCCGGACCGGTTGTAAATGAGAGCCTTGAAACAAATATCGAAGGTGTTTTTGCCTGCGGGAACGTCCTCCACGTGCATGACCTGGTGGATTATGTATCTGAAGAGGCCGCAGCCGCAGGAAAGAATGCGGCTTCATATGTGAAAGGAGAACTGTGCGCTGAAACCGCCCGAACCATCCGACTTGTACCGGCCGAAGGAGTGCGCTACACGGTACCGTCAACGATCGATCCGGACAGGATGGATGAGACGCTGAAGGTAAGGTTCCGCGTCAGCGCCGTGTATAAAAACTGTTTTGTGAGCGTGTATTTTGACAATGAGCGGGTGGCCCGCCGGAAGCGGCAGATCGCGGCTCCCGGGGAAATGGAAGAAATCCAGCTTGTAAAAGAGCAGATCCTTAAACATCCCGGCCTGAAAACGGTCACTGTGAAGATAGAGGAGGCGTAGGAAATGGAGATCAGAAATCTGACCTGCATCAGTTGCCCGATGGGATGCCAGATCACTGTGGAGATGAACGGAAGTGAAGTGGTCCGGGTATCAGGGAATACGTGTAAGCGCGGCGAGGTTTATGCCAGAAAAGAAGTGACAGATCCGACCCGGATCGTAACAACGACAGTCAGGGTCAGCGGCGGGAAAGCGGATATGGTGTCGGTAAAGACCAGATCCGATATCCCGAAAGGGAAAATATCTGACTGTGTAAAAGCGCTCAAAGACATTGCGGTGGAAGCGCCGGTGCATATCGGGGATGTGATCATGTCCGATGTGGCTGGAACAGGAGTAGATATTGTAGCAACGAAAAATGTGGACAAGGCATAAAACTCATTCCCGGGCAGCCGCAAGAAATGCGGAATAATGCTTGCAAAAATATATGCCGTATGGTATGATATAAGTCGCCGTTAAAGACGGCGGCTTATATTTGACAGAAAAAGTATGCATTATGGCCCCGTGGTCAAGCGGTTAAGACATCGCCCTTTCACGGCGGTAACACGGGTTCGATTCCCGTCGGGGTCATTTCGCGGACCTTTAGCTCAGTTGGTTAGAGCAACCGGCTCATAACCGGTCGGTCCTGGGTTCGAGTCCCCGAAGGTCCATTAGCACGTAAGTGCCTAAAAAACAGGCACTAAGTGCTCATAGCGAGGCCCAGTGGCTCAGTTGGTTAGAGCGCCGCCCTGTCACGGCGGAGGTCGAGAGTTCGAGTCTCTTCTGGGTCGTTTTCCTTTAGAGGTATAATAACTGCACTGATAAGGGAACAATTTTATATTTTGCCGCAGTGGCGGAATTGGCAGACGCCCGGGACTTAAAATCCCGTGGGTAGTAATACCCGTGCCGGTTCGACCCCGGCCTGCGGCATTGAGAGAAACGCCTTTTAACGCAGGTGTTTCTTTTTTTACCTGAATCTTCTGGACATCCCCATACGGGCACTATATAATGAGACTATACATGTGGAAGGGAGATGAAAAAATGTCAGGAGGACAGATGACAGCGGCTCTTGCCGGAGGAATCATTATTTTTATGCTGATTTTTACAGTGGTGATGCTCATAATAGGTATCCTTATGATCGTTGCAGAGTGGAAGCTGTTTAAGAAAGCAGGGGAACATGGATGGGCAGCGATCATACCGTTTTATAATTCTTATGTGCTGACAAAGATCACGTGGGGAAATGGATGGTTGTTCCTGTTGGGATTTCTTCCGTTGGGGAATATTATTTTCCTGATCTTTACATGGATCAAGCTGGCCAGAGTATTTGGAAAGGGAACAGGATATGCGGTCGGATTGATTTTTGTACCGTTCATCTTTCTGCCCATGCTGGCCTTTGGAAGCGGTGCCGTATATCAGGGACCGGACCAGAGCAGTAAGAAAGGGCCGATCATCGCGTGCGGAGTGCTTGGAGGTCTGGGCGTCCTGCTCTACGGATTGTTGGCCGTTGGCGCGGTCACATCAGGAGTGATGCAGGCAGGCGATCCATCTCAGGCATATGTTGACGATTATGATGAATATGATGATCTGTATGAAGACGACTACGATGAGTATGATGATCTGTATGAAGATGAAGATGATCTGTATGCAGATGATTACGATGACTATGATGACATCTACTCAGATGTGGAAACGACGCCGATCGAGGGGTATGACTATTTTGTGACGATCGTGCTTGACAGCGGAGATGGGCAGGTCAGTGTTCCGGTATTGAACAGTGAATATCTTGCCGCAGCAGGCTCGGCTGCATCCGCACTGTCAGACGGCGTATCAACATCTCTGTATGCGGGAGCCATGTATGCGGATATTCCGCAGATGGTCAGCGACTCTGTAGAGAGTACATGTGAAACGATGGAAAGCATGCCGGAATATTATGCAGATATTACCGTTGACGAAATGATAACCGGAGATGGGTTTGCACTCCAGCAGATCAATTATAATTACATTAACTGGGATGGAGAAAAAACACCATGCATCGAGATCATAAAATGCGACCAGGTGGATGGCGGCATGGTGATGCTTGACCTGACTGTTGACAATTCCAGTGCAACAGAAAATACGCAGGCGATCTTTAAAGAAGCATGTGAACTCTATGGAATTGATTTTGATTTTGACTGATGTAAGAAAACCAATAATATACAGAAAAGGAGAATGAAAATGAGTACAGGAATGATCTGTAACTGTAAACAGGTATCATACGCGGATGTGGAGAATGCACTGCATCAGATGGACAAATTCGACGATGTTCTGTCTGCTTTTGAAGAGGTGCAGAAGATCACACACTGTTCCACCGGATGCGGAGGATGTCATGACAAGATCCTGGATGCGATCTCTGAGATCATGATGGCATAGTCGTAAAGCGATGGGTATTCAGCATATTTTATTTGATCTGGACGGAACGCTTCTGCCGATGGTTCAGGATGAATTTGTGAAATTCTATATGCCGCTTCTGGCAAAAGCCTATCTGTCCAAAGGCGTGCCGGTCGAGCCGAAGAAATTTATCGGTGCAGTGTGGGCCGGATATGAAGCGATGGTGAAAAACGATGGGAGCCGGACGAACCGGGAGGCATTCTGGAGTTATATCGATCCGGAACTTCCGATCGGTGCGGAAGAATCGGAAAAGATAGCAGAAGAGTTCTATGGCGGCGAGTTTAATCAGGCTGTCTGTACAACCAGGCCGACGCCGCTGGCGGATCAGATCGTAAAGACGGTAAAGGGAAAAGGACTGGAAACATATCTGGCAACGAATCCGGTATTCCCAAGATGCGCCACAATGAACCGGATCCGCTGGGCAGGACTCGAGGCGGAAGATTTCAGTTTGATCACAACTTATGAGACATGCAGCTTCTGCAAACCGAATCCGGAGTACTATAAAAAGATATTGGATACATTTTCACTTGATCCGGCGGACTGTCTGATGGTTGGAAATGATGTGGGAGAGGATCTGTCGATCCGTACACTGGGCGTAAAGACTTTCCTGGTGACAGATACCATGGAGAATAAAAATAATCTGCCGATCGAGACAGAATACCAGGGGTCTCTTGAGGAACTGCTGGAATTTGTAGAGACATTGTAGACAGGAAAGAGAAAAATGCGGGAAGTCTGTTGAATGGACTTCCCGTATTTTGGGAAATGACATAAAAAGGAGACGGAATGAAAAATAAGAAAGAAGTTTTGTTCAGGCTGTTTGTTTCTACATTATATCTCAGCGCGTTTACGTTTGGCGGGGGTTATGTGATCGTTACGCTGATGAAAAAAAAGTTCGTGGATGAATATCACTGGATCGAAGAAGATGAGATGCTTGACCTGGTTGCTGTCGCACAGTCGGCGCCCGGTGCGATCGCAGTCAACGGCGCGATCGTTGTCGGCTATAAACTGGCAGGGTTTGCAGGGGCGCTTGTATCTATCGTGGGAACTGTAATCCCTCCGTTTCTGATCATTTCACTGATCTCGCTTTTTTATAATGCATTTCGCGAGAACTTCCTTATCGCCCAGATCCTGGAAGGAATGCAGGCGGGTGTGGCGGCTGTGATCGCTGCAGTTGTATATGAGATGGGAGAAGGCATTGTGCAAAGCAGAAATACAGGTTCGGTCATAATTATGGCGGGAGCATTTCTTGCCGCCTGCGTATTTGGCGTTAATGTCGTTTATATCGTGATCGCCTGTCTGTTGATCGGCGTGATCAGGACGCTGATTGGCGAGAGGAGGAGAAAGGCATGATCTGTCTGGAATTGTTCTGGTGTTTTCTGAAGGTTGGACTGTTCAGCTTCGGCGGCGGATATGCGTCTATGCCTCTGATCCAGGAGCAGGTGGTTTCTTCTCACGGCTGGCTCAGTATGGGGGAGTTTACGGATCTTGTCACGATTTCCCAGATGACGCCGGGACCGATCGCCATTAATTCAGCGACCTTTGTAGGGATCAAGATTGCCGGGATACCGGGAGCGCTGGCTGCAACGACAGGCTGCATCCTGCCGGCCTGTGTGATCGTGATGCTGATCGCAAAACTGTATCTGAAGTACCGCAGCATGAATATGCTTCAGGGAATACTGGCGTCTCTGCGTCCTGCGGTTGTCGCCATGATCGCATCAGCGGGAATTTCCATGCTGATCACGGCGGTCTGGGGAAGTGTGGAACAGATTTCGCTGGGAAATACAAACTGGATTCTGGTGGTGCTCTTTTTGGTCTGCATCGTGTTATTGCGCAGGTTTAAAATGAATCCGATCCTGGTAATGGTGCTGGCAGGTGTGGCAAAAGCCGGGATAGCTTTGATGCCGAAGATTTTTGTTACATAATTATTACAAAAAATGTTGACAAAAACTTTTACCGTGATATACTTTGGATATCAAAGTATTTAAGACTCAAAGTAATTCAGGAGTAAAGAAATGGTTGGTAAGATATGCGGAACCGGTTCTTATGTGCCGGCTCATGTTATGACAAATGACGATCTGGCCCGGATCGTGGATACGAATGACGAATGGATCCGTGAGAGGACCGGAATCGGCAGGAGGCATATTATCGAAGAGGAAACGACTTCCTATATGGCTGGTCAGGCTGCCCGGCGTGCGTTGGAGCAGAGCGGGATCGATCCGGAAGAGATTGATATGATCATGGTGGCAACGTCTTCTTCGGAAACGGTTTACCCGTGCGCAGCATGCGAGGTACAGAAGATGATCGGCGCGAAAAAAGCGGTGGGATATGATCTGAATGCAGCCTGCAGCGGATTCGTGCTGGCGTTTAATGCGGCGCAGGCATATATCAGTGCCGGCTTCTGCAGAACGGTCTTGGTGGTTGGAGCAGAGAGTATGAGCAATATGGTGGACTGGACAGACCGGGGGACCTGCATCCTTTTCGGAGACGGAGCCGGCGCGGTGATCCTGCGTGCGGAGGAAGGCGCACCGGTCCATATGTCAGCCCATTCCGACGGTGCGAAGGGTGTGGCGCTTACCGGTTTAAGCAGACACCGGAAAGACTGGGAGAAAGAGCTGGAAGACGGCGCGGTGAAAGAATCGTTTATACATATGGACGGACAGGCGGTGTTTAAATTCGCAGTCCGCAAAGTTCCGGAGATCATCGAGGAAATCCTGGAAGGATCCGGGACAGACCAGAATGAGATCGACTATTTCATCCTCCATCAGGCAAACCGCAGGATCATCGAGGCGGTGGCCAAGCGGCTGAAGGCGGATATCAGGAAGTTCCCCATGGACCTGGAGGAATATGCCAATACGTCCGCAGCGACCGTGCCGATCCTTCTGGATGAGATGAACCGCAAAGGAATGCTGAAAAGAGGACAGAAGATCATGACAGCGGGATTCGGAGCGGGGCTTACCTGGGCGGCATGTCTGTTTGAATGGTAGGGGCACGGTCCGGAGATAGTATTTCAGGGTAATTACCGGCAAGGCCGGATTACAATCATATAAAAGTTTTTTAAAAGAGAAAGGAAAGAAAACCATGTTAGAGAAAATCAAAGAAATCGTAGCAGATTCATTAAACGCTGATGCAGCAACACTTACAGAGGCAACATCTTTTAAGGATGATCTGGGAGCAGATTCCCTGGACCTTTTTGAGATGGTAATGGCTTTTGAGGAAGAGTTCGAGGTAGAGATCCCGTCAGAAGATCTGGAGCAGATCAACACGATCGGCGATGTTGTAAAATATCTTGAGGCACACAAATAAGGAACACGAAACATAACGTTTATATTTTAAGAGAAAGAAAGGTTGTAGAGTATGAAAACAAAAGTAACCGAATTATTAGGAATTGAATATCCGATCATTCAGGGCGGAATGGCATGGGTTGCTGAGTATCATCTTGCAGCCGCCGTATCCGAGGCCGGCGGCCTGGGGCTGATCGGTGCTGCGAGTGCGCCGGCTGACTGGGTGCGTGAACAGGTCAGGGAAGCAAAGAAGCTGACTGACAAACCTTTTGGGGTAAACATCATGCTCATGAGTCCTTATGCGGACGACGTGGCAAAAGTGATTGTTGAGGAGGGCGTGAAAGTCGTTACGACAGGAGCGGGCTCTCCGGAAAAATATATGAAGATGTGGAAAGAAGCCGGAGTAAAGGTGATCCCGGTCGTTGCATCGGTAGCGCTTGCGAAGCGCATGGAGAGATGCGGCGCGGACGCGCTGGTTGCAGAAGGGACAGAGGCCGGCGGACACATCGGTGAGAATACGACGATGGTACTTGTACCCCAGGTCGTAGATGCAGTGAGCGTTCCGGTCATTGCGGCAGGCGGCATCGCGGACGGAAGAGGGATCGCGGCGGCGTTCATGCTGGGCGCGCAGGGCGTGCAGATGGGAACCCACTTTGTGGTTACGAATGAATCTCAGGTTCATGAAAATTATAAAGACATGATCATCAAGGCAAGAGACATTGACTCAAGAGTAACGGGACGTACAACAGGACATCCGGTACGTGCCCTGAGGAACCAGATGACAAAAGAGTACCTGCAGAAAGAGCAGGAAGGCGCATCGTTTGAGGAACTTGAACTTCTGACGCTGGGCGGACTGAGACGCGCGGTGGTAGACGGCGATGTGAAGACGGGAAGCGTAATGGCAGGCCAGATCGCAGGTATGGTCAAAGAGAAAATGTCATGCCATGACCTGATCCAGAAGCTCGTGAAAGAGACAGACGACCTGATCGGAGGAAAAGGTTTCTATGAGTAAGATCGCATTTATGTTCCCGGGACAGGGAGCGCAGAAAGCCGGAATGGGCAAAGATTTTTATGAACAGAGTGAAACAGCGGCAAAAGTCATCGATAAGGCGACAGAGCTGCTGGGTATAGATATGAAAGCACTGTGCTTTGAGGAAAATGATAAGCTGGACCAGACCGAGTATACACAGGCGGCGCTTGTGACGGTCTGTATGGCGATGGAGCATGTCCTCCGCGAAAGAGGACTGAAGGCGGATGTTACCGCGGGCTTAAGCCTGGGCGAGTACTGCGCCATCGCTTCCGCCGGCGGGATGAGTACAGAGGATGCCATCATGCTTGTGAGAAAGCGCGGGATCCTGATGCAGAATGCGGTGCCGGGCGGCAGGGGAACAATGGCCGCAGTGCTCGGCATGACCGGGGAATCGATCGAGAAGGTGGTAGATCCGATCGACGGCGTGACCATCGCCAACTATAACTGTCCGGGCCAGATTGTCATCACCGGATGGAAAGAAAGCGTGGAGAAAGCATCTGAAGCGCTGAAAGAAGCAGGCGCGAAGCGAGTGATGCCGCTCAATGTCAGCGGCCCGTTCCACTCCCCGATGCTTCGTGAAGCCGGGGAAGAACTGGGCGAAGTGCTCGCAGGCGTGGAGCTTTCGCCGCTCAATATCCCCTATGTGACGAATGTTACGGCGGAGTATGTGACAGATATCTCAGAGACGAAAGCGCTTCTTGCAGAACAGGTCGCATCATCCGTGCGCTGGCAGCAGAGTGTGGAGAATATGATCGCGGACGGCGTGGATACATTTGTGGAGATCGGGCCCGGCAGGACGCTGGCCGGATTCATGCGCAAGATCAACCGCGACGTGAAAGTATACAATGTAGGCACATGGGAAGATGTAGATAAGGTGGTAAGTGAATTATGTTAAATGGTAAGGTAGCGGTAGTTACAGGCGCTTCACGCGGGATCGGGCGCGCCATCGCCCTCCGTCTGGCAGCGGAAGGCGCGACGGTGGTCGTGAACTATAACGGCTCACAGGCGCGTGCGGAAGAAGTGAAAAAAGAGATCGAGGAAAACGGCGGGACAGCAGAGATCAGACAGTGCAATGTATCTGACTATCATGCATGTGAGGAAATGTTTAAAGAGATCATCGGGACATTCGGCCGTGTGGATATCCTTGTAAATAATGCGGGCATTACAAGAGACGGCCTGCTGATGAAGATGACAGAAGAAGATTATGACGCCGTCCTCGATACGAATCTGAAGGGGACGTTCAACTGCATCCGCTTCGTTGCCCGGCAGATGATCAAACAGCGCGGCGGACGCATCATTAATATGGCGTCCGTATCCGGCGTACTCGGTAATGCGGGACAGGCGAACTATTCCGCATCAAAAGCCGGCGTGATCGGACTTACAAAGTCTGCGGCAAGAGAGCTTGCGAGCCGCGGCATTACTGTAAACGCGATCGCACCGGGATTCATTCATACAGAGATGACAGAAGTACTCTCCGATAAGGTAAAAGAAGGGGCTGTGGCACAGATCCCGCTCGGAAGATTCGGCGAGACGGAAGATATCGCTAATGCAGCGGCGTTCCTGGCGGGGGACGGAGCCGGATATATCACCGGACAGGTACTCAATGTAGACGGCGGCATGGCCATGTGAATTAAGTGAGATCTGCATCGAGCTGAGCAGGTCGGATGCTTTGGAAAGGACAGGGTTTTTATTGATATGAAGAGACGAGTTGTAGTTACAGGCCTTGGAGCGGTCACACCGATCGGGAATACGGTAGAGGAGTTCTGGGCCGGCATCAGGGAAGGTAAGGTCGGCATCGGGCCGATCACAAAGTTTGACGCATCTGAGTATAAAGTGCAGATTGCGGCTGAGGTAAAAGATTTTGTCGCGAAAGAGCGTATGGATTTCAAGGCGGCAAAGAGAATGGAGCCGTTTTCACAGTATGCGGTGGCCGCTGCGAAAGAAGCGTTTGAAGATGCAGGGATTGATATGGAGAAAGAGGATCCGTACAGAGTGGGCGTGATCGTCGGCTCCGGTATCGGAAGCCTTCAGTGCGTGGAGACGAACTATGAGAAGATCATGACAAAGGGACCGAACAAGGTGAATCCGCTGATGGTTCCGCTTATGATCTCCAATATGGCGGCAGGAAATATTTCCATTCAGCTGGGACTGAAAGGAAAATGTACGAATGTGGTCACAGCCTGTGCATCCGGTACCCACTGTATCGGCGATGCGTTCCGTGCCATTGAGTACGGCGATGCGGATGTGATGGTCGCAGGCGGTACGGAGGCTTCCGTGTGTCCGACCGGCATCGCGGGATTCACAGCGCTGACCGCGCTTTCCACGACCAACGACCCGCAGCATGCATCCCGCCCGTTCGATAAGGACAGAGACGGATTTGTGCTGGGCGAAGGTTCCGGGATCGTAGTTCTGGAAGAACTGGAACACGCGAAGGCAAGAGGTGCGAAGATCTACGCTGAGCTCGTGGGATACGGCGCGACAGGCGACGCTTACCATATCACTTCCCCGGAAGAGAGCGGCGAGGGCGCAGGCATGGCGATGAAGCTTGCGATGAAGGATGCAGGCGTTGAGCCGGAGCAGATCGATTACATTAACGCACACGGCACGAGCACGCACCACAATGACCTCTTTGAGACGAGAGCGATCAAATATGCGCTCGGCGATGCGGCGAAGAACGTCCACATCAATTCTACAAAATCCATGATCGGACATCTTCTTGGCGCGGCCGGCGGCGTAGAGTTCGTGGTATGCGTGAAGAGTATTATGGACGGATTCATCCACCAGACCGTGGGAACCGAAAATGTAGATCCGGAGTGCGATCTGAACTATACAGTGGGCGCGCCTGTCGAGACGGACGTTAATTATGTGCTGACGAACTCTCTCGGATTCGGCGGACACAATGCAACACTGTTATTAAAGAAATATGAAGGGTAAGAGGTGCGGCAATGAAAGTTGAACAGGTATTGGAATTGGTAAAAGCTGTTTCAGAATCTGAACTGACAGAATTCAAATACGAAGAGGACGGCGTAAAGCTGTCTCTGAAGAAAACAAGTGACCGGATCATTCCGGTTGCAGCGCCCGCACCGGCCCCGATGGTCCCGCCGGCTGTCATGCCTGCGGCACCGGCAGTCATGCCGGCGGCGCCTGCACCGGCTCCGATGGCTGCGCCGGCAGAAGTACCGGCTCCGGATGCAGAGGCGGCAAAGGCGGAAGCGCCGGCGGGAAATGTCGTGAAATCCCCGCTTGTAGGCACCTTCTATGCCGCGCCTGCAGAAGATGCAGAACCCTTCGTAAAAGTGGGCGACAGCGTAAAAGAAGGCCAGGTGCTGGCGATCGTTGAAGCCATGAAGCTGATGAACGAGATCGAGAGCGATTATACAGGAACTGTAAAAGAGATCCTTGTTGAGAACGGACAGGGCGTAGAATTCGGCCAGCCGCTCTTCGTAATAGGTTAGGAGGCACAGCCATGAACAGTTTAACAGTAGAACAGATCCAGGAGATCATTCCCCACAGACATCCCTTCCTGCTTCTTGACAGGATCGAGGATTATGAGCCGGGACAGTATGCGGTTGGTTATAAAGCAGTGACATACAGAGAGGATTTCTTCCGCGGGCATTTCCCGCAGAAAGCGGTGATGCCGGGCGTGCTGATCCTTGAAGCGCTGGCGCAGACCGGTGCGGTGGCCATCTTAAGTATGCCGGAGAACCAGGGAAAGATCGCGTTTTTCGGCGGTGTTCAGAAGTGCCGTTTTAAGGGCATGGTCATGCCGGGGGATACGCTGAAGCTGGAGACAAAGATCATTAAGAGCAAAGGCCCGGTGGGAGTCGGGCAGGCGACGGCTTATGTGGACGGCAAAGTGGTTGTCAGCGCAGAACTGACCTTTATGGTAGGAGAGTAGATTAAGATGATTGGGAAAATATTGATCGCAAATCGTGGCGAGATCGCAGTGCGCATTATCCGTGCGTGCCGGGAAATGGGGATTGAGACAGTAGCGGTTTACTCGGAAGCGGATCGCGACGCCCTGCATACACAGCTGGCTGACGAAGCTGTCTGCATCGGACCGGCTCCGTCATCAGAAAGTTATCTGAATATGCAGAATATTATCAGTGCAACACTGATCTCCGGAGCGGATGCGATTCATCCGGGATTCGGATTCCTTTCGGAAAACAGTAAATTTGCAGAATTGTGTGAGCAGTGCAATATCACATTTATCGGGCCGAAGTCTCAGGTGATCCAGAGTCTGGGCAATAAATCAGAGGCGAGAAATACCATGATAAATGCCGGTGTTCCGGTCATTCCGGGAAGCAAAGAACCAATCTATGACGCACAGACCGGTGCAGCGGCCGCGTTAGAGATCGGCTATCCGGTGATCGTGAAAGCGGCCCTCGGCGGCGGCGGCAAGGGAATGCGAGTGGCGCAGACTCCGGAAGAGTTTGAGAATAGCTTTAATACCGCGCAGAAAGAAGCACAGATGGCGTTTGGGGACAATACCATGTACATCGAACATTTTGTCCAGCATCCGCGTCATATTGAGTTCCAGATCCTTGCCGACGAGCACGGGAACGTAATCCACCTGGGCGAGCGTGACTGTTCCATCCAGCGGAATCATCAGAAGATGATCGAGGAGTCGCCGTCCATTGCCCTGACGCCGGAACTCCGTGAGAAAATGGGTGAGGCAGCAGTGAAAGCGGCGAAAGCGGCTCATTATACGAATGCCGGGACGATTGAATTCCTGCTGGAGAAAAATGGTAATTTCTATTTTATGGAAATGAATACCAGGATCCAGGTGGAACATCCGGTGACGGAGTGGGTGACCGGGATCGATCTGGTGAAAGAGCAGATCCGCATCGCTGACGGAAAAGAACTGAGTTATAAGCAGGAAGACGTGCATATCACAGGACATGCTATTGAGTGCCGGATCAATGCCGAGAATCCGGCGAAGAATTTCCGTCCGTCGCCGGGAATGATCACGGATATGTATCTGCCGGGCGGAAAAGGGGTGCGTATCGATTCCGCGATTTACAGCGGTTATACGGTTCCGCCGTATTATGATTCCATGCTGGCGAAACTGATCGTACATGCAAAGAACCGGAGCGAGGCGATCCGCAAGATGCGCAGTGCCCTTGGCGAGGTAATCATCGAAGGGATCGATACGAATGTAGATTATCAGTATGACATATTGAATCATCCGGATTTCATTTCAGGCAGCATTGATATTGAGTTTATCGAGAACATGAGCAAAGACGCTGACTGAACCGGTCATGTTCGTGAGGATATCAGGAGGGATTTCAGATGAATCTGAAAGACATGTTTAAAAAGACAAATACCCGGGCTCATTACATTTCACTGAGACATTCACACCCGGAAGTCCCGACAGGACTTCTTCGCAAGTGCAATAAATGTGGTGCGGCAATCATTGCCGAGGATGTGAAGAACGGCTATTATATCTGTCCGAAATGCCACGGATATTTCAGAGTGCACGCGTACCGACGGATCGAGATGATCGCGGATGAGGGCACGTTTGAAGAATGGGATAAAGAAATGGACTTCGTCAATCCTCTGGACTTCAAGGGCTATGAGGAGAAGATCGCCAGCCTGAAGGAGAGGACGCATCTGAATGAAGCGGTCGTGACAGGAAAAGTACAGATCAATGGAAATCCGGCTGTTGTCGGAGTCTGCGACGGGCGCTTTATGATGGCGAGCATGGGGCGGATCGTGGGTGAAAAGATTGCCCGCGCGGTGGAGCGCGCTACGGAAGAGAAGCTGCCGGTGATTCTGTTTACCTGTTCGGGCGGGGCCCGTATGCAGGAAGGCATTGTATCACTGATGCAGATGGCAAAGACATCCGCTGTATTAAAAAAACACAGCGATGCCGGCCTGCTCTATGTGACTGTGCTTACCGATCCGACGACTGGTGGTGTCACGGCCAGTTTCGCAATGCTGGGCGATATTATCCTGGCGGAGCCGAAAGCGCTGATCGGATTTGCCGGACCGCGGGTGATCGAGCAGACGATCGGACAGAAGCTGCCGAAGGGATTCCAGCGTTCGGAATTCCTGCTGGAGCATGGCTTTGTAGACCGGATCGTAGAGCGGGAAGAACTGAAAGATGTGCTGGCGCAGATCCTGAAAATGCACAGTGCCGGCAGCCGGGCGAATGCATTGAAAGAATTGATCCGTAACGGTCATCCGGGAGCAAAAGCCGTGGATGATAAAGTGTCACAGACAGAACCGGATGCGTCCGGGCATCAGACGGCAGATCCCGTCAGTGCATGGGAGCGTGTACAGATATCACGGAAAAAAGACCGTCCGGTCGGAACGGACTATATCCACGCGTTATTTACGGATTTTATGGAGTTTCACGGGGATCGGTATTTCAAAGACGATCATGCGGTCGTCGGCGGCATCGCATATTTTCATGGTGTTCCGGTGACTGTGATCGTCCAGGCAAAAGGAAAGACGACGAAGGAAAATCTGGACCGCAATTTTTCTATGCCGTCACCGGACGGATACCGGAAAGCGCTGCGTCTGATGAAGCAGGCGGAAAAGTTTGGAAGACCGGTGATCTGTTTCGTGGATACGCCGGGGGCATTTTGCGGGCTTGAGGCGGAGGAAAGAGGACAGGGCGAAGCCATTGCCAGAAATCTTTACGAACTGTCCGGACTGAAAGTTCCGGTGCTTTCCATCGTGATCGGAGAAGGCGGAAGCGGAGGCGCGCTTGCCATGGCAGTAGCCGATGAAGTTTGGATGCTGGAAAATGCGATTTATTCCGTGTTATCACCGGAAGGATTCGCAAGTATTCTCTGGAAGGACAGCAAGAGAGCCAGCGAAGCGGCGGAAGTAATGAAACTGACGGCCGGCGATCTGAAACGTCTGGGCATCATTGAACAGGTGATCCCGGAACCGGAAGATTATACGGAGCAGAACATGGACATTGTCTGCATTGACCTGGAAGACAGGATCAACGGTTTTCTGGAAAAATATACCGAGCTCAGTGTATCCGAGCTGACAGACAGGCGTTATAATAGATTCCGTAAGATGTGAGGCAGTTATGAAGAATATGAAAATCGGCGACAAGCTGACGCGGATCCCGCTGATCCAGGGCGGTATGGGCGTGGGCATCAGCCTTGGCAGGCTGGCCGGCGCCGTGGCAAAAGAAGGCGGAGTCGGCATCATTTCCACAGCGCAGATCGGATACAGAGAACCGGACTTCGATGACAATCCGGCAGAGGCAAATCTGCGTGCGATCAGGCGCGAGATGGAGAAAGCGCGCGCAATATCTCCGGATGGGATTATCGGGTTTAATGTGATGACAGCTCTGAGGGAACATGCAGAGCACATCCGGGCAGCAGTGAAAGCGGGGGCGGACATCATTATATCAGGTGCAGGCCTGCCCACCGAACTTCCGGCGCTGACGGAAGGGAGCAGGACGAAGATCGCACCGATCGTATCCACGGACAAATCTGCCCAGGTGATCCTGAAATACTGGGACAGAAAATATAAGCGCACCGCAGATCTGGTCGTGATCGAAGGGCCTCTGGCCGGCGGACATCTGGGATTCAAAAAAGAGGATCTTTCAGAATACACGCCTGATGTCTACAGTGAAGAGATCCGCCGGATCATCCGTACGGTAAAAAGTTACGGTGAAAAATACGGCGTGGATATACCGGTCGTTGTGGCCGGCGGCATCTATGACGGCGATGACGTGAAGCGTGTGATGGCACTCGGCGCGGACGGCGTCCAGGTGGCGACACGCTTTGTGACTACGGAAGAATGTGATGCGGATATCCGCTATAAAGAGGCTTACATCCGTGCATCTGAAGAAGATATCGCCATCGTAAAAAGTCCGGTAGGAATGCCTGGACGGGCGATCCTTAACCCGTTTATGAAGCGTGTCATGGCAGGCGGGAAGATCCCGCACAGTCCGTGCCATGGATGCCTGGCAAAATGTAAGCCGGCAGAGATCCCGTACTGTATCACGGACGGTCTGATCAATGCAGTAAAAGGAAATGTGGAGAATGCACTGCTTTTCTGCGGGGCAAAAGCGTGGAAAGCACAGAAGATCGATACGGTCAGAGAAGCGGTGCAGGAATTATTTGCCTGAGCTCATCAGAGGGAGAACAGGCGGAAAGGAGCAGCCGGATGGATCCGAAAGAGACCATTAATGATATTCTGGTCAATCTGTTTAATGAGATATTAAAGCTGGAAGAAGAAGCGATCATTACAGAGGAATTTAAAGATATCACCAACAATGATATGCATATTATCGAAGCGATCGGACTGTCCGGTGAGAATACGATGTCGGCGGTGGCAAAGAAACTCAATATCACCGCCGGATCACTTACGACTTCCGTGAATGCTCTTGTCAATAAAAAATATGTGAAGAGACAAAGAAGTAAAGAAGACCGGCGGGTGGTATTTCTGGATCTTACTGAAAAGGGAAAGCGGGCGTATGAACACCATCGGGAATATCACCGTCAGATGACAGAGGCTGTGCTTGCCAGACTTAATGATGAAGAAGTCTCTGTACTTACGAAAGCTCTGAAAGATCTGTCAGATTTTTTCAGAGGATATAAGGATCTTGTAAAAAAACAGTAAAAATCATTCAAAGAAACAAAAAAATTTGACCTTTTCAGAAAAATGAGTTACAATCCCTATGGAACTTGAGGATTGAGCTTAAATTTAATGACGCGGCATACAAGCCGCTGTCGGAAATACTTGGTGTGTTATATTTTAGGAGGGACAAGTATTATGGCAGTAAAGAAAACAACTGCAACAACAAAGACAGCTGCAAAGGCAGTAAAGGCAGAGCCGGCTAAAGCAGCAGAGAAAGAAGTAAAAGCAGCTCCGGCAAAGGCAGAGACAGCAAAGGCAATCGAGACAAAGAAAGACACAACAAAGAAGCTTGAGACAAAAGCGGCAGTTTTAGTAGATACACCGGCAGAGGAGAAGAAAGCTCCGGCTGCAAAGAAGACGACAGCAAAGAAAACAACCGCAGCTAAGACAACAGCAAAGAAGACAACAGCTGCAAAGAAAACGACAGCAAAGAAGACAACAACAGCTAAGAAGTCAACAGCTAAAAAAGCAGAGATCAAAACAGAGATGTTTCTGCAGTTTGCTGGCAAAGAGTACTCTCAGGACGAGATCATCCAGAAAGTGAAAGACATCTGGACATATGATCTTGGCAAAAACATCGATGAGATCAAAGACGTTCAGCTTTATCTGAAACCGGAAGAGTCCGCAGCATACTATGTGGTAAACGGCGAGGAGAGCGGAAAAGTCATCCTGTAAGCAGAAAAGCTACATACGTAAAATGCAAAAGAGTTTCCTTCGGGAAGCTCTTTTTGTGTTACAATGGATATCAGATATACAAGAACGGAAACGGAGATGACTGCGATGGAAAAAATGACGGAAGACGCACAGCGGGAACGGCTGGAACAGCAGATCCGCTTTATTATCGAAGTGGACAGGGTGAAAAACATTTTCCGGCAGACCTATCTGGCGGACGGGCAGCGTAAAGAAAATGATGCGGAGCATTCCTGGCATCTGGCCCTGTGCGCCGTACTCTTAAAGGAGCATATGGAAGAAGATGTGGATCTGTTAAAAGTGATGACCATGGTGCTGATCCATGACCTGGTGGAGATCGACGCCGGGGATACCTACGCATATGATGCGGAGGGGGCACTGACGAAAAGGGGCCGGGAAGTAAAAGCCGCAGACCGGATCTTCAGCATCCTTCCGGAAGACCAGGGGTCATATTTCCGGGAACTGTGGGATGAGTTCGAGGCGTATGAGACAGCGGATGCGAAGTTTGCGCATCTTCTCGACAATTTCCAGCCGCTGCTCCTGAATGATGCGTCGGACGGCCGGAGCTGGTCGGAGCACGGCGTGCATAAGTCGCAGGTGTGCAGACGGAATGAGCGGATCCCGGAGACATCAGAGATCATATGGGAAAAGATGCTGGAGATCATGGATGACCATATTGCAAGAGGCCATCTGAAAGCGGACTGATAAACACAGTGCAGGTCCGGAAGAAAAGGTCGGATCAGGGAAAGGAGAAGGGCCAATGTATGAGAAAGAAACAGAGCAGCTGCAGAAGATCATAGACGACAGCAGCCGGATCGTATTTTTCGGCGGCGCCGGCGTATCGACGGAGAGTGGGATCCCGGATTTCCGCAGTGCGGACGGGATCTACCATCAGAAGTATAAATATTCGCCGGAGCAGGTAGTGAGCCATACATTCTTTATGAGATATCCGGAGGCGTTTTATGAATTCTATAAAGATAAAATGATGTGCCTGGATGCGAAGCCCAATGCGGCGCATCTGAAGCTTGCAGAACTTGAACAGGCGGAGAAGCTGACGGCGGTGGTGACTCAGAATATAGACGGTCTTCACCAGGCGGCGGGCAGCAGGACGGTATGGGAGCTGCACGGGAGCATCCACAGGAATTACTGTATGGAATGCGGCAGGTTTTATGATGCGCGGTATGTGAAAAATTCAGAGGGCGTGCCGCGCTGCGAATGCGGCGGGCTGATCAGACCGGACGTGGTGCTCTATGAGGAGGGACTTGACCAGAACGTGATCCGGGGCGCAGTGGAAGCCATTGCCGCAGCGGATACGCTGATCATCGGCGGGACGTCCCTGGTGGTCTATCCGGCGGCCGGGTTTATCGACTATTTCAGGGGGAAACATCTGGTGGTGATCAATAAATCATCCACGGGCCGGTCAGTACGGGCAGAGCTTTCCATTTCCGCGCCGATCGGGGAAGTGATGAGCGGACTTCACGTCTGAAGGAAAAGAAAAAGAGAAAAGGCTGAGGTGCACGGATGCATTTCAGCCTTTTGGTGTTTTATCGGATGAAAAATGTATAAATAATATCGGCTGTAAACAGAGCAAGCAGAATTCCTGCAGTCGTGTAAAGGACTTTGCCGTTCATCCTGTCCGTCAGCTTCCGGAACAGGGGCTGCAGCAGGTAGAGGAACACCATGCCGCCGATGCCGAAGCGGATGCTCGGGTTCAGGGCGATCCGCCCCTGGAAGTTGAAGGAAAATCTTGTGTAATCCCAGAGCCAGCCGCCCTGGGTGAACTCCATAATATAGCTGGCGATCAGTTCCACTATGGTGGTGATCACAACGATGCCGATAAAGACAAGAAACGGTGTGACCGGGATCCTGCCCAGATACAGCTTTTTCTTCTGGAGGCCGCTTAATGAAAAGATCAGGATCAGCGCGCCTACGCCGTAGACCACGCACCAGGGTCCGAAGAGGACGCCCCGGTTGGAAAAGCCCCAGCGGTATACGACAACTTCGAGAAAGACTTCATAGAGCCACCCGAAGACGGAATACATGATGAAATAGAGAAAATATTCTGCGGTTTTTCGTATCATCGCTCCCACCTCCCGGATGCCCCGCAGGGAAGTACAAGACCGGATCCGGTTACCGGCAGTCCGATCTCATGGGATTCCACATGGCCGTTCCACGGTTTCAGTTCGGTGGCGATCATATAGGTCAGCACAGCCGGAGCCAGTCCGGTGGTGTAGGAATTGACCAGGAAGAACAGCGCGTCTTCTGAGAGGATCTTCGTACACAGTTTAATGAGCGGGTGGATCATATCTTCGATCTTCCAGATCTCACCCTTGGGACCTCTTCCGTAGGACGGCGGATCCATGATAATGGCGTCGTATGTATTTCCCCTGCGGATTTCACGTTCGACGAATTTTACACAGTCGTCCACCAGCCAGCGGATGGGCGCATCTTTCAGGCCGGAAGACACTGCGTTTTCTTTTGCCCAGGTGACCATTCCTCTGGATGCGTCCACGTGCGTGACATTTGCCCCCGCAGCAGCTGCAGCGAGAGTGGCGCCGCCGGTATAGGCGAAGAGATTCAGCACTTTGACCGGGCGTCCGGCCCGGCGGATCTTCTCAGAGAACCAGTCCCAGTTGGTCGCCTGTTCAGGGAAGAGTCCGGTGTGTTTGAAGCTGAAAGGCTTCAGGTTGAAGGTGAGGGATCCGTAATGGATCTGCCACTGCTTCGGCAGACTGAAGAATTCCCATTCGCCGCCGCCTTTTTTGCTGCGGTGGTAATGGCCGTTCATATGCTTCCATCCCCGGTGTACGCGCGGGGTATCCCAGATCACCTGGGGATCCGGGCGCACCAGGATGTAGTCGCCCCAGCGTTCCAGCTTCTCGCCTTTTGAGCAGTCTATGACTTCATAATCTTTCCAGTTGTCAGCAATCCACATAATCGATTCTATTCCTTTCAGGACAGCATTTTCAAAGTTCAACTGATTATAGCACAGGTGGGCCGGATCAGGCAATGGACGGATCAGAAAGAGTGTGGTATACTCGGAGCAGACAGGCGTCATTCAAATGGAATGATGCGGAAAGATCAGAAACGGAGTGAGAAAGATGATCACAGTAAATGCAATGGGCGATATCTGCCCCATCCCGGTCGTGAAGACGAAAAAGGCTTTGAATGAACTGGACGGCCCGGGTGAGATCGAGGTGCTGGTGGATAATGAAACCGCCGTAAAAAATGTAACGAAGATGGCGAAGAGCTCCGGTGCGTCTGCGGAGTCTGAACAGCTTGGGGAGCGTCAGTACCGGGTGTTGATCACCGTGGGAGAAGCGGCAGCCGCACAGATGAAGGCATCGCAGAGCGGATCTAAGAACCGCGGGCAGGACGCGGCGCAGCCGGCTGGAAACGGAGCGGACGGATGCCGGACCTGTGTCGGAACGGTCGTCGCGGTCGGATCGGACCGGATGGGCGAAGGCAGCGAGGAACTGGGGCGCATCCTGATCAAGAGTTTTATATTCGCGCTGACCCAGCTTGATGACCTGCCGGATAAGCTCCTTTTCTACAATGGCGGGGCGAAGCTCACGGTGGAAGGATCGGAAAGCCTGGAAGACCTGAAAGTGCTGGAGGAGCAGGGCGTGGAGATCATGACCTGCGGCACCTGCCTTGACTATTACGGAATTAAAGACAGGCTGGCGATCGGCGGCGTGACGAATATGTACAGCATTGTGGAGACACTCCAGAATGCCATGAGTGTGATTCGTCCATAGACGGGAAGATGGAGGAGAACATGCAGGAAAAGATAAAACTGACCCGGTTCGCAAAACATGGGGGCTGCGCGGCCAAGATCGGGCCGGACACCCTTTCAAAGGTGCTGGGGCGGCTGCCGAAGTTCAGCGATCCGGATCTGCTTGTGGGGTTCGAGACATCGGATGACGCGGCGGTGTATAAGATCAGTGATGATACGGCGGTGATCCAGACCCTGGACTTTTTTACGCCGGTGGTGGACGACCCGTATACATTCGGACAGGTAGCGGCGACGAACGCGCTGAGCGACGTATACGCCATGGGCGGCGAGCCGAAAATCGCGCTGAACATTGTCTGTTTTCCGGAAAATGTGGATCCGGATGTCCTGGGAGAGATCCTGCGGGGCGGCGCGGACAAGGTGAGAGAAGCCGGCGCGGTCCTGGTGGGCGGACATTCCATTCAGGATGATGTGCCGAAGTACGGTCTGTCTGTGACCGGGCTGGTACATCCGGATCATATATATAAGAATTTCGGCTGTCAGGAAGGGGATATCCTGATCCTTACGAAACAGCTTGGAAGCGGGATCATCAATACGGCGGTCAAAGCGGAGATGGCTTCGGAAGAAGCGGAGCAGGAAGCAATCCGCGTGATGACCACGCTGAACAAAAAGGCGAAGGAGACGGCGCAGGACTTTACGGTCCATGCCTGCACCGATGTGACCGGCTTCGGACTTCTCGGACACTGTTCGGAAATGGCGGAGGCAAGCCGGGCGGTGATTGAGATCGGTGTGGACGGCATCGCATTTATGACCGGAGCAAAAGAATATGCGGAAATGGGGCTGATCCCGGGCGGCGCGTACCGCAACCAGCGACATGTGAGCGGCATGTTGGACATCGGCGGTGTGGACGAGGTGTATGTGGATCTGTTAAGCGATCCCCAGACGTCCGGCGGCCTGTTGTTTGCCGTGCCGGAACAAGAAGCGGACGGGATGCTCCGGGCGCTGGCAAAAGCAGATCTCGGGACAGAAGTATCAATCGTGGGAAGAGTTGTGGAGAGCAATGCAGACCATCCGTGCATCCGGCTTCTGAGAAAGGTGGATGGGAGATGAACCTGAAACAGCTGGAAGCCTTCGTCCGCGTGGCGGAGACAACGAGTTTTTCAAAAGCCGCAAAACAGCTCTATCTGACCCAGCCCACGGTCAGCGCGCATATCGCTTCACTGGAACGGGAACTTTCCACCTGTCTGCTGGTGCGGAACACAAAAGAAGTTTCGCTTACCGAATCGGGAAAGGAACTGTATGCCTATGCCGGGCAGATGCTGGAGCTGGAACAGAAGATCCGCAGGCGGTTCGGTCTGGAAGAAAAGTATGCTGGCAGCGTGCTCCGCATTGCGGCATCCACAATCCCGGCGCAGTATCTTCTGCCGGACATTATGGCCCGGTTCTGCAGAGAATACCCGAAGGAACAGCTGAAGCTTTTTGAGACGGACAGCAGCGGCGTGGTGGAGATGATCCTTTCGCATAAGGCGGATGTAGGATTTACCGGAACCGTGCTTGAACGCGGGAACTGCACGTATGTACCGTTCTATGAAGATGAACTGGTGATCCTGGCGCCCCCGGAAGAGCGGTTCTGCCGGAGACAGGGGGAGGATGACATTTCCTGGATCCTGGATGAGCCGGTCATTCTCAGGGAAGAAGGATCGGGAACGAGAAAAGAAGCGTTCCGCATGCTCGGTGAGAACGGCATCGATCCGTCCGGACTGAATGTGGCGGCGGTAATGGAGAACCAGGAGGCGATCAAGCGGTCGGCAGCCGGTGGAATGGGCGTGACGATCCTCTCGCATCTTGCGGCAAAGGAAGAGATCGAAAGCGGAAAACTGCTGGCATTCCCACTGGGAAAGGCGGGCGGCACAAGGAATATCAATATGGTCTATGATGCGGGATATCCTAGCCTTCCGGCGGCAGAAAAGTTCATAAAAACGGTACAGCAGATGTATCCGGAAAACTGAAAAACAGGAGCCAACGCTTATAGAAAAAATCTATAGGCGGCGGCTCCTTATTTTTGTTTTCGATTAGACGGAAACGGGAGATAAATCTATACTTAAATAGGATAATGATTCTGTATGCCAGACGGCCGGAGGTGAAAAGTATGATCTATATGGACAATGCCGCGACTACACTGCGCAAGCCCGTGCAGGTAAAAGAAGCGGTGCTTGCGGCGCTCGATACGATGGGGAACGCAGGACGCGGGGCGTCGGATCCGGCCCTGGATGCATCGCGTGTCATATACGGGACACGGGAGAAGCTGGCAGGATTGTTCCATGCGGAATCGCCTTCCAGGATCGTGTTTACGGCAAACTCTACAGAGAGCCTGAATATCGCCATAAAAGGGCTGTGCGATCCCGGAGACCATGTGATCACAACTGTATTGGAGCATAATTCCGTGCTCCGGCCTCTGTATGAGTGCCGGGAACAGGGAACAGCCCTGACGATCCTCGGGTGTGATGAGAAAGGGAACATTTCCTATGAGGAGATGGAGCGGGCCATTCGCACGGAGACGAAGATGATCGTCTGTACCCACGCCTCCAATCTGACCGGAAATATGATCGATCTGGAACGGGTGCATGCGATCGCAGAGCGGCACGGTCTTCTGCTTATCGTGGATGCATCGCAGACCGCCGGCGTGTGGGAGATCGATGTACAGAAGCTGGGGATCGATGTGCTGTGCTTTACCGGACATAAGGGTCTGCTGGGACCACAGGGGACCGGCGGCATGTATGTGCGCCCCGGTGTGGAGATCCGGCCATTGCTCTCCGGGGGAAGCGGCATTGATACCTATAATACGCACCATCCGGCACAGATGCCGACCGCCCTGGAAGCGGGGACGCTGAACGGGCACGGGATCGCGGGGCTTGGCGCGGCGGTTTCCTATATCATGGAAACCGGACCTGATACGATCCGGGAGTGGGAACTGGCGCTGATGCAGCGGTTTTATCAGGGTATATCCGGGATCCCGGGTGTAAAGGTGTACGGAGATTTCAGCACAAATAACCGTGCAGCGATCGTTTCCTTCAATATCGGGGATTACGATTCTTCGGAAGTGAGCGATGAACTGAACGTGCACTATGGTATCGTAACGAGGCCGGGCGCCCATTGCGCGCCGCTCATGCACCAGGCGCTTGGAACGGTGGACCAGGGGGCTGTGAGGTTCAGTTTCTCCCACTTCAATACGGAAGAAGAGGTTGATGTATCAGTCCGTGCGGTGAAAGAACTGGCAGAGGAATGAGAGACAGGAGGAAATAAAGATGAACTTATCAGATTCTAAGAAAAAGCTTGCCCTTGCGGGCGCAGTCTGCGGGATCGTGGCGGCTGCGCTTGCCTATTTCGGCAATCCGGCCAATATGGCTTTCTGTATCGCCTGCTTTATCCGGGATACAGCCGGCGCGCTGGGGCTCCATTCCACGGAAACAGTACAGTATGTAAGACCGGAGATCATCGGTCTTGTACTTGGCGCCTTTCTTATATCCGCTGTGACAAAGGAATACCGTTCCACAGCGGGATCATCGCCGATGACCAGATTTGTGCTCGGTATGATCCTGGCAATCGGCTCACTGGTATTTCTGGGATGCCCGCTCCGGATGATCATCCGGATGTCCGCAGGCGACCTGAATGCATGGGTGGCGCTTATTGGATTTGTCCTGGGCGTGGGGACAGGCGTATTTGCATTAAAGAAAGGGTTCAGCCTGGGTAGGGCACATCTCGCCGGCCGCATGAGCGGTGCCGTGCTTTCGGTCCTGCTGCTCGGAGTCCTGATCCTTTCACTGGCTACCACACTGTTAAAGGCAAGCCAGAGCGGACCGGGAAGTATGCATGCGCCGGTCCTGCTGTCGCTGGCCGGCGGCCTGGTCTTCGGCGCGTTTGCGCAGAAATCGAGGATGTGTTTTGCGGGAAGCATCCGGGATGTGATCCTGATGAGAAATTTCGATCTGCTGACGATCATCGGAAGCTTCTTTGTAGTCATGCTGGTCTATAATATTGCGTCCGGGAACTTTGTCCCGGCATTCGATACGCCGGGCGTGATCGCACATTCGGAGCATCTGTGGAACATCCTTGGCATGTATGCGGTGGGATTTGCCGCTGTGCTTGCAGGCGGATGCCCGCTCCGGCAGCTGATCCTGGCCGGACAGGGATCGTCGGATTCGGCCGTTACAGTGTTCGGCATGCTTCTCGGCGCTGCGCTGGCGCATAATCTCGGACTGGCGGCGAGTGCCACGGCAGTGAATGCAGAGACTCAGGAGATCGTATCAGGCAGCGTGCCGCTGAACGGAAAAATCGCGGTTATAATCTGCATAGCCGTATGTTTTATTATCGGATTCGGGAATAAGCGTACGGAAGGAAAATAAGAAGGGAGAATTATAATGAAAGAAGTAGATGCAAGAGGACTGTCCTGTCCGGAACCAGTGATGCTTACGGAAGAAGCCCTGAAAAGCGGAAATGAACCTGTGCGTGTGCTCGTTACCGAGCCGCATCAGAGAATGAATGTTGAAAAATGCGCGAGAGACCACGGCCGGAAATACACGTCTGAAGAGACGGAAGACGGTTTTGCAGTGGTCATCGGATAGCGGGTTTGTGGGATGAGAAAGAAAGAACTGAAACTGATCGTAACATTTCATACAACGGCCGATGCCATGGCCATGGAGAAAGCCTGCCGGTCGAAGGATGTTCCCGGCAGGCTGATCCCGGTGCCCAGAGAGATCTCCGCCGGCTGCGGGCTTGCCTGGTGTGCCCTGCCGGATCAGCGGGAAAGCCTTCTGAGTGTAATGGCGGAAAACGGGATCGAGCAGGAGGATCTGCACGAAATTATATTCTGAAGATTTTATAGGAATTTAATTGACTTTGCCCGGAAAACAGAGGAAAATGTATTCCATACTTGATAAAAAAGGATGGATGGACAGATGAATTTCAGAGAAAGGCTGATCCGGTTCATGCAGGGAAGATACGGGATCGATCAGTTGTCAAAATTTATACTGGTGATCGGTGTGGTCTGTGTACTGATCTCCGCATTGTTCGGGGATCATCCGGCGGCGCTGGTCCCTTATTTTCTGGGATGGATCCTGGTGATCTACAGTTATTACAGGGTGTTTTCCAGAAATGTGACGAAGCGTTATGCGGAAAACCAGACATTCCTGGCGAAGACTTACGGGATCCGGAGTTTCTTCCAGAAGCAGAAGAATATCTGGCAGCAGCGGAAAGTATATCACATTTATACATGCCCTTCCTGTAAGCAGAAGATCCGCATCCCGAAAGGAAAAGGGAAGATTGAAGTGCGCTGCCCGAAATGCGGCACCACATTTATAAAGAAGAGCTGATCCGCAGGTCTTCGATCTCACCCATATCCGGAAGCCATATCCCGGATGCGTCGATCCGGCTGTCTATGTCTGCTTCCTGTCCGGCGATCGTTGACGGAATCGTACCGTCCAGCTGGCAACGCACGCTCTCGGAGCGCAGCAGACAGAATTTTGTAAAAGTTTTTGCGCCTGTCAGGAAGTCTGCATAGGAGCAGAAAGCAGTGGCGTCGTTTTTTACATAAGGGGCGATCATCCGGATCGTCCCTGCTGTTTTTTCTTCGAAATATCCACTTTCAAAATATTCCCTGATAAAGAAATCAAAATATCCGTGGTACTGTGAAAAATATTCATCCTGCTTCATCAGATTGTGATAGAGCGGACGGTTCTGCATGATTTCCCCGGAAGCCGGCGTATCTATGGGATAATTCACATAGAGCTGCGCGTCGTTGACCGGATCCGGCATGCCGAGAGAATATGTGGCAAACGCCAGGTTGTAATCCCACGGAAGGATGCTGAGGACGCCGTTCTCTTCATAAAGGAAGTAATTGTGTCCGGTCTTTCCGAGATAGCTGTCCAGATTGACGACGAAAACCTGTACGGTAAAGTAGCGGAGGACCTCGTCTACATTTACAGCGGAGTTCAGGTCGGCATTGTCGGGATCTGACAGGGCTTTCAGCGCACGGATCACCCGCTGCATGTCGGAATCGCTGCAGTCGAATCTGGCGTGACGGAAGATATTATCGTAATCAGCCGGGTCGTCCGTCGTATACTGGAGTGCGACGTCCCGGTTCTCATCTTCGAGAGAACGATAATCCGGCTTGTATAGCATGCCATGGTCAGCGCCGAAATTCCGGCGTGCAAACGCCTCTTCCGGCTCTTCGACGGCCAGGAAAAGTCCCCAGTCTTCCCCGTTTACCGTGACGTTGACATAACTGCAGAGTGGTGCGGGAACCCCCATAAAATCCATCATGTCATATGTCATATAGTTTTTCATGTAGGAATTATCCTGGAAGGACGAGTCAAGAGAGAACTTGTCAAGCCCGTAATAGGTATTCCCGTCCTGAAAATGATCGAATTCGATTTTCAGGCTGTATCTGTCAAGTCCGTATTCCTCTACAAGACGCAGGGAATTGTTCCCTTTGGCCCGCAGGCCGACAGAAGAGAAAGTTTCCCCATCTATGGAAAGATTACATTCTGTGTATTCTTCTTCCGATGCTGTTTCAAGGAATGCATCCCAGTCGTCCGTCTGTATATCGATATGATGGACATGGCTGTCGTCAAAGAGATGGGACGAATAGCCGGGTTCCGATGAAAGGGGCGTGATCCCGATCTTTTCTCCTGAAAGGAACAGCGCTGCCATGATACAGGCCGCGAGGATGGCTGCAATGCATATAAAATCAATCTTTCGGTCTTTCAGCATATCGGTTACCCCATATAGTCTCCATTGTATGAAACGAGAATAACATTGCTGACGCCGTCGATCTGTGACAGCGTGTTGACGAATGCGGATTCCCCTTCTTTAAACCGGACCTCGTAGTTCAGTTCGATACATCCGGGGGAGACGGATTTACTCTTCAGAGAAAGCGCGCTCACCTGATTTTTTATGTAGGCTTCCGCCTCCTTTTCTTTTTCATCCGTATCACAGTGGATGACAAGGATATACGGGCGCTCGATATTTTTCCTTCCGGAGAAGATAAGGAGGACCAGGCCGATGAATATGCTGCCGAAAACCGCCAGCGGAATGAAGCCTGCGGCGAGGACGATGCCTGCGGCGATGCTCCAGAACAGGAATGCGATATCCATGGGCTCTTTGATCGCGGTCCGGAAACGCACGATCGACAGGGCGCCGACCATTCCGAGAGAGAGCACCACGTTGCTCGTTACGGCAAGGATCAGGAGCGTGGTGATCAGGGTCAGGGCGACGAGCGTGGCCCCGAAAGCGGCAGAGTACATCAGCCCGCAGTAGCTCTTTTTATAGATGTAAAATATAAACAGTCCAAGGGCAAAAGACAGGACGAGGGCAACCGCCATATCCAGCACCGAGATCGCATTTACATTCTCCAGAAATCCTGATTTGAAAATATCCTGAAATGTCATGATTATCCACCTTTTTCTATATATAGTGAGGGCAGACGGTCAGTCGAATCGTCTGCAGACGGCATATTTTGAATATGCGCCGGTTTTTCTGTCGGGCACCTGCACGGCCATCCGGACAATGTCCGGGAGAAACGCGTCATACTTTACCTCCAGGACGGTGTTTCCCGGTTCCGGTGCGATGCGGGGAGTGCCTGGAATCAGAAAAGAAAGGCAGGAGGTACAGGTGCTCAGATGTCTGTCCAGTGTGACACGGACATTGCCGGGGGCAAATATATAAGCCTCTCTTTCGTAGCGTACAATGCTTCGGGGACGGAGCAGTTCTCCTTTCATTTTCGCATAGAGTTCTGTCAGCAGTCCATTTTCGCTTTCCAGAAGAAATTCCATTTTCCCTTCCAGCAGATCTTCTGTCTGTTTATAAGTAAGACGGGCGCTGCGTTTTGAGCAAAGCCCGCCTTTTTTAATCTTTTTTTCAAGCCGGAGAAAGTCCGGCGTGTCACCGTAATACCGGATCCGGAATTTTTCCCGCCGGTCCGCCCCGGATATTTTCTCTGTCAGAGCCCGGTCATCCGGCGTGTCAAAATAAAGACTGTTTACTGTATATACCCCGCCGGGACCGGCATGACTGTCCCGGTGAAACAGCCTGCCGAGTCTGCCGGTTAAGATCCTGTCTTCGGCAGGGGTAATCAGATGTTTTAGTTCATGCCGGAAAGAAACAGGAGACTGTTCAATCATCATAACCGGAATCCCCATCGTCATCATAACCGGAATCGCTGTCGCCGTAGCCGGAGTTGCCGTCGTCATAACCGGAATCGCCATAGTCGGTCGTACCTGACTGTACAGGAGCGGACGGCTGCGGAGCCGGGGTCGGCTCGGGAGCCGGAGCCGGTGTTGACTGAGGCGCATTGTAATCAGATTGCCCATCGTCATAATTGGACTGCCCGTCGTCGTAATTGGACTGTCCATCATCATAATTGGATTGTCCGTTATCATAATCGGTCACACCGTCGCTGCCTGAGCCATAATCCGTATTTCCATAGTCAGAGTTACCGCTGTCGGCTGCACCTGTATTGCCGGATACAGCAGGTGCTGCATCATCGTAATCCGTTACTCCGTCGCCAGTGGTGCCGTAGTCTGTGTCGCCGTAGTCAGTAATGCCGTCGTTGTCCGGACCGTAATCTGTGTCGCCGTAATCAGTCCAGCCGTAAGTGCTTTCTCCGTCTATTGCCACGGGGGTATTGATCTTTTCCGCACTTGTATATTTCTGGATCTCGGCTACAATGGCGCTTAAGAAATTGTCGGTTGGAAGAACGGATCCTTTTTCGATTTCAAGGGTGATCTGATGGGGCTCTCCCTCTATTTCTTCTGCAAAATATCCTGCTTCATTGATCCTGGCGATCAGTTCACTGATGACTGTGCGGCACTCCTTGCCCGTGAAACCGGTGTAATCGGTGATCACTTTTTTGCCGTCGTCGTTGCGGCCTTCGACAGAAGTGACGATGCCCTTCTCGTCATAGAAGACTGCAATCTCAGGATTTATTTTGATGGATATCACGCCGGTAAGAGCTTCTTTCTGAGTCTTGACGGCTGCGGTTGTCTGCTGAGGAAGTTCAGCTGCCTGTTCTCTTGGAGCGCATCCCATGAGTCCGCCCAAAAGAGAAAGTGATAATACTGTTGCAAGAGTTGCCATTAATTTTTTCTTTGTCATAATTCATACACTCCTTTTCATTTGAATTTTGTTTCTGCTTTTGATGTAGGATACGGAAGCAAAATATGGAAAACGGGGTCGGTATAAAAAAATTTGAAAAAATTTCCTGGTATTTTTATCATTATAATGTAGTAACAGAGCTTACGTCCCGGTATTTACGTATAGTTTACATATATTTAACCTGTATTTTATACAAACTAAATATACTGAAAACACATTTTTGCCCTGCGACCCCGAAATTAAGTTTTCGGTTCCGTATTACTATAAATATAGGAGGAAACATCTGATGAACGGTGTTCATGAACTTGTGGAACAGGTATATGCGGCGAAGACAGACGCTGAAGCTGCGGATCGCCTGATCAGGCAGTATATGGGCTTCATACGCGCCGAGACAGCAAAATATCTTCACCGTGCCCCGGTAGAAGGACAGGATGAAGAATTCAGCATTGTTCTCCTTGCCTTTTACGAAGCAATCCTTGGATATGAAAAGAACCGGGGAGCTTTTCTTTCCTATGCGTCCAGAGGGATCAGAAGCCGGCTGATCGATTATTACCGCAAAGAAAGAAAACATGCGAAGGTGACCTCTCTGCATGAACCTGTCCAGGAGGATGAAGGCGATACGATGAAGATCGATCAGCTGGAACATCCGGAAAATGATATTGAAAAGAGCCACCGGCAGAGCGCCACAAAAGAGGAGATTCTGGAATTTGAGAAGAAGCTTCAGAAATTCGGCCTCACATTTTCAGATGTGGCTGATAACTGTCCGCGCCAGGAGCGTACATTCAAAGCGTGCGGCCGGGTGCTGGCTGCGGCGAGGGAACATCCGGAGTATCTTGACGAACTTCTCCGGACAAAAAAACTTCCGATAGTCGGTCTGGCGGAAATCTCCAAAACGGACAAAAAGACGATGGAACGGCACCGGAAATATCTGGTAGCTGTGCTTCTTGCATTTACGAACGGATACGAGATCATACGGGGGCATTTATATCATCTTTCCGGAAACAGTAAAGATACTGATTCATAAAAGAAACGGAGCTGGAAATGAAAAAAGAAACGACTTATCTGGTAGTGGAAACACACAGTGCTTATGTGACTGTCCTGGATAATGAGGGACGTTTTATCAAAGCTGCCAATACCGGATATGAGACGGGCGATATCACGGATAAAGTCATCCCGATCGTGTATCCCCAGGACAGACAGAAGCGCCGGGCCTATGTGATCCGCATGGCCGCAGGGATTGCCGCATCTGTCTGTGCGGGAATATTCGGTATATATGAATATCAGTACATTTATACAGAATATGGAAGCGTGCATATGCAGATTAATCCGGAAGTGGAGATCTCTCTGAGCCGTTCCGGAAGAGTACTGGATGTTGAAGGAGAAAATGCAGATGGACGTGCGCTGGTCAGGGATTATGAATATAAGGGAAAAGACAAAGAGACCGTTGTCGATGAACTCGCCGGGCGCGCCATTGACCAGGAATATCTTTCCGACGGAGGACAGATTGCGATCACAGTGGATGCACGGAGCGGCAAATGGGCAGAAAGGACCGAGACAGAACTTCTCGAAGAATTGAATCGTTATCTGGCGGAGCAGGACATTACGGTTGAACTGACCGTCGGTCCGCTTGTCCGGCCGGAAAATACAGAAGATGATACCGAAGAGAAGAAAGTGCTGGATGAGCCGCAGACTGTGACTGTGCCGATCCCTCAGCAACAGGAGGATGCGGATTCACCATATGAAGAAGACGACGGGATAACAGATTACGGAGTACCGGCTGATCCGCAGCCTGTACAGACCGTTCCCAGGCCGTCGGTACAGCCCGATAATGATTCGGGGTATGAAGCTGACAGCGGTGACAGTCCTTATGAAAGCAATGATGACAGCGGCGGGAACAGTCCTTACGAAAGCAACGATGACAGCGGCGGGAACAGTTCTTATGAAAGTAATTATGACAGTGATGACGATGGCGGAGGCAGCCCGTATGACAATGATGATGATTGAAATATAAAACAGCAGGTAAGCGGGATGCGCTTACCTGCTTATCACGGCGCCGATCCCAAGACCGCCGGGGCCGACATGCGTACCGATGCTCATAGTGAGCGGAAAATAGATGAGTTCCAGATCAGGGAAAGCCTTCTGGAGCTCATTTTTATAATGTTCCAGACTGTCGGGAGCCATGCGTGTATTGGCAAGTCCGATCTTCAGACGCCCCTCTGCTTTCAGATGGGACAGGCGTCCGGCGATATCACCTGAAAGTGCGTCCAGCATGGTGCGGAATGCGGATTTCATTCCACGTGCCTTGGCATAGGAATCCAGCTTATCACCCTGAATGGTAAGAACGGGTTTCAGTTTAAGGATTGTCCCAAGTGCGGCTGCGGCCGGCGTGATGCGCCCGCCCTTTTTCAGATATTCGAGTGTGTCTACTGCAATATAGATTGTTGCATCCAATGCTTCTTTCTCTAAGGTTTCTTTAATGCCGAGACCGGATATCCCCTGAGCCGCGAGTGTGGCGGCGTCCAGCACAGACATGGCCTGTGTCACGGAAATACGGTGATTGTCAACGACAAAAACTCTTCCTGTGTATGGTTCTTCCTCCGCAAGGAGGGCTGCAGTCTGGCAGGTGTTGCTCAGGCCGGACGACATAGGGATAAAAAGGATCTCATCGTATTCTCTGAGCAGTTCATCCCACATGGTTGTTACATCTCCGGGCGAAGGCTGTGAAGTTGTGATCACGGCTCCGGCAGTCTGTTTTTCGTAAAATTCATCCGGTGTGATATCAATTCCTTCAAAATAAGTTTTTCCGTCAATTATGACTGGCATAGGGAGCACGTGGATTCCGTAATCAGCTCCCTCTGACGGCATGATGCCGCTGTTGCTGTCTGTCATGATCGCAATCCCGGACATAATGATTCCTCCTGTATTGATTTCATTTCATTGACCGTTATTATAACAGGTGTTAAAATTATAGCAAAATGAACAATGGATAACAATTTACAAAAACAGAAAAATGTTAGTTATCTATACAAAGTAAAGGAAATGTCAGTAAATGGAAGACAGAAGAATCGTAAAAACAAAGAAAAGCCTGAAAGAAGCTATGATCATTATGCTTGGGAAAAAGGATTTCGAGCACATCACGATCACGGAACTGTGCCGGGAGGCGGAAGTCAGCCGGATCACATTTTATTCGCATTATAATGATAAATATGCACTGCTGGATGAGATATTTGACGATATGCTTAAGCTTGGAACCGAGGATTATTACCGCCGGCAGCGGGAGAACAATCCGACCGGCAGGCTGGCCGCCGGCTACGTGAACATGCTGGATGCGATCCTGCAGCTTTATTCTGACCGGTCAGATTTTTTTCGGCACACAGACCCGGAGAAGAATCCTTATCTGGCGTCCAGGCTGTACAGTATTGTGCTGGAGACGGTGGAGCAGCATACGCTGCATGTGAAAAAGCGGATGCGGCTGAAATATTCGCCGAAAAAGATCGCCGGTTTTGTGTGCTTCGGGATGTTCGGATTTGTCAATGAGTCAAGGGAAGAAAATACGCCGATGAATGAGCTGCTTCCCCAGGCGAGGGTGCTGCTCACGGATCTGATCCGGTCGGGGATCCTGACGGAAGACGAGCATTAAAAAATGGAAGCAATGGGGCTCGAACCCATGACCTCTCGCGTGTGAGGCGAACGCTCATCCCAGCTGAGCTATGCTTCCATACAAGACATTATAGCACTTTAAAACAGAAATGCAAATGATAAACAAAAAACGGAGACCCTATAAGGATCTCCGTCTTTTTATGCGGAAGAAGAGACTTGAACTCTCACAGGATTAACTCCCACTAGAACCTGAATCTAGCGCGTCTGCCATTCCGCCACTTCCGCTCGACAAAAGGTATTCTATCATAATCAAAAGCAGTTGTAAACCCCCAATTTTCAAAAATCCGTTAAAAATTAATTTCTCCGTAATTGTGTAAAATTGCATTGACTTATATCGATAACCTATATATAATAAGATCATGATATATAGATAATCTATATAAAAATGAATGAAGGAGGAGTTGAAATGAAGATAGACAAGAGTCTGGTATCAGGGAGTACGGCCATGCTGGTGCTGAAGCTTCTTGAGGAAAACGACATGTACGGGTATGAGATGATCGAGAAGCTCCGGGAGCGCTCGGAAAATGTGTTTGAGCTGAAGGCGGGAACGCTGTACCCACTGCTTCACGGGCTGGAGGAGAAAGGGTGCCTGAAGTCCTACGAGAAGCCGGCCGGCGGGAAGCTGCGCAAGTATTACAGTATTACGAAAGCCGGGAAGAAAGTTCTGGAAGAGAAGAAGGCCGAGTGGGATGTTTACTCGAGAGCCGTGGCCAGTGTGATGAGCCTGGCGGCGGTGTAGGAGAGGGGGAGCAGTTTTGAAGAGAGAGGAGTATTTACAGATCCTGACAGACCAGATCCGATGCCGGATGGCGCGGGATGCGGTGAAGGAAGAATACTGCGCCCACATTGAGGATCAGATGCAGGATTTCATGAGTGAAGGGATGGACAGGAAAGAGGCTGAGGAGGCGGCAGTGAAGGAGATGGGCGACCCTGTGGAGACAGGGAATGAACTGGACCGGATCCACCGCCCGGTCATGCCCTGGGGGATGATCGCGCTGATCGCGGCGCTCAGCATCATAGGGTTTGCGATCCAGATGACCATGCAGGGAAAAGTGGAGACGGCAGGCGGCTATGGATGGATGAGCATATCAAGGAATCTGTCTTTTATGATCATCGGCCTGACGGTCATGATGGCGGTCTGTTTTGCAGACTATACCCGCATCGCAAGACATGCCAGGTTTCTGATGCTCCTGTTTGATGCGGGGATGCTGGCGGTACTTCTGTTCGGGCGCACGATAAACGGAGCGTCAAATTACGTGGATATTCCATTCATCGGATATGTTACGGCGGAATATCTGATGCTCCTGACAGTCCCGCTTTACGCAGCGGTGCTGTATGCATACCGGGGACAGGGATACCGGGCGCTCGGGAAGGCGGTCCTGTGGATGCTGGTGCCGGTTGTACTGACGTTCCGGATTCCCAGGCTGACATCGGCATACATGCTGTCTGTCTGCTTTATGGCGGTCCTGGCGGCAGCTGTGTGGAAAGGGTGGTTCCGGGTGGCAAAAAAAGGGACTTTCGCCGGGATTCTTGCCTGCATTTTCTGCCTGCCTGCTGCGCTGTTTGCCTGGCTCTGGTTTTTTGGAGCAGAGTATCAGCAGGAACGCGTGCAGGCGATCCTGAGGGATCCGAATCAGGGGGCGGGAGCCGGCGGCTATGTGGTTCAGGTCGTCCGGGAGTTCCTGGACAGCAGCCGGATCGCAGGGGCGGGAGCCGCTGATGCGGATGTACTGCGGATACCGGAAGTTTCCGAGTTCGCACTGACCGGTGTGATCGCCTATTACGGAATCCTTGCCGCGGCGGTTCTGGCCGGACTGCTTCTGTTTCTCCTGTTCCGCTTCCTGAAGATTTCCCTGAGGCAGAGGAATCAGCTTGGCATGCTGATGGGGACGGCGTGTTCCATTCTGTTCCTTTTGGAAACAGCGGGTTATATCGTGACCAATCTGGGCGTTTCCTATATCGGTGTCTTCTGTCCTTTCCTGAGTTACGGCGGGACGGGCACGATCGTTACTTATGTGCTGCTGGGGCTTCTGCTCAGCATCTGCCGGTACACCAGGACCGCGCCGGAGCGGGAGGCCGCAGGAAACATATTTCCGTTCAGGGCGGCGGCTCCTGCGGCGAAGATAACGGATAAGAAAACGGACCGCTGATGATCAGCGGTCCGAAAAATGATCAAAAGGGTCAGTCGCGGTATGCAGTTTCTCCGCGGCAGATCGTATATTTTACTTTTCCATACAGTTCCCATCCGGTAAACGGGGTGTTGGATGACATGGAAGCGTAGCTTTCCGGTTTCCAGCATTCGTCCGGATCAAAAATCACCAGGTCGGCAGGGCCGCCTTCGATGATCTTCCCTGCGGGGAGGTGATAGAGGTCGGCAGGGCCGGCCGTCATTTTTTCCAGGAGCTGCATCAGGGAGAGGTGTCCCGGGCGCACCAGCGAAGTGATGCCAAGAGCCAGGGATGTCTCAAGCCCGGTGATGCCGCTTGGAGCGGCGGTGATGGAGCGGTCCTTTTCCTCTTTGCTGTGGGGCGCGTGGTCCGTGGCGATCAGGTCGATGGTCCCGTCCGCAAGTCCTTCTATAATGGCCTGACGGTCCTCCTCTTTCCGGAGAGGGGGATTCATTTTTGCCAGCGTGCCGTATTTCAGAACGGCCTCATCTGTCAGGGTGAAGTGATGGGGTGTGGCCTCCGCGTGGAGGTTGGCGCCAAGGCCCTTGAAGATGCGGACCAGTTCCACGGATCTGCCGGAGCTGATATGCTGGATGACCACGTGGACGCCGGAGCGCAGGGCAAGCATACAGTCCCTGGCCACCAGCGATTCTTCAGCGATGGACGGCGAACCGTAGATGCCGAGCTGTTCGGAAACCGTGCCGTGGTTGATCCCGTTGTTCTTAATGAAGGCGGGATCCTCTTCGTGGAGGCTGACCGGTACATCCAGTTCTTTCGCCCGGTTCATGGCCTCGTAGAGGAAAGCGCCGTTGCGAAGCGGGATGCCGTCGTCCGTGAACCCGCAGGCGCCGGCTTCTTTCAGCGCTTCCATATCGGTCGGCTCTTCCCCCTTCAGACCGCGGGAGACGCTGGCCGCCTGGCGGATCCGGATCTTCTCCGATGCGGCCCGCTCAAGGATGCCGGACAGGACTTCTGTGTTGTCCACGACCGGCGAAGTGTTAGCCATGCAGATGACGGTGGTGAAGCCGCCCTTTGCCGCGGCAAGCGCGCCGGTATGCAGCGTTTCTTTATAGGTGAATCCGGGATCCCGGAAATGGACGTGGGTGTCGATCAGTCCGGGAGCGACGGTGAGCCCTTTGGCGTCGATGATTTCCTCATCATCTGAAGCGTCAATGTTGTCCGCGATCTTCCCGATCACGCCGTCTGTGATTTTTATATCGGCAAAATACGATTTCCCGGAAGCGGGATCCATGATGTGTCCGTTTTTAATGATCATTTTGAAACCTCCCTGCGATAATCTGACTCCAGTATAGCATATAAAAGCCGGGAAGCACAGCCTGCATGAAACAGACTGAACTTCCCGGCAGTATCCGGACGATCATATCATCTGACAGGATCAGATCTGACGGTAAAGATGACGCGGTATGCCGTCTACCATTACAGGTGATACGTCGCCCTGGATGAGCGGGCGTACATAGTTGATGAACTCGTCGGTTACATAGGAACCGTCCTCGGTTACCCACTCGCGCGGAACGAGTTTTTCGTCATTGGCGATCTTGTGAACATCTTTTACCTCGGTTCCGCTCTGATACGGATCATCAGAGAGACGGGTGAGGACAACCATTTTTCCGGAATCGCCCTCATCGGCAGCTTTCACAGCCGCACCGCCGACCTGGTATGCTTCCAGGATATCCACGCGGGATGCGCAGTGGGAAGCGGAGCGCTGAAGGGAACTTAGCTCGATGGAGCGGGTCTTGCAGCCAATCTCGCCTGCGATATAGCTTGCAAGGTAGTTTGCGGTTCCGGAGAGCTGCTTGTGGCCGAACGCATCGACGAAGTCAATGCTCTGGCCCAGTTCACATACGTAGCGGCCGTCTGCCAGGCGGATGCCCTCGGAGATGGCAACGACTACGGAAGATTTCTTTTCAAGAAGTGCTTTGACTTTCTCGCCGAAAGCTTCGATGTCAAACGGAAGCTCCGGCAGATAGATCAGGTCTGGCCCTGCGCAGTCCTCACCTTTGGCGAGTGCGGCTGCGCCTGTGAGCCAGCCGGCATTCCTGCCCATGATCTCGATGATGGACACAAGGCCTTTCTCATATTCCAGACAGAAGCTGTCGCGGATGATCTCTTTTACAGAAGTGCCGATGTATTTGGCAGCGCTTCCGTAACCCGGCGTGTGGTCTGTCAGGGCAAGGTCATTGTCAATGGTCTTCGGGCAGCCGATGAAACGGGTCGGATGTCCGGTGATGATCGCATAGTCAGAGAGCTTTTTGATCGTATCCATGGAATCATTTCCGCCGATGTAGATAAATGCCTCGATATCCAGTTTGTTGAGGATCTCGAAGATCTTTTCATATACTTCGCGGTTCTCATGGATCTCCGGCAGTTTGTAGCGGCATGAGCCGAGGAAAGCGGCCGGCGTCCTCTTCAGGAGCTCTGCATCCAGTTCATTTGTGATATATTCGGACAGATCGATATAGCGCTCCTGCAGCAGTCCCTGGATTCCGTGAAGCATTCCGTATACTTTAGCGGCTCCGCGGTCCTTAGCTGTACGGTATACGCCCGCAAGGCTCGAGTTGATCGCAGCTGTCGGTCCGCCTGATTGTCCGACGATTACATTTCCTTTCATTTTCAAGTACCTCCATATTGCAATTCGTGTTCTGCTTTTCCGACTGAAAAACACCTACCAGTACATTTTAGTGCATTATATCTAATTTGTAAATGAAAAATTGTTAAAAATATGTATAAATGACGAAAAAATAAAGATGACAGAGAAAAGAAACGCGGATGATGATATAATCAGCTAAAAAGATAAAGCGAATCAGCGGAAGAGGTGTATTATGAAAAAATATGATTATCTGATCGTGGGAGCGGGACTTTACGGGGCAGTGATGGCGTACGAGCTCGGCCGGAAAGGGAAAAGCTGTCTGGTGATCGACCGCAGGGACCATATCGCGGGAAATATCTACTGCGAAGATATCGAAGGGATCCATGTCCACAAATACGGCGCGCACATTTTCCATACATCTGATAAGAAGATCTGGGATTATGTAAATCAGTTCGCGGAGTTTAACAATTATATCAATTCACCGGTGGCAGTATATAAGGACGAGCTTTACAACCTGCCGTTCAATATGAATACGTTCAGCAAGATGTGGGGGATCCGGACGCCGGCGGAGGCGAAAGAGATCATCGAGCGCCAGCGCAGAGAGACCGGGATCACAGATCCGAAGAACCTGGAAGAGCAGGCGCTGTTCCTGGTGGGACGGGACATTTACGAAAAGCTGGTGAAAGGATATACGGAGAAACAGTGGGGCAGAAGCTGTACGGAGCTTCCGGCGTTCATCATCAAACGTCTCCCCTGCCGGTTTATCTATGACAACAACTATTTTAACGACCGCTATCAGGGGATCCCGATGGGCGGCTACACGCCGATCGTTGAGAAGATGCTGGCCGGCGCGGATGTGCGCACGGGTGTTGATTTCTTTGAGTTCCGGAAAGAAAACCCGGATATCGCGGAGAAGATCATTTTCACCGGGCAGATCGATGAGTATTTCGATTATCAGCTGGGTGCGCTGGAGTACCGTTCCGTCCGTTTTGAGACGGAAGTGCTGGACTGCGGGAATTATCAGGGCAATGCGGTTGTCAATTACACGGAGCGCGAGGTGCCATACACACGTGTGATCGAACACAAGCATTTTGAGTTCGGGAAGCAGGAGAAGACTGTGATCTCCAGGGAGTATTCATCCGAGTGGACGGTGGGAATGGAGCCTTACTATCCGGTCAACGACGAGAAGAACAATGCGCTGTTTAAGAAGTACAGAGAACTTGCAGATAAGGAAGAAAATGTGATCTTCGGCGGACGGCTCGGAAATTATAAATATTACGATATGGATAAAGTGATCGCAGCGGCGCTGGAGCAGCTGGAGCGGATGGAGTAATTTGTGAGTCCTGTCCGTGAGGAACATAATGTCATATGGAATACCTTCAGAAGACGGAACACATCAATGCAAAGTGGCGGCACAACCTTTTGGCTGTACCGCCACTTTATCGGTTGCCTGCGTTATTGCACCCGGACTAAAAGCAGTGCTTGCTTTTTCGACATATTTCTATTATTATATCTGTACCTGGATCGCTCTGATCCAGAATGCTCTTATTTTTTCTGCATCGGTTTCGGATGATACCCACTGAAGAAATGGATGTGTTTGGACCGTGGCGGGCAGTTGAGGGACTGCCGGCGGTATAACGCGCAGCCAGTGAGAAATTGCATATGGAAAAAATGTATGAAGTGCTGAAATTTATCGAACACGGAACACACTGCAGGCGAAGTCTGGACTGCGTGCAGGGCACCAGTCTGATGCAGCGGCTGAAGGAATGCCCGCATATGGACAGAAAAGGGATGCTTGCATGGTTCCGGGAGATCGCACGGTGTGTCGATCAGTACCACAGATCAGGGAGCGGGCAGAACTACCGTTATCTGAATCCCTGCAGCATTGTTGTGACGGAAGACAACAGACTGATGCTTCTGGATCTGGAAGCACCGGACAATGCCGGAGTGCTCAAGCAGATGCAGACCGGTGCGGTGAGGAATCATTTTGTCAGGCCTGTATGCGGCCTGGGGATAACAAAGAATCACGAAGCGGATCTGTTCGCCTACGGGAAAACGATCCAGTTCATGCTGGCGTATACGAATGTCCACCCTGCGTTGACGGGATGGGAGGAGTTCCGGCTGGAGAGAGTGATCGGACGATGTACAGGCGAAACGGGGAAGAAGTATCAGGATTTTGCACAGGTCCTGAAAGCTTTGCCGCAGATTCCCCGGACAGTTCCGGAAAAGATGCCGGGCGGAAAACTGAGCCTGAAACGCGTCGCCGGCGGAGTGGGGCTCGGTGCGGCGGCATGTCTGTGCCTGTGCGTACTGCTTGGAGTGGAAAAACAGGGCCTTGTGAGAGCGGAGACGGAAGAACTATACCAGGAAGCGGAAGCCGAAGGCGAAAAGAAGGCAAAAGAAAAATATGAAAACAGGCTGATTTCCATGAAAGCAGAACAGCAGGAAAAGCTTGCGGCGCAGGCGGCTGCCGGAATGATCGCCGGGATTAGCAGACAGGCGATGGATATAACGGATAAGATCTCTGCGCAGGAAGTCGAGCGGGAGCTCCTGGCGGCATATGATGCGATACTGGGATATGAGAGCGACCCGGTAAAAGCAGAGGAAATCAGACAGAAGAAGAGTGAACTGGAAAATGAAAAAGAGACCGGCGCGGAAGCGGTCTCTGAAAACAGTCCGTAAAAAGGGAGGATGCCGGGTGACTGATCTCTCAGTCCCCGGCATGTATTATGAAAAAGTTTTTTCTATATAACTTTGCAGCGTCTCGGTTGATTGCTTTTCTTTTGATGGTTTTAGTATAAGAGGGAGAAATGAAGAAAACGTGTTGAGATAATGAAAGTTTTTTAAATGATAAATGAACAAATTATGAACATGCATAAAAGGTAAAAGACCGATGGGGGAGCCATCGGTCTTTTGAGGGG
>DWVL01000092.1 GCA_019120275.1 Candidatus Mediterraneibacter excrementavium | reverse complement strand
ATCCCCAGGATGACTTGAAGTTCATACATATTGCAGGAACGAATGGCAAGGGATCTGTGCTTGCATACACTTCGATGATATTGAGTGAGGCAGGATACAGGATCGGGCGGTATGTTTCACCGACAGTGGTTTCCTATCTGGAACGGATACAGGTCGATGCGGAGTGGATCAGAGAAGAAGCCTTCGCGCGGCTGACTGACAAAGTGAGAGATGCTATTGCCCGGCTTGAGGAAGCAGGAGAACCGCTTCCCACAGTCTTTGAGACGGAGACGGCGATAGCTTTTTTATATTTCAGAGAAATGAACTGCGATCTGGTGGTGCTGGAAGCGGGTCTGGGCGGCGCGCTGGATGCCACCAATATCGTGAAGAATACGGTGTGCGCGGCATTTGCTTCCATAAGCCCGGACCACCTGGGTGTGATCGGGGATACGCTGGAGGAGATCGCGGAGAATAAAGCCGGCATCATCAAGCCGGGATGCGCGGTCGTCTCTGCGGCACAGCGGGAAAATGTGTCCCGGATCCTCATGCGCCGGGCAAAGGACTGCGGCTGTACTTATACGGAAGCTGATCCGGCGCAGATGGATATTACAGAGGAAAGCTACCGGGGCATCCGGTTTTCCTATAAGGAATTCCGGGATCTTCACACCCATATGACGGGGAAATACCAGACCGGCAATGCGGCGGCGGCGCTGGAAGTGATCCGCATCCTGCGGGATAAGGAATATGAGATCCCGGACAGCGCGGTAAGGCAGGGCATGGAGAAGACCCGGTGGCCGGGCCGGTTTCATGTGATTGGAGAGAAGCCGGTATTTATCCTGGACGGGGCGCACAACGAGGATGCGGCGCTCCGGCTGAGGGAGTCGGTGGAGTCTTATTTCCCGGGGCGCCGGCGGCTCGGGATCATGGGCGTGTTCCGGGACAAGGATTATGAGCGGATCGCGCAGATCATGGGGCCGGTCATGGATGAGATCCGGCCGGTGGATCTCCCGGACCGGAACCGGGGGCTTCCGTCCGTAGAACTTGCCCGGACGCTTGAGAAATACTGTCCCTGCGTCAGAGACGCCGGGCAGGGCAGTGTCGAAAGCGCTGTAGAGGCGGCGCTGGCGGATGCAGGGGAGACGGATGTGATCCTGGCGTTCGGTTCCCTGTCTTATCTCCATGAGGTGAAGGCGGCATATGACCGGATCAGAGAAGCAGATGAAAAGAGGGTATGAGATGACAGATCATGAGAAAATAAAACAGGCGGTACGGCTGTTCCTGGAAGGGATCGGCGAGGATGTATCGCGGGAAGGGCTCCGGGAAACGCCGGAGCGGATCGCGCGGATGTGCGAAGAACTGTACGGCGGGATGGATCAGGATGCATCCGCCCACCTGGCAAAGACTTTTAACGTGGAAAGCAGCGGGATGGTGATCGAGAAGGACATTACCTTTTACTCCACCTGCGAGCATCATATCCTTCCATTCTACGGGAAGGCGCATATCGCCTATATCCCGGACGGGAAAGTGGTGGGCTTAAGCAAACTGGCCCGCACCGTGGAAGTTTACGCCAGGCGGCTGCAGCTTCAGGAGCAGCTGACCGGGCAGATCGCGGATGCACTGATGAAGTATATGCAGCCGAAGGGCGCGCTGGTCATGATCGAGGCGGAGCATATGTGCATGACCATGCGGGGCATTAAGAAGCCGGGCAGCAGGACCGTGACGCTGGCAAAGCGGGGCGTGTTTGAGACAGACCCGGCGCTGGAAGAGCAGTTCTTCCGGATGCTGCGATGAGGCGCGTAAACGCCGTCCTTGCCCATCCGCTGTACCGGAAATGTTATGCCCGGCTGGAAGAACTGGAGAAAGACCGGATCTTCTGCCGCCATCAGATGCCCCATCTTCTCGATGTGGCGCGGATCGCGTATATTTTCAATCTGGAAGAAGGCGGGGGCCTGGACCGGGAGCTTATTTATACGGCGGCGGTCCTGCACGATATCGGGAAATATGCCCAGTACGAGGAGGGCATCCCGCATGAACAGTCCGGCGGGCGGATCGCGGCGGAGATCCTTGACAGCCTTCCGGCGGACTGCGCATTTTCAGAGGCGGAGAAGCAGGCCATCCTGACGGCTATCCGGGGGCACCGGCGGCTTAAGGATGATGCGGAGTCGCTGGAGCGGTTCCTGTACCGGGCGGACAAGGCGTCCCGGACGTGTTTCGCCTGTCCGGCGGAAAAGGCCTGTGACTGGAGCGCGGAAAAGAAAAATATGGAACTCAAGATATAGAAAAATTCGGACAGGAGACAGACAGCTATGCGGATTGGCAGCAGAGAATTTGACACGGCACATCATACATACATCATGGGGATCCTGAACGTGACCCCCGATTCATTCTCGGACGGGGGCCGTTATAACGGCCTCGATGCGGCGCTTGCCCATGCGGAGCAGATGATCCGGGAGGGCGCGGACATCCTGGATGTAGGCGGCGAGTCCACACGCCTGGGACATACCCGGATCAGCGATGAAGAAGAGATCAGCCGGGTGGCGCCGGTCATTGAAGCGCTGAAAGCCCGGTTTGATGCGCCTGTCTCCGTGGATACTTATAAGAGCGCGGTGGCGCGGGCGGCCCTCGATGCAGGGGCGGACCTCATCAATGATATCTGGGGGCTGAAATACGATCCCCGGATGGGAAAACTGATCGCGGAGCACGGCGCAGCGTGCTGCCTGATGCACAACCGGGAGCAGGCGGATTACGGCCAGTTCCTGCCGGAGTTCCTTGCGGACATGAGGGAATGTGTGAGATTGGCTTGTGAGGCGGGGATCCCCCGGGACAGGATCATCCTGGATCCGGGCGTCGGCGTCGGCTTTGGCAAGACGTATGAGATGAACCTGGAGATCATTGACCGGGTTGACATCCTGCATGAACTGGGCTTTCCGGTCCTGCTGGGGACGTCCCGGAAGTCCGTGATCGGGCTGACCCTCGACCTCCCGCCCCGGGAGCGGGAGGAGGGTACGCTGGTAACGACCGTGTGGGCGGTGCAGAGAGGCTGCGCCTTCGTGCGGGTCCACGATGTGGAGAAGAATAAGCGGGCCATCCGGATGGCCGAAGCGCTGATGCATGCGGGTAAACAATAATGGAGAAAGAAAACATGGACAGAATCAGAATCGAAGATCTGGAAATATTTGCCTATCACGGCGTATTTCCGGAGGAGAATACACTGGGGCAGAAGTTTGTGATCTCTGCCGACCTTTATACGGATACGAGAAAAGCCGGACTTAAAGACGACCTGGCGGAATCCATCCATTACGGCGAAGTGTGCGCGTTTATGGAACTGTATCTGAAGAAGCACACCTACAAACTGCTGGAGAGCGCGGCGGAGCATCTGGCGGAGGAACTGCTGCTCAAATACGAAAGCCTTAAGATGATCCGTCTGGAGATCAAGAAGCCCTGGGCGCCGATCCGTCTGCCGCTTAAAACGGTGAGCGTGGAGATCCTGCGCGGAAAGCATACGGCATACATCGCCCTGGGTTCCAATATGGGCGGGAAAGAGAACTATATCCGGGACGCAGTGAACAAGCTGGGGCAGATCCGCGGGTGTACGGTGAAAGCGGTCTCGAACCTGATCGAGACGCCGCCCTATGGGGTGACGGACCAAGATGATTTCCTGAACGGCTGCCTGGAACTGGAGACGCTCCTCACACCCCGGGAACTGCTCCGGGAGCTGAACCGGATCGAGGCGGAAGCGGGCCGGGAGCGGACCGTGCACTGGGGACCCAGGACGCTGGATCTGGATATTATTTTCTATGACGATGAAATGATCCGGGAAAAAGACCTGTGCATACCCCATGTGGATATGCATAACCGGCGGTTCGTGCTGGAGCCGCTTTCGCAGATCGCGCCTTACATGCGCCACCCGGTATACGGGAAAACAGTGGTGGAAATGTATGAAACTTTAAAAAGATAAACAGAAAAAGGATAAAAAGAACCGGAGCCGATCAGTCAGGCTCCGGTTCGCTGTTTGAAGTGCCGTATGTTTTAGTTGCCGCCCTTCTTTATGTTCAGTGCAAATACGAAGTAGAGCACCGGGATTACGCATCCGAGAATGCCCTGTACGCTGAAGTCCATGAACAGTGAGATTACGGACAGCACGAGCGCGATCGCGCCGAGAACAACAGCCGGTGTAGCTTTGGAAGCATCCTTTGCAGCACGCAGTCCGCAGATCCCGCTTGCGATGTCAAAGATCCCGCCCAGGATCACGAAGACTACGGTCAGTCCGATAAGTCCTGCAACAACGCCGGCTGATGCAGCGCCTGCAGCACCGCCTGCTGCGAAAAGCCCTGTGGCAAGCAGTCCTACAATAAGTGTAAGTGCGCCGAGAATGATCTGAAGAATAGAAACGACTTTCAGTCCTGTTTTCATATGTAACCCTCCTTTAAGACAACTGTCTGTTTTATAAAACCGATTTATTCTATCATTTTTGGCCGTAAAAGACAAGAAAACCGCCGGTTTTTACTAAACCGTGCGGTTTTCTTACTGAAATCAGGCTGGTCCGATCATGTTCCGGTCTGCGGAAATGTGATTATTCTGTAACTTTCACATACAGTTCCGGTGTGTCCGGCATAGCAGCTCCGACGTTGAAATACTGCATATAGGCGGTATCCAGCAGATCGTTATCGACTACATAGACAGAAGTGCACTCAACGGTATCGCCGGGGTCGATGGTCGTAAACAGTATCTGTTTTCCTTCGTTGCCCGGAACACTCTGCCAGAACGGGAATCCCTCTGTTGTAAGTGATGCCCAGCTTTCCTCGGCCGGCCATGACTTTTCGCGGGAAAGGGTGTAGGATCCATCGTCATTGGCATCCAGATATCTGAGGAAAGGAGACAGATAGACGTCTTTTGTCTCATTACCGGTGTTGGAAAGTCTTGTTGTCACGATGACGAAGGAGGCTTCTGCATCTTCCGTTTCCCGGCTGCCTTCAGAGATGAAGCGTTTATGCGGCTTCAATGTGCCGTCTTCATTCAGATAATCAGCCAGCGTGGAATCATAATCCTCCAGATACTTCTCTTTCGGATAATCAGCAAGAGGCAGGGTATCAGCAACTTTGATATCGAGCGTCTGGTACTTGATGCCTTCATAAACGATATGTCCTTCGTCACTGATCGTCATTTCATCGCCGATCCCGCGGATGGCATCCCCGGAGATATTGCGGGATGCATTGATCGTCTCAGTGATCTGTCCGCTTTCCTTATTTGTCTGTTACTTCAAATCAAAAAGAACAGTTTCATAGTCTTTCACATAATGTTTAATGTTCTTACGTCCTCGTTGAATGATTGTGTGTCCTTCTGCTTCTAATTTTTCTTTTTGTGCTTCTACACCACCGGGATATTTTGCGTTTAATTCCCCGTTTGCCTTTAAGGTTCGCCAATATGGGGTTTTATCTTCGGAACGCTGGTAACTCGCCCATGCTGCAATAGATACAAAAATTCCGGCTGTGATAGGCTCTGTGAAATCCGCCCCATTTAGTTCAGCAAAATATTCACGAATTTTTCCGACAGTTATTACTTTGCCATAAGGAATTAGTTTCATTACCTTGTCATAGTCGATTGGCGGGGCAAAGTACATTTTGTTTCCGCCATATTTCTCAATGCTTTTTTG
>DWVL01000091.1 GCA_019120275.1 Candidatus Mediterraneibacter excrementavium | reverse complement strand
ACTTCCATAACTACGTCAGAATACATCTGGATGAATCTTCTGTAGCAGTCCCATGCCCAGCGCTCGTTGCCTGATGCAGACGCCAGCGCCTCAACAACTTCTTCATTCAGACCCAGGTTCAGGATCGTGTCCATCATACCCGGCATGGAAGCTCTTGCACCGGAACGTACGGAAACGAGAAGCGGATTCTCTTTGTCTCCGAATTTCTTTCCTGTGATCTCCTCGAGTTTTGCCATTGCATCCATGATCTGGCCCATGATCTCGTCGTTGATCTGTCTTCCGTCCTCATAGTACTGTGTACAAGCCTCTGTTGTAACAGTGAATCCCTGCGGAACCGGAAGGCCCAGGCCTGTCATCTCTGCAAGGTTGGCGCCTTTGCCGCCAAGAAGGTTTCTCATTGTCGCGTTACCTTCTTTGAACATATAAACCCATTTTGTTGCCATGTTCCAATGACCTCCTCAATAAATTTGCAAATATTTCCGTAATATTTCGCATATAATATTTTAATGGTTTCAGTCCATTGCGTCAAGCGTTTTATCGGGAATTATACATATTCTGAATATTCCGGATGACGCTTCGTCCGTCGGGCTGTTTAAGTCCTGTTCCGGCATACCGGCAGCTGGCTGTCACTGCAGGAAAAGCTTTATAAGGGCGATGGCGATGGATGCCGCCGCCACGATGCGTTTGAGCATCGCCGGATCGATCTTTTCCGCATTTCTGCTCCCGAACGCCACGCCGGTCCCGTGGGCGATAAGGACCGGTATGAGCAGCAGGAACATTTCCGTATTCTCCGCCCCGCTCCAGAGGTATCCGCCCGCCGCCGGCAGTGCGATAAAGACTGAATTAAAGAGAGAGATGCCCACGGCCGTGTGCGCCGGGAATCCGATCAGCGTCAGAAGCGGCATGACCAGCACCGGGCCTCCGGCCCCGGACGCCGCGCAGACCGCGCCCGTCGCCACACCCAGCAGGAAGAACAGGACCGCCTTCGTTCCGGCCACAGTCATCTGTCTCTCCGGCCCGTCCGTTTTCGCGTCCTTCCGGAGAAGGATGGAGATGCCCGAGACAAGCACCACGATATAGAGGATCATCTGCATCACATCCTCGGGGATCAGCAGGTTGACCCACACGCCGGCCAGCGCCCCGGGAAGGCTGCCCGCCGAGAGGATCACCGCCGGCTTCAGGTCCAGGTTGCCCTGACGGTAATAGGTCACCGAACCCAGCACGCCCGAAATGAGAAAGGCGGAAAAGCTTAATGCCAGCGATTCTCCGGCAGGCATCCCGAGAAAGCCGGTATAGAACATCGGGAGCAGGAATCCGGCGATGCCGGTAAGACCGATGCATGCGCCCACCAGAAGGTTCAGAAGAAGGATCAGGATCATACTCATAATTCTGCCGCCTCTTTCATGATTTTCTCCTCATCCAGTGTGAGCACTTCCCGGTCCCGCATCAGGATCTTTCCGTTTACGATATTGTCGCATACATCCCCGGCCGTCACGCACTCCAGCAGTGTGTTGACGAGATTTCCGGTAGGGTAAAGATGGGGCTGCATCAGATTAATGGTAATGAGATCCGCCTGCTTTCCCGGCGCGATCACACCGCCGTCCTCGCCCATCAGCCGGTATCCGTTCTCCGTCGCCATGCGCAGGATCTCCCGGGCCGGCATGACCGCCGGTTCATTGAGGCGGCTTCCGTATTCCACGTTCATGACAGACCGGAAGATCTTCATCTCATTCCACAGGCTTAAGCCCCCGTGGGCCGCCCCGTCCGTCCCCAGTCCCACGCAGATCCCGCGAGCCTGTAAAGACGGCGTATCCGGCGCACCTTTGCCGCAGTTGCTGAACGGGCAGTGGCAGACTTTTACCTCACGCTCCGCCAGCAGTTCCTTTTCATGCTCTGAGAGGAGCAGGCAGTGGGCGGCGATGAAATCCCCGTCCAGCGCCCCGATGGAATCCATGTATTCAAAAGGCCGCATCTGTTTATTTGCCAGGAAGAAATTGACCTCCCCGGCGTATTCATTCATGTGGACCTGCAGTTTTGCCCCCCGCTCTTTCGCCCGCTCCGACACCTTCCGGTTCAGCTCGTCCGAACAGGAGATCAGGGAGCGCAGGGAGTAGGCCACTTTCAGATTTCCTTTTCCGTTGTATGCATCATAAAGCCGGTCGGTCTGGGCCAGCGCTTCATCTGCATTCTGTGCAATGGATTCCGGCAGCCCCTTCTCATCCATGGTGGATGCAGAGAGAAGGCCGCGAAGCCCCGAGCGCGCGTACACATCCGCTGCCGCTTCCATATGATAGCTTCCGGCATCCACAAATGCGGTGGTGCCGGACTTGATCATTTCCAGGGCGGCAAGGGATGCGCTGCGTTCCATTTTTTCATCGGTAAGGGTGCTCTCAAAGGGCAGCATGATCCGCGTCCAGATCATCGGAAGGGCGTCCAGCACCCTGCCTTTCAGGAGCTGCTGCCCGGTATGCATGTGGCAGTCCGCCAGCCCCGGCATGACCAGTTTGCCCCTGCCGGAAATGTGCTCCTTTGCCGACAGTTCCCGGTCGCTCTCCTTTGCTTCGCGGACAGACTGAATGATCCCGTCTTTTATCTCAATGGTCCGGCCGCCGCGCACCGTTCCGTCCGGGAACAGCACCGCGGCGTCCGTTATGATCAGGTCAGACATATGTTTTCCCTCCGTTTTCATGTCAGATGGCTCCCGTGATCTTCAGCACCACATGGGCGATCAGCGCCGAACCCACGAACGTGCCGGTCATGACAAAGATGCCCACGAGGATCATTTTCCATCCCTGCTTCAGGAAGGACTTGATCTGGTCGCTGATGGAAATGCCGGCGTAGGCGCCCACCATGGTGAGCGGAGCCGTGAAATTGATCTTTCCCGCCGCGTCTATGACAAATTCCCGGCAGGGAGAAACCGGACAGGCCGCCAGAAGGCCGATGATGGATACATATGCCACTACAGGAAGTTTCAGCGGGATCACTTTACTCACAGCAACTCCCAGGGCCGCGATGACCAGCAGCACCAGGATGCCCGGAAGAGACTCCATGAATCCCACATCAAATCCGACAAAGTTCGCCAGTGCGATCCCACACCCGGATATTACAAACAAAACAAGCCATTCGATATATCTCATTTCTGCTCCTCCTTCTCCTCCACTGCGTCTGCGGCGGCAGCTTTCTCCTGTCTGCGCTTCCCGCCGAACCGACCGATCCTCGGCTCCAGCACTTTATAGAGCCAGTTGCAAAGCGGCAGGCCGATCAGAAGCGACATATAGATCCCATCGATGCCGGATATGGTCTCGCTGGCGCTGGCCAGTGCCGAGATCTGATCCGCCATGGCCGGGAATATTTCCGTCAGGGACGCCACGGCGCTCGCCATCAGGATGCCCGCGCCCACGCCGGACGCCATGCCCAGCGCATAGGGATGGAAAATGTCAAGCATGGCGATCACGGAAACCATGAATCCAAAATAAATCGTACCGATCATTCCGCCCACCACATAGATGGAAAGGCTTCCCCTCGCCTCCGGTGAATCCGGCCCGTACACATCGGTGATCAACGCCAGGTTGGACTCCCGGTTGATGGAGTGGGTCGCACCGATGGCTTCCCGCTTCATGCCCAGCAGGATCGCCAGCGGCATGGCCAGAAGGATGGTCCCCAGGTTGCCGAATTCCTGCAGAAGGAGCGCCGGTCCCGCAGAAACAACGGTCTCCAGGCTGGCGCCGGCATTAATACCGAGCTTTGCGATAAACGGGCAGATGGCCACGATGACCAGCTTGGACGCGGCCTTTACTTCTTTTGACTTCATGATCTTTGTTGCCTGCGGCCCCGAAAGGACGCCCATGATCAGCGCGTAGAAGATCGGGAACAGGATGAACTGCCCCGGCCCCAGCGGGATCTGGATCTGACCGATGGAATCGGCGATCAGGATGAATATGACGGCTGCGATGTAGATCTTATACTCTGTCTTCAGCCTTGCCTTGAGCGACGGATAGACGAACTTATCCATTTCACTTCCTCCTCATTCTCTTTTGTATTTTTTTGTACCAACGCTAGCATCAGTGTACAAGGGACCAAAATCAGCCCTTCAACGACCGTATTGTCCCTTGTACACTGACGCTATGTATTGTAGCGGGACACGCCCCGGCAAAAAAGGACAAATGGGACTTTTTTTCTTCTTTTTTTGATCCTATAATGGATATAATCAGATCAATCCGTTTTATGGGAGAACTTGCTATGACGCTGGAAGAACTGGTCCGGGAAGTGCCGGAGCTTGAAGAATACACAAGATATATGCCGGAAGAACTGTGGCAGCGTTGCAGCATCCGCGTGTATCCGCCGGGAACGATCATCCATCAGAAAGATTATAAGCTGGAACATTTCGGCCTCATCGCCAAAGGTGAACACCGGGTGATCAATGAATTTCAGAATGGGAACGTCTATATGATCGAAAAGAATGAGCCCATCGACTTCGTGGGCGAAGTGACCATCCTCGCAGGAATGGAGAAAACGTCCGTCACCATCGAGACGCTCACCGAGACAACGGTGGCATTTTTCTCACGGAAAGATTTTGAAGACTGGATTTCAAAGGATATCCATTTTCTCCGGCTGGTGGCACACAAAGTCGCCTATAAGCTGTACCGTTCCTCCTACAACCGGGGAGCAAGGCTCTTCTATCCGCCCCATTTCATCCTGCTGGACTATATCCTGAAAGCGGCCGCCGCCATGGATATCGAGAAAAAACATGAGATCATCCTGCCCAAGACCCGGCAGGCTTTATATGAAGAGTGCGGCATCACGGTAAAAACGATCAACCGCACGGTGAAAAAGCTGAAGGATGAGGGGCTGATCTCCCTCAGAAAAGGGAAGATCAGCATGACCTCCGAACAGTACCGCAAAGCACAGAAAGTGATCCATCACTATGTGAATTACGAGGACTGGTCGTCATAGGCGGCACAACGCCCGCCGCCTACATGTTAAGAAATGCGCGGTAGCCTTTTACCGCTTCGTACACATCCGCCTTGCTCGTGACTTCATAGGGCGCGTGCATGTTCAGGACCGCAACACCGCTGTCGATCACTTCCATGCCGTAGTTTGCCATGATATAGGCAATGGTTCCGCCGCCGCCCGCATCGACACGGCCCAGCTCCGCAAACTGGTAGGCCACGCCGGCGTCATCCAGCGCGTTCCGCAGCGCCGCGATATATTCCGCATTGGCGTCATTGGAACCGGATTTCCCCCTGCTGCCCGTAAATTTATTAAATGTAATTCCGTTTGCGAAAAACGCAGAACTTCGTTTCTCAAACGCCTCGGCAAACATCGGGTCATAGGCCGCGCTTACGTCAGAAGAAAGCATCCGCGAATTCATCAGCGCGCGGCGCACTTTCAGATCCGATTCACCCTCTGTCATGGCAATCAGCTCTGCCACCGTATTCTCAAAGAAGCGGGAGTGCATGCCAGTGGCACCGACACTTCCGATCTCTTCTTTATCTACAAGAAGACAGCATCCTGTCCTCTTCGCCTCCGTTACATCCAGCATCGCAAACAGTGACGTAAATGCGCAGACCCGGTCGTCCTGCCCGTAGGAAAGGATCATACTGCGGTCCAGTCCGCAGTCGCGGGCCCTGCCGGCCGGAACGATCTCCAGTTCCGCCGAGAGGAAATCCTCCTCCGCCATATCATATTTCTCTTTCAGAAGGCGGAGTACATTGGCCTTGATCGCCTCTTTCTCCTTTTCATCCCCCGCAGCTTCTTCCAGCGGACGGTTGGCAATGAGCAGGTCCAGCTTCTCCCCCTCGATCACCTTCGAGGCTTTCTTCTCCATCTGCTCCTGTGCAAGATGAATAAGAAGATCCGTGATCACGAATACCGGATCATTTTCATCCTCTCCGATGGAAACCTTTTCCGTCGTCCCGCCCTTCTTCACGATCACGCCGTGCAGCGCCAGCGGCTGCGCCACCCACTGATACTTTTTGATACCGCCGTAATAATGCGTATCCAGATAAGCCAATCCCTCATTCTCATAGAGCGGATTCTGCTTCACGTCGATACGCGGAGAATCAATGTGGGCGCCCAGAATGTTCATGCCCGCAGAAAGCGGCTCCTCCCCGAGGCGGAAAAGCGCCAGCATCTTCTTCATGCACACCGCATATACCTTATCTCCCGCTTTCAGGCTCTCGCCCGCCGCCATCACCTCATTCAGGTCCCGGTAGCCGGCCTCCTGCGCCATGCGGACGCCAAGTTCCACGCACTCCCGCTCCGTCTTGCCGGCATCAAGACAGGATTTATATCTCTTACTGATCTGTTCAAGCTCTTCTAGCTGCTCGCTGTTGTAAGACCCCCATGCACTCTTTCTATCCATTTTTAAGTTCTCCTCTCTATCGGGGACGTAGTAAAATTGAATTTTACTACGTCCCCGATTAAATTTTACTATGTCCCAAATTGAACTTTGCCCTGTCCCTTTTGGCTATTTGTTGATTATACAACTTTTTACGCCACGATACAATCGTTCAGTTTCTGCTTTTGATATCTTCAATTCTTTCCTCAGCAAAACCTTATATTCTTCCCTTAAGTTTTTATCTTCAAGAATTATCCTGGGTTCTTCCAGGTTCTTCCTGTTTGCCTCCTGATTCAAATATATCAATGCCGCTTTGCTTCTTTGCGCCTCCACTTCCCCGGGAATATCAATAAAAACCTGTTTTTGTCCTCTGTCATGAAATTCTAAACTTTCTTCAAAATCTCCAAACTTAGACTTATACAGTTTTATTGCCTTTGGATGTATTATGTGGTCTTTTTCTGCCGCATATTCTTTGAGACTGGAAAATTGGTAGTTTACAGGATTTTTTGCTATTTTCGCATGAACAGGATTCATATGGATATATCTCAAACAATTCCAGAAATACTGTTCTGTTTCCACACATTCACTGCAAAACCGATCCTGAAATACATGTCCGTTACGATTGTGTTTATAATTGTAATATTCTGCAAATTCTGCCAAGACACTGGCCATAAAATGAGATAAGAGTTTCAGATCAACATGAATCAAAATATGAAAATGCGTAGACATGATAACATACGCATATACTTCTATATCTTGATCTTTAAGATGCTTCTTAAGAAGCCTCAGAAAATTGTTCTTCTCTCTTTTCTGTTTAAAGATTTCTTCTTTATTAATCCCCCGCGCTATCACATGATAAAAATCCGTAGCGCTTTTTCTGCGTGCTGTACGCGGCATCATTTCACCCCTTTCAAAATCCGGGACAGGGCAAAACTCAATTTGGGACACAGTAAATGTTAATTTGGGACGTAGTAAAATTCAATTTTACTACGTCCCGGAATGGAGTATTACCACTCAAATTTCTTCTCGAAATACGCCTTCAGATCTTCGATCTTGATCCGTTCCTGCTCCATGGTATCACGATCGCGGACTGTCACCGCCCCGTCTTCTTCTGACTCGAAATCGTAAGTCACGCAGAACGGGGTTCCGATCTCATCCTGACGGCGGTAACGTTTTCCGATGTTTCCGCGGTCATCATACTCGCAGTTATAATACTTGCTCAGTTCTGCGAAGATCTTCTCCGCGCCTTCGTTCAGTTTTTTGGAAAGCGGCAGCACTCCGATCTTAACCGGTGCCAGCGCCGGATGGAAATGAAGCACGGTACGCATATCCGGCTTTTCTTCTGTTCCGATGTTTTCCTCATCGTATGCGCTGCACAGGAATGCCAGGACCATACGGTCAGCTCCCAGTGAAGGCTCGATAACATACGGGATATATTTTTCATTGATCTCGTCGTCAAAATAAGTCAGATCCTGGCCGGATACGGTCTGATGCTGGGTCAGGTCGTAATCCGTACGGTCTGCGATACCCCACAGCTCGCCCCATCCGAACGGGAAGAGGAATTCTACATCTGTGGTTGCTTTGCTGTAGAAGGAAAGTTCTTCCTTGTCATGGTCGCGGTAGCGCACCTCGTCTTCTTTGAGGCCGAGGGATGACAGCCAGTTCAGGCAGAAGCTCTTCCAGTAATCGAACCACTCCAGGTCTGTATCCGGTTTGCAGAAGAATTCCAACTCCATCTGCTCGAACTCTCTTGTACGGAATGTGAAGTTTCCGGGTGTGATCTCGTTCCGGAATGATTTTCCGATCTGCGCGATGCCGAACGGCAGTTTCTTTCTGGATGTACGCTGTACATTCTTGAAGTTTACAAAGATTCCCTGCGCGGTCTCCGGACGGAGATAAACGGTATTCTTCGCATCCTCGGTCACGCCCTGGAATGTTTTGAACATCAGGTTAAACTGACGGATATCTGTGAAATTATGTTTGCCGCAGGTCGGGCACGGGATCTGGTGTTCCTCGATAAATGCCGTCATCTGCTCCTGTGACCAGCCGTCCACAGAGCCTTCCAGTGTGATGCCTTTTTCTTCACAGTAGTCTTCGATCAGCTTGTCAGCACGGAAACGCTCATGACATTCTTTACAGTCCATCAGCGGATCGCTGAAGCCGCCCAGATGTCCGGACGCCACCCATGTCTGCGGGTTCATCAGGATCGCACAGTCAACGCCTACATTATACGGATTCTCCTGTACGAATTTCTTCCACCATGCTTTCTTTACATTGTTCTTCAGTTCCACACCGAGATTGCCGTAATCCCATGTGTTTGCAAGGCCGCCGTAGATCTCGGATCCCGGATAGACGAATCCTCTTGATTTGGCAAGGGCCACGATTTTATCCATTGTCTTTTCAACCATAATTATGTTCCTCACATTTCTTTTTCTCAATCGGTACTTATTATAACGGCTGCATCCATTTTTTTCAAGGGAATGCGCGCAATGTTTCCCCTGCTGTACATGCATCCCTCTGACTGCCCTCATCCGTCATGTCAGCGTCTCCAGGATCTCCAGTGATTTGAACCGCCTGTCCACGTATACTTCCATAAGACGGTCCATCACTTTTTCCAGTTCGGCGAGCACATTTTCCGCCACAGTAAATGTATACAGTTTCACGACCGGCGTGGATTCTATGTACTGCATGCTGTATAACGTGGAATTATCAAAGAGCATCCCGTCTATGACGTCCCCGCTGCACTCGCTGCAGACAAGGCCGCCCTTTGCCGGACTGAATACGGCGGGCCGTTCTTTATCCCCGCAGATCACACACTGAAATACCTGGGGCGCCTGCCCGTTGACCGTCAGCGCTTTCAGTTCGAAGATCCGGCGCACGAGGCGGTTGGGGATATGGGGATTGATCAGCGCACGCATGGACTGGTAAAGCAGCTTCAGCATTTCCCGCTCATCGGTATATTCCTTTGCATAATAATCGGCCACCTCGAGAAAATAAAATCCATAATAGGCGCCCACCACATCTTCCCGCAGCTCCGCGAAATAGTTGGTGATACTGGCCGACTGGATCGTATAGGAAGTCCGCCCCTCATACATGGTAAATTCACCGAACGCCAGCGGATTGACCGCGCCGACAAGGGGGCTGTTCGGCCGCCTCGCACCGCGGGCAAACGCAGAGATCTTTCCCTGTTCTTTTGTCAGTATGACCACCCGCCGGTCATATTCCCCGATGGGCATGGTGGAGAGCACCATCCCTGTAAGTACGATCTGATTCACGCTGTTCCTTTCCGCAGGTTTCCCGGAAGATGCCGGTTTTTCCCGCACTGCATTCACGGTCGGCCGTCATCCTGTAATTCAGGTAATCTTCGATCCTGCCGCTTGCCATAAACTGATCCCAGTATGTCTCTTTCATCGGTCCACCTCGTCTTATGTGATAAGATTAGGGTTCCCGGCTCATAAAAACACTATACCCCGCAAAAAATACCAGGACTTTTTGCAGGGTAAAGCCTTGACAGTCCATTCACATTATAATGAATTTCCCGTCTGATATCAATTTCTTTTAGCGGCAGTTTCTAGTGGCAGCTTCCGTTTCCGCCACAGCCGTGTTTGTTCTCGCCGCAGTGTCCGCCATGATGTCCTTCTCCGTGATGATGCCCCTCACCGTGGTGGCTGCACCGGACATCCGGGTTATAGGACAGATTTCCTGCAAGGAACGCTTTTACCGCCTCGTCCGCATTTCCGGAAACGCCGCCGTACAGATCGATCCCGGCATCTGCCAGGGCATTTTTCGCGCCCATGCCGATGCCGCCGCAGATCAGCGCATCCACACTCATGTCTGTCAGAAAACCTGCCAGCGCGCCGTGGCCGCTCCCGTTCGTGTCAACGACCTGTTCTTTTGTAATCTGCCCGTTCTCCACATCGTAGACTTTAAACTGCTCCGTATGTCCGAAATGCTGAAATACTTCTCCGTTTTCAAATGTTACTGCGATCCTCATTACATGTTCCCCTTTCTCTGCTATATCCGGACAGCGCTCCGGAGCCGTTCCCGGTTCCCGTGCATCCGCGCTTTCCGGAAACGCGCCTGTGCCCCGCCGGCATTTTTTCCGGCAGAAATGAACAGCGGAACCGTCGCACAGGCGGTAGCTGCCTCCCGATATCTCCATGGGCCTGCCGTTCACGATGCAGTCCGCGATTTTCTCACGTGCAGATTCATAGATCTCCGTCACCGTTGTCCTGGAAATATCCATCTGCTTCGCGCACTGTTCGTGGGTCAGCTTCTCCAGATCGATCAGCCGGATCACTTCATATTCTTCCACCGCCAGCGTCACACGCCCCCCGCAGGGAATGCCGTCCGGCGCGAAACTTGAATAATCCGGTTCCGTACAGACCCTTCTGCATCTTCTCGGTCTTGCCATAGAGACACCTCCGTTTCATTTCCGTCATATGTCGAAAATAATATAACACATCTCTCACAGAAATACAAGTCCCATCTGTCCCAGTACATTCCCAATATCCCCGTCAATACAAACTGATCGCCCCGCGATCTCTCCCGGCACATACGCCTCCCCATAATTGATGCAGGCATATACCGCTTTCGGATTCCGGTATGTCATCTGCCAGAAAGGATATTTAATAATGCCCGGCGTATTCATTCCCACACCCAGCTCCAGGAACAGGATCCGCTTTCCCTCATGTTCTCTCAAAAACCGCTCATACCGTCCTGCCGCCTGGCGCCAGCCCGCATCCTGAACGAACGTATCGTCCGCCCGGAGATTCATGCTCATCGGCGCCCCGCATTTTGGACAGCGCGGGATAAGTTCAGAAGGGATCGTCATTTCCGGCCGCCTTCCTTCCGGCAGGCTTAAGTCCCCGTCCGCTCCGGTCACATACCCCTGGACCAGCACCATCCTGCGGACTGTTTCCCCATTATCATAAGTCGCCTGGTGGCACGGCCTGCTGCACTGAAAGAGACCGTAATCGCCCTGGGTATAAAAAAGCCGGCGCTTATCAAATCCGGCTTTCTGAAAACAATGATCCACGTTCGTCGTCAGGACAAAATAGTCTTTATCCTTTACCAGTCTGTAAAGATTTTCATAGACCGGTTCCGGCGGGTCCATATACCGGTTGATCCAGATATACCGGCTCCAGTACGCCCAGTATTCTTCCAGCGTATCATACGGATAAAAACCGCCGGAATACATATCCCGGAATCCATATTTTCCCCGGAAATCCGCAAAATATTTTTCAAATCTCTCACCGGTGTAAATCATCCCTGCCGAGGCGGAAAGTCCCGCACCGGCTCCGATCACAACCGCGTCCGCCTCTGCGGGCGCGCTCCCAAGCCGGCCGGCCGGCGTCCGGTCTTTCGTGTTCTCATCCGTTCCCGAGGAGTTCCCGGTAGATGTGAAGATCTTCGTCTTTGAAAACATTGAATATCACCTCCAGTTTTCCGGCGTCCGGGTCTGCCGTGGCGGTCCGGTTCCGGAACTCACGCACGGTCCTCACTGCGATCTCAGCGGCCCTCCGGTTCGGAAAATGAAATTCTCCTGTGGAAATACAGCAGAAGGCCACGCTTCCCAGATGGTTTTCTGCGGCAAGTTCCAGACAGGACCGGTAACAGGACGCCAGCAGTTCCTCATCCTTTTTCGTCACCCGGGCGCCCACGACCGGCCCCACCGTGTGGAGCACATACCGGCAGGGCAGATTGAACGCCGGGGTGATCTTCGCCCGCCCGGTCTCCTCCTCATGTCCCAGGACCCGCATCAGTTCCGCACAGGCGGCGCGAAGCTGCACGCCCGCGTAAGTGTGGATCACATTGTCGATGCAGCCGTGGCAGGGCACAAAGCAGCCCAGCAGCCGGCTGTTCGCCGCATTTACGATGGCATCGCATTTCAGCGTCGTAATATCCCCCTGCCACAGATAAATCCCGTCTTCCGCCGGGGTAAGTTCCGCGATGTCCGTGACCCCTTTCTGCCGGGTCTCTTCCTGCAGATACGCATCCTGGATCTCCAGGAATTCTCCGGAGACCGGACGGGGCATCCGGATATTGAACAGCGAACGGAGCAGACGCTTCTGCGCCTGCTCATCCGCCGGGATATCCGGGTCTTCATGCCGCGGTCCGCCGTATTCTCTCTGCTCATTTAAAAGTTCTTTTATCAGGTATATCCGCCGTTCTTTCTGTGTCATATCTTTATTTCCTCACTACACTGATCCGCTCGCGGAAATGTTTTCCATTTACCGCTTCATCGACCACGGCAATGGCATAATCCGCATAGCTGATCACACTTTCGCCCCGCTCATTGAGGGTCAGTTCCTCACCGCCCAGGATGTAGGCTCCGGTGCATTCTCCGTCCGCCTGGAAATCTCCGGCCGGGCTGATATAAGTCCAGTTGACATCCTTTCTTTCTCTGAGTTCTCCGAGCGCCTTCGCCATGGCTGCCGCAAGAGGTTTGAACGCATCCGGGAAGTCCGGTCCGTCCGCCACGCATACGGTATGCTCCGGATCCACATAGAGGCTCCCTGCGCCGCCCACGATCAGGAGACGGGTGTCCGTGCCCGAAAGGATATCGCACAGATGTTTCAGTGAAGTGCTGTGCTGCGGAAGCGTCTCCTCCGTCCATGCGCCGAATGCATCCACGACCACATCGAACCCGGCCAGATCCTCCGCTGTCAGATCATAAAGATCTTTCAGGATCACCTTTTCCGCTGACGTGCGGTTTTCTCCGCGCACAACTGCGGTCACATCCAGTCCGCGCTCTGCCGCTTCCCTGACGATCAGTTTTCCTGCTTTCCCGTTTGCACATACAACTGCTATTTTCATGATAATCTTCCTCCTGTATTGATTCAATATTATTTAACAGATTATTTCCTGTCGTTCATCAGGGTCTTGAAACGGCCGTTTTCTCAACTCCTGGCTTTATTATAGATGCAGCAGGAAGCAGCGTAAAGTACGCACAAAAATGTGGCATAGTAACCGGGAGGTAACTTTACAGATCCCGAAAATACGAATACAATAAGGTCATATAAAGGAGAAAAAAATATGTCAGACCATACAGAAAAGAAAACACTCCCGGCATGCCCGGTGGAGACCACACTCACCCTCATCGGAGATAAATGGAAAGTGCTGATCGTCCGGGACCTGCTGCCGGGAGCGAAACGATTCGGCGAATTAAAGAAATCCGTGGGAAATGTTTCCCAGAAAGTACTGACCGCCCAGCTGCGCGATATGGAGCGCGACGGGCTTGTCAGCCGCAAAGTTTATCCGGAAGTACCCCCGAAAGTGGAGTACTCTCTCACAGAACTCGGCATGAGCCTGAAGCCCATCCTCGACGCCCTCTGGAACTGGGGCGAGGATTACAAGTCCAAAGTCTCATCTGATGAAGAGGACCGCCCCTGAGGGGATTCACTCCTCATCCCGGTAGCCGAAGTTCTTCATCATATAGTCGCTGTCCCGCCAGTTCTTCTGCACCTTCACCCACAGCTTCAGGTTCACCTTACAGTCCAGCAGCCGCTCGATCTCATACCGGGCCGTGCTGCCGATCTTCTTGAGCATACTGCCCTGCTTACCGATGATGATCCCTTTGTGGGAATCCCGCTCGCAGATGATGGTTGCGTCAATGTGCATGACTTTGCGCTCCATCTTCATGCGGTCAATGGCCACCGCTATGCCATGCGGGATCTCTTCGTTCAGGCAGTGCAGCGCCTTCTCCCGGATCAGCTCCGCCACGATCTGGCGCTCCGGCTGGTCCGTCACCGTATCTTCGTCATAAAACTGCGGCCCGTAGGGGAGATATTTCAGGATCACCTTTACAAGCTCATCCGTATTGTCCCCGCTCCTTGCAGACACCGGCACGATATCCGCGAAATCATACTCCTTCCGGTATGTATCGATGGCCGGGAGCAGTTCCTCTTTCTTCACCATATCGATCTTGTTGATCACCAGGATGACCGGCGTCTTCACTTTCTTCAGCTGGTCAAGGATATGCCGTTCCCCCGCCCCGATAAACGTGGAGGGCTCCACCAGCCAGAGCACCACGTCCACTTCATTGAGCGACCGCTCCGCCACATGGACCATATACTCGCCCAGCTTGTTCTTTGCCTTGTGGATGCCCGGCGTGTCGACGAAAACGATCTGGCCATCCTCCGTCGTCAGCACCGTCTGGATCCGGTTCCTTGTCGTCTGCGGCTTATTGGATGTGATCGCGATCTTCTGTCCGATCAGCCGGTTCATCAGGGTGGATTTTCCTACATTCGGCCTGCCGATCAATGTGGCAAAGCCGGATTTAAAATTATCATTCATACAAAATACCTCGGTTTGGGACGTAGTAAAATTCAATTTTACTACGTCCCGGTTCACAGTTTTTTCACATTTAGCTCAGTGTCTTTACTTCCATGAACATGTCTCTGTTCTCTTCGATCTTGTCTTCACTTCCGATGACGCACAGGGACTGTTCCGCCAGGACCGCCCGCAGCACATCCGCCAGCGCGCGGATGTCCGCCTGGTCCGCATCCAGGATCTGATTCCGCTCGGCGCGGATCATTTCTTCTGATACATGGTTCATGTACAGGTTCATGGACCGGCTGCCTTTTGCCGCCGGGTTCATCGGACGGTCGATGTTGCTGATCGTGCCGATGACGAATTTATTCATGTCGCGGTCGCTCACGCTGAAGTTCTCGAGATAATCGACCACGCCCTCGTACACATCCATGGTCTTCTTCAGGTTCGGGTCGCGGTAGGAAATGAGATACCCTTCGCCGATCCGGTTGAAGTTGCTCATGCAGCCGTAAGCCCCGCCTTTGACACGGATGTTCTGCCACAGGTAATCGTAGCTTAAGATCACTTTCAGGATCTGAAGGGCGCCGGTGTACGCCGCGCCGCCGTCGATGAAATTGCCGGTCCGCGCCACGTACTGTACTTTTGAAGACGTCTTGAACCCTTCGTTCCGTTTCCTGCAGTGGAGGATGCACGCCCCCGAAACACCGTCACCGCTGCCGTCCGCCGGCTCCGTCGCGGAAGATGTGTCATTCAGATGTCCGCCCACGGCGCCAAAGGCTTTTTCCATGGGTTCCAGCCCGTCTTCCGAGGACGTATAGCTGACCATCATGTTGTCCGCGCGGAAGAGTTTTGCCGCGATCGCTTTCAGGCTGCGGATCAGCTCCGCCTTGTGTTCTTCGAAATGTTCCTCGATCTCTTTAACGACTTCGTAATACCCGATGCCGTCTGTATCGTCCTTGAACTTGGCGATCGGCGAAGTATAGGACAGGGAGCGGAGCGCCGCCGTCGTATGGCCGGAGGAGAGGAAGGACATTTGGAGCCTGGATTTCAGCATGGCCAGGATCTCTTTCAGCCGCTTCTCATCATCCAGCTTCGACTCCATCAGGATCTCCCGCATCATGGCAAAGAGCACATCCATCTCCGGGTACAGGGCTTTTCCTTTCATTTCAAATGTGGCGCGGAACGCCTTTTCTTTTACTTTCGTCACATCCGTGTACAGCTCCAGCGAGGTGCCGATGCCGCCGGTGTGCACGTTGATCTCGTTAAAAAGTTCTCCGTATTCATAGTTCGTGGTGTCGATGATCCCCAGCACGCTCTGCAGGATCCCCACATACGGAAGCTTCTCTTCCCGGATGCCGGACAGATCAAACATAAGGGTCACATACCCGATGCCGTTGGTCTCCACATTGTGGTGGACCATCTTTATGCCGTTTACTTCCCGCTCGTCGTTATAGACCGGAGCGATCTCCCGGGAAATGTCGGAGCGCTTCAGCACCGGGATCTTCGCCAGGTCCTCCGGCGCGGACTCCTCTTCCTGGTAGGCTTCCAGCTCTTTTGTATCCCGGACGAGCTTCTCCAGTTCTTCTGCGGAGAGGCTTTCCTTATATGTCTGCAGTTCCTCCGCCAGTTCCCGGTCCATCCGCGCGGTGCGTCCCTGCTCCGGACGGATGATCACGATGGCGCCGTGGGTATTGTTAAGCAGCCACGTCCGGATCAGATCCTCAAAATATCCCGTCTCCACCTGGCTCTTCAGGAATTCAAATGTCGGGATGGCCTGCATGTGGATGAACGGTTTCTCTTCATCGTAAAGCCAGCTGTCGAAAAGCTGCAGCCCGTACATCAGGCCCCGCGGATAGCTGCCGAAATCCGCCTCGCGGAAACGGAATTCGTAGTAATTGATACCGGCACGGAGCGATTTTTTATCAATACCGTTCTCCGCCAGATTCCGGAGCGTATCTTCCACCACCCGGATAAACGCTTCCTTCTGTTCCATATTGGCGCTCTTGGCGATCACCGAGAAGATCGGCTGGTATACGCCGTTATCGTAAGATCCCATGATATCCTTGCCGATGCCGGCGTCCAGCAGCGCTTTCTTAAGCGGCGCGCCCGGCGCGGACAAAAGGGCATAGTCCAGGATCTGGAAAGCCAGATACAGCTTCTCATCCAGTGAAGTGCCGATCACCTTATTGTAGGAAAGATAGGTATTATCTGATAAACTTTCATCGCTTGCTATGGAATACTCCTGCACGATCTCCTTCATTTCCTTGAAGGCTTCCTGATAATGGATCGCAGAGTCCACTTCGATCCGGTCAAAACCGGAGAGATATTTCTCATTCAGCCACTGAAGCTTCTCTTCCATATCCATATCGCCGTACAGATAGATATAACTGTTGGACGGATGATAATATTTCCGGTGGAAATCAAGGAACTGCTCATAGGTCAGCTCCGGGATCACATCCGGATCGCCGCCGGATTCATTGGCATAGGACGTATCCGGGAAAAGGGAATTCAGGATCACCCGGTCCAGCACGCCTTCCGGTGAGGAGAAGGCGCCCTTCATCTCGTTGTACACCACCCCCGACAGGGTCAGATCCCCGTCCGGATCCTCCAGGTGATAGCTCCAGCCCTCCTGCCGGAATGTCTTGTCGCTCTCATAAATATTCGGATAGAACACCGCGTCCATATACACGTGCATCAGGTTCTGGAAATCCGCGTCATTGCAGCTGGCCACCGGGTAAACCGTCTTATCCGGGTAGGTCATTGCATTTAAAAATGTATTCAGAGATCCTTTCACCAGCTCCACAAATGGATCCTTCACCGGGAACTCCCGGGAACCGCACAGGACCGAATGCTCCATGATGTGGGGCACGCCGGTGCTGTCTGAAGGCGGCGTGCGGAACCCGATGGCAAACACTTTGTTCTCATCATCATTTTCCATCAGGAGCACCCGCGCTCCGCTTTTTTTATGCCTCAGAAGTACGCCTTTTGATCTGAGATCCGAGAGATCTTCCTCTCTGACGACTTCATAGGCGGTCAGGTCATATATGCTCATATTCCAGTCTCCTTTTTTACGTTAGTCATTCTTACAGTATAGCACCATCTTCCGGCGTTTAAAAGACAAGCATCCGCTCTTTTATCATTTCCTCTTTTTCCCTGCCGGAATACGGGATGCCCTGCGCCGCATCCGCCGACGAAGCCAGCAGATGCATGGTGCCCCGGCTAATCCCGTTCGCCCTGGCCGCCGGATTGGATGAAAATTCCACGTACTGGATGTTCCTGAAGGGCACGCACAGATACTGCCGGCCGAAATATCCGCCGGCTGTTTTCAGGATCCGCCTGTCCGCGCCTGTTCCGGCCGTCCGGTATCTGAGGAGCATGCACAGAATGGTAAGGACAAGGACAGCCGCCGCACCGGGCCACAGGAAACGGATATATTTCTCTGGTATCATAAAGGCTGCTGCTGCAGCTGCCGCGAATGTACAGGCCACGAAGATCCCGAACGGGATGCTCCAGGCCGCCCAGACAGCCGCCGGCATCCGCTCTGTCCGGATGTCCGGTGTGTCCGCATACTCTGGAAGCAGGAGCCGGAGCTGACGCCTCAGTTCATTCTCCGTACAGTAAAGGATCAGGAACGAATGTTTCTCCTCCTGGTCATCTCCCATCCCCACATTGATGATCTCCGCCATATAGCGCCGGCCGATCCGCGCCACCATGGACTGGCGGATCTTCAGCGCCTGGATCTTGTCCACCGGGATGGTGTATTCCACCTTTTTAAAGAACCCGTATTGAATGTGGATCTTATCCTCCCTGCGCTTTGCGCGGAAATCATAGTAACGGACGAAATCTTTCACCGTATCCCACAGAGAGGACAGGGCAATCAGCGCCGCGACCGCGATCCCGGCCGCCGCCGTCCCGAGAAGGTCCGCATTGCGCACCGTTTCAACCATGCTGAACATGGTTCCCGCGAGCGCAAGGATGAAGATCACGACCGAAACCGCGCTGATCGAAAAAATGCCGTGCCGGAGCACGTCCCCGAGGTCTGCACGCACGTCATATTCTTCGCCGTCTTCCGCGGGGCGCACCGCCCCACGCTGTTCTTCCGCGCAATCCTGCCCGCTGCCGGCTTCATTCTCCGGCTTGCGCAGACCGGGCCGGCCGCCCGCCGCCTCGATCCGCCGCGCCACTTCCTGACGGAACCAGAGCGCATCCGCCTTCTTCAGTACGATCTTCACATCCGTGCTGTCCGCCGTGGACCGGCTGTTCGTATCCAGTTTTACCTTGCATGTCCCGAACAGCATTTCGATCAGGTTCTGCTCCAGATTGATATTGGAAATATTGCGGATGCCGATCGTATTCTTCTGCTTATTGACGCTTCCCTTCTCGATCACCACCGCATTGTCTTCGATCGATATGTACGTCTTCCGCCACACCAGCACCTGGGCGATGACCGCCGCTGCCAGAAGAAGGATCACGCCGGGCACGATCAGCGCACCCTTTTCCGTCAGGAACGAAAGATCCGCTTTCAGGATCTCATCCAGATGCTCCAGAAGCTGTGTAACGACGAGCACCGCGATCGCAGCAAGCACTCCTGCGGTCTGTTCCAGAACGACTGATATATGATTGCGGAATTTCCTGTTCTCATTCATACTTTTTCCCATCTTCCTGTATGTTTTCTTTCCGTTCATCTGCGGACCGCTGCTCCAGCACGATCTCATTGATCCGCTTTCTCAGGCTGTCCGCAATCTGCTCCGCCCGCTCTTCCTCCAGGAAGGACAGCGTCACATCCCCGCCGCCTGTGGTCACGATCACCTTTGCCACATGGAACGCCTGGTCGATGGGGCCTTTCTTGGTCTGCAGCTTGTGGATCCGCTCGATGGGCACGATCTGCCGTTTCACAAACAGATATCCTTCTATGACGTCGATGCATTCTTCATTAATACTATACCGGTACCGGTGATACCGGAAATACGGGCTGACCGTCATATCCGCCAGCGTCAGCAGCGCCAGGGCCAGCGAGATCCATTTCCCGACGGTTATATCCTTCGGAAACAGCCAGAAATAATTGACCGCTCCGATAACGGCCAGAACGATCAGGCCTGCCACCAGATCGGCGGTATACATGCAGCGCAGTGCCCGCACCGGAAGTTTCCTGTATTCTTTCGTACTTTGTATGATCTTTTCGTCCATAGCACACTCCTGATTGTATTATCTTTTTAATACAATCTTACGGAATCCGGCTGTTCATGTCAACTTCTTTTCCAGCTTTTCACGGATCCTGAGAAGCCGGTTGTACTTTTCCACATGCTCCATATGGCGCGCCGGTCCGGCATCGATCCGGTCCGCCCCGTATGCGACTGCAAGATCCGTCAGCAGCGTATCCGCTGTCTCCCCCTCTGAGCAGCAGAAGATCACAGGGATTCCGTCCGCTTTCGCCTTTTGGATCTGTCCGGACAGTTCGCCAAGCGTCGCCGTCTGTCCGATCCTGACATGCAACGCCGGATCCGGCTCCTCTTCTGTCAGATGGATCTCCGGCACCGGCAGACGCGTGGCACGCACGCCGCCCAGATACCGGTACAGCGGGAGTTTCAGCGCCGCGGCTGCCGCAGAGGCCGCAGCGGCGGACACACAGAACAGGGCTTCACTTCTTCGTTCAAACCGGGACAGGAGCCCGTCGATCCGCTCCTGGTCAAATATATTTTCCCCGGTCAGCTCCCCTGCGATCACGGTATTGATATACTCCGCGTCCGCCCGCACATCCGGATCCTCTCTTCCGTTCCCCGGCACGGATACCCGTCCGACCACATCCTCCCCGGCCAGCACTTCCGTCTCAAGGGCGGACTGTCCGCAGCAGTTAAGGATCACTCTGGAAAAGATATCTCTTATCGGTAAAACTGCATTTAACCGCTCCATTTTGCCCATCCTCCTTCCATGACCTAGTATTTCCCGCGGTGCCTTCTTAATGCGTTGACTTTTCATATTCCAGAGATTACAATTCGGGTAGATGCATACATGATACCTGTTCAGATTCAGAATGCACTCAGGAGGAACCGGCATATGAAAGAAAAAGCCAAATATTTTTCCATGCTGACGCTCAGCACGCTGTTCATTGCTTTCGGAACGTATTTTTTCAAATTTACCAATAATTTCACCTTCGGCGGCATCACCGGCCTGGCCGTGCTGGTCGCAAAGACCGGGCTTATTTCCGCCAGTGATTTCAACCTGGTCATGAGCATGATCTTGCTGCTGATCGGCCTCATCGTCCTGGGGAAGAAATTCGCCGCAAAAACAGCTTACTGCAGCATCCTTCTCTCCGTGGCGCTGTCCGCCATGGAGCGCATCTGGCCCATGGACCGTCCGCTCACCGGACAGCCGATGCTGGAACTTTGCTTCGCCATCGCGCTTCCGGCGCTCGGCTCGGCGATCCTTTTCAATATCGGGGCGTCCAGCGGCGGCACGGATATCATTGCCATGATCCTGAAGAAATATTCCAGTTTTGACATCGGCCGGGCGCTCCTCATCTCAGACGCGCTGATCACGGCCGCCGGCTTCTTCATCTTTGATGTGGAGACCGGACTTTATTCGGTCCTCGGCCTGGCGATCCGCTCATTTATGATCGACAACTTCATAGAGAGCTTTAACCTGTCGAAATATTTCAATGTCGTCTGCGACCATCCGGAACCGATCTGCGACTTCATCGTGCACACACTTTCCAGGAGCGCCAGCGTCTGTCACGCCAAAGGCGCCTATTCCGGTAAAGATAAATACATCATCTTCACCGCCCTGAACCGTGTGCAGGCCGTCCGGCTAAGGAACTTTATCCGGCAGAACGACCCGCAGGCATTTATCCTCATCTCCAACACAAGCGAGATCATCGGAAAAGGGTTCCACAGCATTTAGAGAGTGCGGAGCACGGAACAATCCGACGGCATCTTATATTAAACAAGAAACGGAGAAATTTACATGAAACATCTTGTCATTGCTGAAAAGCCTTCCGTCGGCCGCGACATCGCCCGGGTGCTCGGCTGCGGAAAGAAGAACAATTCCTATATGGAAGGGGAAAACTATATTGTTACCTGGGCGCTGGGCCATCTGGTCACCCTGGCCGACCCGGAGGAATACGGAAGCCAGTATAAGACCTGGAGCATGGACACCCTGCCCATGCTTCCCGATCCCTGGAAGCTGGTCGTCATCGGCCAGACCGCCCGGCAGTACCACGCCGTGAAAGAACAGATCTTCCGCAGGGATGTATCGGATATCATCATCGCCACCGACGCGGGGCGGGAAGGCGAACTGGTCGCCCGGTGGATCCTTGAGAAAGCCGGAAATAAAAAGCCGGTGAAACGTCTCTGGATCTCATCCGTGACCGACAAGGCAATCCGGGAAGGCTTCGCCCGCCTGAAGCCGGGAAAAGATTATGAAAATCTGTACCATGCCGCCGTAGCGCGGGCGGAGTCCGACTGGGTCGTAGGCATCAACGCCACCCGTGCACTCACATGCAGATATAACGCCCAACTCTCCTGCGGACGGGTGCAGACGCCCACCCTTGCAATGATCGCCGCCCAGGAAGAAGAAATTAAAAAATTTGTTCCGAAACCATATTATGGACTGAAACTTTCCTGTGGCGGGATCACATTCATCTGGAATGATGCGAAATCCGGCTCAAACCGAACCTTCAACAAGGATCGGATCGAAGCCGTCCAAAAAGCGGCGCGCGGAAAAACCCTGCACATCACGGAGATCCGGAGAAAAGCGAAAAAAACGTTCGCGCCGGCGCTTTATGACCTGACCGCGCTTCAGCGGGAGGCGAACCAGCGGTACGGATATTCTGCAAAAGAGACCCTGAACATCATGCAGCGCCTGTACGAAAACCATAAAGTCCTGACCTACCCGCGCACGGATTCCCGGTATCTTACGTCCGACATCGTGCCCACCCTGAAAGAACGGCTCCAGGCATGTGCTGTCGGTCCTTACCGGAAATTCGCGTCACGGCTTGCCATGGGGGAGATCAGGGCAGATAAATCTTTCGTAAATAACTCAAAAGTATCGGACCACCACGCCATTATCCCGACGGAACAGTTCGTCCAGCCGGAACATTTCTCGAATGAGGAGCGGAAGATCTATGATCTGGTCGTCCGCCGCTTCCTTGCAGTCCTGTCCCCGGCATGCGAATACGAGGAAACTTCCCTGACCGGAACCATCGGCGGCGAGACATTCCGCACAAAAGGGAACGTCATCCTGAACGCCGGATGGCGGGAAATCTACGGCTCCGACTGGCAGGATCCGGAAGCGGATGAGGATGAAGGAAGCTTTGATAATGACGCGGCGGACAGCCTGCTTCCCGGAAGCGCAGCTATTACATTTAAAGAGGGAGCAGACCTGACAACAGACGCCATCCGCACCACTGAGGGCCGGACCCGTCCGCCCGCTTATTTTACCGAAGGCACCCTGATCGCAGCCATGGAAAACCCGGTGCGCTATATGCAGCGTCAGGACCGCACCCTTGCCCGCACGCTGGGCGAGACCGGCGGCCTCGGGACCGTGGCTACCCGGGCTGATATTATCGAGAAACTTTTTGCCGGCTTCCTCATGGAAAAAAAAGGGAATGAGATCCACATCACCTCCAAGGGAAGACAGCTCCTCGCCCTGGTGCCCGCCGATCTGAAAAGTCCCGAACTCACCGCCCAGTGGGAGCTGCGCCTGAAAGCCATTGCACAGGGAAAAGAGTCCGCCGGGAAATTCATGTCCGAGATCGAGGCTTACACCCGATCACTGATCAGCCAGATCAAAAATTCGGACGGAACCTTCCGCCACGACAACCTGACCAGGCACAAATGCCCTCAGTGCGGGAAGTTCATGCTGGAAGTAAACGGAAAACACGGAAAAATGCTCGTCTGCCAGGACCGGGAATGCGGATACCGGGAAACCATTTCCCGCCGCACCAACGCCCGCTGCCCGGTCTGCCACAAAAAAATGGAACTGGTCGGCAAAGGCGACGCCCAGCGGTTCGTCTGCTCCTGCGGACATAAAGAGAAACTGAGCGCTTTCCAGGAACGGAAAAAGAAAGAAGGAAAAGGCGCTAATAAGCGCGACGTGGCCGCCTATATGAAAAAACAGGCAAAAGAAGCGAATGCGCCGATCAACAACGCATTCGCGGAAGCCTTTAAGAATCTGAAATTATAAAACAATATAGTGCACTACGATATCCTCGTAATGCCCGTCTTTCATGAGGAATCCGCCGGGGATCGTCCCAAGCCTCACAAAGCCGAGTTTTTTATACAGGTTCAGCGCCGGCGTGTTGGATGCCACGACTGCGTTGAACTGAAGGATCTTAAATCCCAGTTCTTTCGCTTTCTGAAGGCAGTGGCGCACCAGCGCTTCTCCGATCTGATGTCCCCGCATATCTCTGTGCACGGCGTAGCTGGCGTTGCAGATATGGCCGCACCGTCCGACATTGTTCGGATGCAGGATATAGAGACCGGCAGCCTGGCCGGTTTCTGCATCAAGGGCCAGCCCTGTAAAGGACTGTTCTTTAAAAAACGGATCAGCGTTTTCTTCTGTAAGCAGTTCCATCTGTGGGAAGGCCACACCGTCCTCCACGACCTGATTCCAGATATCCACTGCTTCTTTTATATATCTGTCCGTATACGCTGTAATCTGTATCTGCATGCCTGATCTCTCCTCTGTATCTCCCGACGTCTTTCCCCGCATCGTTCTGTACAGTAGTATAGCACAGACCGGCATTTAACGGAAGAAATGATCTCCCAGCTGATAGCCGTTTCCGCCGGTGCTGAAATAGAGGCAGTCCCCGATCGGATTGCTTCCTGCCAGCGCATCGGCCGCCGCCTGCATCGCAGAATCCGTATAACCGTCGCTTGCCAGAACGGAATCAAGCCATCCGGTCATGGCCGGCGTAAACTGTCCGGACTGGTAGATCACGTCCGTGATCGTATCCGGAAACTGTCCGCTGTTCACCCGGTTCATTACAACAGCACCCACTGCCACCTGGCCCTCGTAAGGCTGATTGCCGGCCTCGCAGAAGATCAGCGCGGCAAGAAGTTCTTTCTCCTGTGCTGCTGTCGCTGCCGCCGCCTGTGCAGCTGCTTCGCGGGCCGCCTCTTCCTCCGCCTTCCGGCGCTCCTCTTCCACTTTCTCTGTATAATCCTCATGAGCTTTTTCGACAGCTGCTCTTATCCCGACTACCGTATCTTCATGAATACCGGCTGTGATTTCTGCGAAATCCCACGCCGCCCCATCCGCAGCTGTCTCTGCCTCTGCTTCTGCCCGCGGCTGTACTACATCTGTCTCAGGCACGTGCAGTCCGGCAGCCAGGCTTGTAGATCCTGTTAACAACATCAGGCCTGCCGCCGCATAGCACGCACACAGCAGCCGTCTGTTCTGATTATATTTCATTTACTCCTCCTCTGATCCATTGCAATATCTTTAACCGTTCTTTTCTAAATATATGCCATTCATTTCGATTTTATTACAGATATTACAAAAATGTTACAGATTGGATTGTAATATAATCATCTCACATTGTCAACTTTTTTATTTCACCATATAAAACAGCCGGCCGGGTATAAACTCCTCCGGCCGGCGTGTCTCATCCATAAAATATTATTTTCTCAGGAAATTGGCGATCCGTTTATAAAGAACAAATGTCACCGCTCCGTTGATCCCTGCTTTGATGACGTTAAAGCCAACTATAAAAGGCATCAGGGACCACACGGCTGACGCCGGGACTCCCATAAAGACCGGTGTGATCACCATATTTGCTCCCATCATGACAACCGCCATTGCTGCCATGCCGCACAATAACGCCACAAGCGCCATTGTCCTTGTCTTTTTATACCGGTAGATCGATCCGGCTACAATGACAAGAACTCCCGTAGCGATCACATGCATCAGGATGCCATAAAGTCCGCTTGATGCGCTGACGGTCAGTCCCTGGACAACTGAAGTAACAACTGTAAGGATCAGTCCTACGACCGGTCCGAATGCAAATGTACCGATCAGGATCGGGATATCCGCCGGATCATACTCCAGAAATGCGACTGCCGGAAAAATCGGGAAATGGATCAGGTATACAAGAACAACCGATATTGCCACCATTGCTCCCATTTTCACCAGTTTTGCCGTGCGTCTTCCTGTTGATACTGCTGCTGTGTTTGTTTCTGTACTCATTTTCTGTCTCTCCTTTTTCTTCCGCGTCTGCGGCATATTATTTCTGAAAAAGGCAGTCTTCCCGGAAATCCACCCATCCGATCAAAAAAGAAACCCCGGAAACAATTCCGGGGTAAACCATCGATCGCAATGAACCGCCGCCTGTATGTTCATCATACAGACTGCTGTAAATCTCTTCTCTCATCCAGACTATACTGTCGGTACCGGAATTCCCTCTCTGTCAGAAGGTCACCGGTTCGGCTGCTCAGGTGAGCAGTTCGCGGACTGTACCGCCGGTTGGGATTTGCACCCGACCCCGAAGATCTGTTCCTTTTTACATATGTTACTATAACTCTTTTTATCAGCCATTGCAATAATTTTTTATATAATGTTCATAATTCATTCAAAGCCTGAACACACTTTTTACACATCTCATTTGTATACTGTAATTGTTCTTAAGAAGAACACTTTTTCATAAACTTTTTCCCCCTTTGAGCCGCAGAAATGTGGCTCTTCCTTTTTGCCCTAAAGGAATCTCCCTCTCATTTTTCCCCATATATACGCCTGTACATAATCGTACGCCCTGTCGTAGACAAAAAGTCCGATCTGGCCGGCAATGATCACAATGATCAGCATCGTGTCCGACACCGCCTGCGGAAAAAGCATATCACGGAAAATGATCACGATCGGGATGTACACAATATTAAAGATCAGATATTTGGCGATCCAGAAGACAAGATGTCTCTTATTCATTTCATGCCGCTTCGCAAGCCAGCGCCACACTGCCTCGATCCCCAGGATATAAAATCCCATAGCTGCAAACGTAAGCACATAAAACTTATTTGGCGCCACAAAAAATCCCAGCAGCACTGCCGCCAGATAGAATGCACCGCCCGCGCCGAGTCCGAACTCCCGGATCACGATCCCCACAAAGAAAGATGCCGCAGCGAGCAGGAACAGCGTACTTGTCTCAATGAAGCTTCCCAGCGCCATAAAAACGATTGTCAGCGCCAGAAGAAGTCCCCCAAGCGCTACTGTCTTTGCCTTTACATGCATGAACAGAGATCCCCTCCCATACATTCGCAGCACGTATCCGCCAGCCACAGGTCACAGCAGAAGTTTCCGGTCCCGCAGGATGATCCGCCCATGCCGTACCCGGTTCCGTACGGACTGTTCTGATATCTCCGGCTGCTGAACTCCAGCTGATTTAAAAGCTGTCTGTACTGCAGGTTATTCGGTTCCATATTTACAGCCTGCGCCGCATGGTCTCTGGCCAGTACATTGTTACCAAGTCCCGCATTGGCACATCCGCTTAAATAATACCACAGGGCGGAACGCTCCGACACCTGGTCCAGTGTATTGAGCGCCTCCCGGAAACGCCGGCTGTTGATGTAATTGACCGCCGCCTGAAACCTCGGGTCCTGCTGGGCGTTCTGGTAACTGCCGCCCCCATAGGATCCGCCGCCGTAGGAATAGCTGCCCGAACTGCTTCCGGATGAACTTCCCCCGTAGGAATATCCGCCGGCTCCGCCTGATGAACGTTCATGCATGATCGTATCATAGGCTTCCTGCACTTCTTTAAACTTCTCCTCCGCCAGATCCGCCAGCGGATTGTTCACATTTGCATCCGGATGATATTTCCTGGTCAGATCACGGTATGCTTTCTTTATCTCATCATCCGAGGCGTTCGGAGATACGCCGAGCACCTCATATGGATTCTTACTCATTTTTTTGCTCCTCGCTTTTCTTCATCTGTATCTTATTATAACGACTCCAAATTCCATCATACAATATATTCCGCAAAATGTCCACATCTATCAGACAGGGCAGCCGCTCGAACTCCGCCGTGCTCTCTGCGATCATCATGCAGAGGATTTCCCGGATCCGCTCCTCATACCCTTCTTCCCCATAGATTTTCTTCAATGGATTATAGCGGTTCTTCTCCAGGTCTTCCGGCAGATCCTCATAGGCGTCCATAAGATAGATAAACTTGCCCAGGAAGAAGCCCATCCGTCTGAGCTGTTCTTCCCAGACATCCTTTCTGTATAAAAAGAGCTCTTCCATCAGCTTCCCGAAACAGCCCGCCGTCCGGTCAAGGTCCATGCTGTTCTCACGTTCACATACCGCGAGCTCCTTCAGAGACTTCCGGATTGCCCGGCTCTGCCGCGGATACTGCCGGATCACTTTACTCACCTTCCGCTGTATTGCAGTCCTGGCCGCCAGACTTGTGATCTTCCTGTCGTCCTTCCAGTCATCATCCAGATGATAGTAGGCCAGCAGCACATTCATCGCCGCAGCATAGGATGTGATCTCGTTTTTCAGCATCGGACGCTTCTTTACCGGATGTGCCTTGCATCGGTGCATCTCCGTCTTCCCTTCGCTCTCGTACAGAGAAGACAGGAGTATGATCGCAAACGTCATATCATAGGTCAGCGTCATCTGTCCCATAAAGCCATAGTCTTCTTTCAGGACACGACACAGTCCGCAGTAATATGCTTTATATTTATTCAGATCTTTTACTTTTAATTCCGGTTCATGTATCGTCACATATCCAAACATGATAATCTCCCGCATTTACTTTCCAGGCCGCAGGTCCCGGTATAATCTACGCATAGCGGAGCAGCCCGGACTCCAGGCTGGATTGCACGCATGTGCAATCATTATACCACGTATCCCCCTGCTAATTATGATTTTTTTGTGTAAAAATACTGCGTTCACCGTCTGGTTGGACTTTTTTCATACTCCATGAAAGATCACAGGGGTCTGATCCGTACCGGTCCACAAAAAACAGCCAGGAAATCAAATTTGACTTCCTGGCCATTTTTTCTCTTCTGTAAAATGTCCGCAGACCGCAGGTTTCCGCAAAACAGAGTTTTCTGCAACCTGAATCTTACTCTGCCTACAGTACTTTATAAGCTCCGCCTTCTATAACTACGACTGTCGGCTGTTTTGACGGCTCGCCGTCCTCACCCCAGGAAATCTGTTTTCCTGTAAGACCATCGATCGTAATCTCTGTCATGGCTGTCTTCATTGCCTCACACATATCAGATACGCTCATCGTCGGATCAATGTCAGCCTGCTCTGCAGCCGCTTTGATCACGTACATACAGTCGTATGCATCTGCCGCGAACTGGATCGGTGTGTTACCAAATGCCTCTTCAAAATCTGCTACAAATGTCTGTGTCGCCTCATCCTCTGCATCCGGTGTGAACGGTGTCAGGAACATCAGTCCTTCCGCCAGTGCAGCGTCAAAGCCTTCCACGTCAAGAAGTCCGTCCATACCGTCAACGCCGAACCACTTCGGAGCGAATCCTGCTCTGTCAGCCTGTGCAAGGATCAGGGATGCCTCCTGATAATAGATCGGAAGGAATACAAGTTCTGCGCCTGCATCTTTTGCTTTCTGGATCTGAACGGAGAAATCTGTGCTGCTGTCTGCTGTAAACGCCTCTGCAGCTACGATCTCCAGCCCTTTTGCCTCAGCCTCTGTTGCAAAGCTCTGGTAGATACCTGTTGAATAAGTATCAGAGCTGTCATAGATAATCGCTACTTTTGATGCAAGTCCGTTTTCTGAAATATAATCCGCAGATACAGTTCCCTGGCTCGGGTCAGAGAAACACATACGGAATGCATTGTCGTACTGGATACTCTCAACCGCTGTAGCTGACGGTGTAAGCTGGAACATATTGTCCGCGTGCGTCTCCTCAACTACTGCTGTACACGGTGTGGATGTTACCGTGCCGACCAGCATCTGCATACCCCAGTCTTTCAGTGTGTTGTATGCGTTAACCGATTTCTCGGAATCAGACTGGTCATCCTCAAACTGATACTCGATCTGATAACCATTGATGCCGCCGTCCGCATTGATCTCATCTACTGCAAGCTGAATGCCGTTCTGCACCGCTGTACCATAGATTGCCGTATCTCCTGTGATCGGTCCGATGCCGCCGATCTTGAATGTCGTTGCCTCAGCATTGCCCTCGCTGCTGTCACTTCCGCCGCCGCATGCAGCCAGTGAAAATACCATCGCTGATGCAAGGGCAAGGCTTGCTGCCTTTTTCCACATTTTCATAATAACTCCTCCTTGATAAATGCTAACGCTTTAATGTTAAACGCCCCCGCTGCATTTGTCAAGGCAAAAAACAGAATGCACTCTGCTTTTTTTACAAAGTGCATTCTGTCCGTACAATGTATATGTACTATTCACCTGCTTACCATAATATCTGCTTATCTATTACACTTTCTATTACGCCTTTTGATCATGCTTACCCGTCAGTCCAGCGTTACGATCTTTCCGTCCTCATCCCAGAGATCATGCCAGTCTTTTGCGCCCGGCCAGAGGAATACATGTCCCTTCACAAGACGGTTGTTGCGCTCCAGCGTCGCGATCTTCGCCATCTCCTCATCGGTCAGCGGATCTTCGGTGATGGACTTCAGGTTGCTGACATAGTTCTTCTCACGGACGGAGAAGGGGATCGGGATCGCGCCCAGCTGGTGGGACCACTTCAGACAGATCAGCGCCGGATGACAGTTGTGCGCCGCCGCGATCTCCCGGATCTCCGGCTGCTCCATATCCGCGATGTCCTCCGGCATGATGTCACGTTCCGGACGCTGCGGCGAACCAAGCGGCATGTAACCGATCACCTGGATGTCATGCGCTACAAGGTAGTCGAACAGCTCCTTCTGCTGCATACAGGGATGGAGTTCGATCTCGCAGGCTGACGGACGGATCTTCATCAGCGGGAGCACCGCCTCCAGCTTCGGGATCGTCATATTGGAAATCCCGATGTGGCGGATCAGTCCTTTCTCTACGAGGCTTTCACACTGTCTGTAAGTATCCATGAACTCCTCCACGCTGAACGGTCTGGAATCCGGATTTCTGGAATCCACATCACATCCCGGTGCATGGTAGTTCGGGAAGGGCCAGTGGATGAAATACATATCAAGATAATCACATTTCAGATCCCGGATGCTCTTCGTGCAGGCCTCCTCCACTTTTTTGTGCATGTCGTTCCACACTTTGGACATGATGAAGAGCTCTTTGCGCTCTACCACGCCTTCATCAAACGCCGCCTGGAATACTTCCCCGATCTGGTCTTCATTTCCATAGCAGGCCGCGCAGTCAAACATCCGATAGCCGCTGCGTAGCGCTCCTGCCACTGCATTTGACACTTCCTCCGCACTCACACGGTCCGAACCGAATGTTCCGATCCCCATGCCCGGAATCTCTTCGCCGGTATACACTTTCACTTTCGGCACGATAGCCGGATTAATGAATTCTCCCATTTTCGTTCCTCCTTTATTAAAGTTCTGTGATCTTAATCTGAGGCAGGATCCGTTCCATATCTTCCTTTACAAAGAATCCTGTCTCCTCTCTCAGCGCTGCAGCCGCTGAAATGGCGCTGGCTTTCCTGAGTGTCTCCTTTACTGAAAGGCCTTCGCTGATGCCGAGGGCATAGCCGGCGATCATGGAATCGCCGCACCCCACTGTGTTCACCGCATCAATCTTCGGCACCTTCGCCCGGAAGATCCCTTCGTCGCATACCACAAAGGATCCGTCTCCGCCGAGGGACACCGCCACGATATCCACTCCTTTTTTGTGGACCTCTTTCGCCGCTTCCACCATGTCTTCCAAATGGTCGCAGGCCTTGCCGGTGAGCATCCGGATCTCATCGATATTCGGCTTGATCATGGTCGGGCAGGCTTCGATCCCCATTTCCAACAGCCTTCCGCTGGTATCCAGGATCACCGGCTTCCCGGCCTCTTTACAGATCTTTACCAGCCGCTGATAGGCCCTTCCGTCCAGACCTTTCGGCACGCTTCCGGACATGGAAACAACGTCCGCCTTCGCAACCAGGCCTTTAAATTTCTCTTCAAAATTTGCGAAATCCTCTTCCGTCACCGTGAATCCGGGCTCCAGGAATTCCGTCTGCACATGGTTCACTTCATCCCAGATATTGATGCAGGACCGGCTCTCATCCGCCAGATGGTAGAATTCGCTTCTGATCCCGAAGGGTTTCAGGGAATCCTCGATATAATGTCCGGCATGTCCGCCCACGAATCCGGTCGCCACGACCTCCGCCCCGGCGATGGATGCGGGTTTAGATACATTGAGTCCCTTGCCGCCCGGCGTATAGGCACATTCCTTCACACGGTTGACCTCGCCGACCTGAAATCCATCCACCACATAGCGCTTATCGATCGCCGCATTTAATGTTACTGTCAGTATCATTTTTCTTCCGCCTCCTGATCTCACAGGGATCAATCCTCGTTTACCAGCATCACTTTGCCTTTTACAAGTCCCGGCGTCTTAAACATCTGGAATGCTTCCTGCGCCTGGCTCATCGGCATCTCTTTGTAGATAAATGAAGGATCCACTTTCAGCTGTCCGGTCGCGAAATAGTGCGCGGTAAGATCCCACTCTTTGCCCGGAAACGGGGAACTGTAGGACATCCAGGAACCGGTCAGTTTGAATTCCTTGCGGTTCATCTGCTCCCAGAGGTCCTGGGTAAAGGACAACGTTTCATGCGGCGTACCGATAAAGCACACATGTGCTTTATTTGCCGCCAGCTTAAATGCCATCTGCATGGTCGCCACCTGTCCTGCCGTCTCGAATACGTAGCCGTATCCTTTGCCTCCGGTAATCTCCATGGCTTTATCCATAAATCCTTCTTCTGTTGTATTGATCACCGCATCCGCCCCGAGACGCTTTGCCAGATCCAGTCTTGCATCGCTGATATCGAATACGACCACTTTCTTTGC
>DWVL01000090.1 GCA_019120275.1 Candidatus Mediterraneibacter excrementavium | reverse complement strand
AACCACTGTCGGTGAAACATACCGCCCGATCCTGTATCCTGCCTCACTCAATATCATCGAAGTGTATGCAAGCACAGATCCCTTGCCATTCGTTCCTGCAATATGTATGAACTTCAAGTCATCCTGGGGATTCCCAAGTTCACGCAACAGACCTCGAATCGTATCCAAGCCAAGTACACTTCCGTATTTCGACATTTCGTCCAAATATACCCTTGCTTCTCTATAGGTCACGTTCTTCTCCGTTTCCTTTCCGTATGAAACTGTTCTCGTCCGTTCAGATTGAACAGGGATATCATATCACTATTTCATCCGGCACACAAGCTTTTCCGGATGGTTTTCCTTATTTCCTGTTGACCGCTCCCTCTTGCGATGCTATACTAAGTGTACTAATACTAATAGTACACCTTAAAACCACAGATTCACGGAAAGGAAGATTATGATCTCTATTGATTACCAGAGCAAGCTGCCGCTCTACGAACAGATCGCCGGACGGTTCCGGACGCTGATCCTGCAGGGCGTCCTGCCCGCGGACAGCCAGATGCCTTCCGTGCGCTCCCTGGCGGTGGAACTGTCCATCAACCCGAACACCATACAGAAAGCCTTTTCCCTTCTGGAACAGGAAGGATATATCTACCCGGTCAAGGGACGGGGCAATTTCGTGGCGGACACCGCGGAGCTGAACAAAAAAGAGCAGGCGTCTCTCCTTGAAGCGGCGAAAACGCTGATGGACAGAGGCCGGGCCCTCGGGATCACCAAAGCGCAGTATCTCGACCTTGTAAACGATGTATACCGAAAGGGGGAAGAACCTTGATCGAACTGAAAAATGTTGACAAAACACTGGGCGGCGTCCACGCCGTCGACCACGTCAGCGGAACGATACGCGAGGGAATGGTCTTCGGACTGATCGGATCAAACGGCGCGGGCAAGAGCACCCTGCTCCGCATGATCAGCGGCGTCATCCGTCCGGACGACGGCACAATCCTCTGCGACGGCGCACCCGTATTCGAGAACCCGGAAGCCAAAGCGCAGATCTGCTTCCTTCCGGATACGCCTTACTTCTTCCCCAACGCCGACATCCGCCAGATGCGGGACTATTACGCCATGATCTACCCGGCCTTTAACCGGAAGCAGTTTGATACACTGGCCGACCGGTTCCGGCTGGACCCGAAGCGGAGCATCCATGCCTTTTCAAAAGGCATGAAGAAACAGGTGTCCATCCTGCTGGGCCTGTGCGCGGGCACGAAATATCTGCTCTGCGATGAGACCTTCGACGGGCTGGACCCGGTCGTGCGGCAGGCCGTAAAGAGCCTGATCGCCGCCGAGATCATAGAGAGGGATTTCACGCCGGTGATCTCCTCCCACAATCTCCGGGAACTGGAAGACATCTGCGACAGCATCGGCCTGCTGCATGAAGGCCGGCTGCTCCTCACCCGGGATCTGGACGACGCGAAGAATAACATCTGCAAACTACAGTGTGTGATCTCTGACTCCCGCAGGGAGCAGGAGCTGATCAGCAACCTGCGGATCCTGAAAATGGAGCGCACCGGCTCGCTCCTCACCCTGACCGTTCGCGGGGAACGGACGGAGATCCTTAAGAAGACCCAGGCTCAGGAGCCCCTGTTCGTGGAAGCGCTCCCGCTCACCCTGGAAGAAATATTTATCAGCGAAACGGAGGTGGCTGGTTATGACATCAAAGATTTCCTGCGTTAAACTTATAAGAGAAAACATCCGCCACAGGATATGGCTGGCGGCGCTGTGCGCCGTGGCTTTCCTGCTGATGATGCCCGTCTATTCGATCCTTTATCTGAACTCCATGAACGGGCCGGGATATGAACAGGATCCGGATCAGCTTTCGTTTTTCCTTGACTACCTGCCCACGCTGTTCAACTGCAGCCGTCTGGCGCTGTTTGCCTGCACATTCGCGATCCTGGTGCTGCTCTGTGCGCTGACCGGGTTCTGGCACATCCACTCCAGGGAGAAGCTGGATCTTTACCATGCACTCCCGGTCAGGCGCGGACGTCTGTACGCAGCATCATATCTGTCCGGACTGACCATGCTGTATGTGCCCTATCTCATCTGCGCCGCGCTGACTGCGGCTGTGGTAACAGCATCCGGTCTTGTTCCCATAACCGGACACGTAGCCGTACTCTGTCTCCGGGCAGTGCTGGGCGGCATAGCGGCGGTTTTCGTCCTCTATAATGCATGTATATTCGCCACCGTACTGGCCGGCCGCACCGTGACCGCACTGCTGGCCTGCCTGGTTGTTTCCGTGTACCCGCTGATCGCACTGTACAGCATCTTCATGCTGCAGGGGGATTTTTTCCATTCATTTTACACCACCGGCCAGACCCTTACCGAACGGCTCGCTCTCCATCTGTCACCGGCCGGCCTGTTTGTATATGTCCTTCACGAAAGCAGCACAGGATCATTCTTCACACTCACAGCCGCAGCTGTTGTAGTCGGTGCAGTCCTGATGACAGCCTCGTTCCTTCTGTACCGGATCTATCCCTCAGAAGCCGCCGGCAGCGCACTGGCATTTCCCCGGTCCGCTCCGGTGCTGAAAGTCCTGATCGTCATTCCATGCTCCATCTTTGCCGTACTTCTGATCCTGGACTTCATGCAGGTGCCGAACGGGATCATAACGCTCCTGCTCAGTATACTGGCCGCCGTGCTCCTCTGCGCGGTAATCGAGTTTATCTTCCACATGGATCTGAAAATGCTGCTTGCGGGCTGGAAATCGTCCCTGACCGCCATCACCGGCGTCGCTGCCGTCCTCTGTATCTTCCAGTTTGACCTGACGGGATACGACACGTACCTGCCAGATGAAAGTGAGCTGAAAACGGTCAGTATCTATCCGGACAGTTTTTCATATTATTTTTCTTATCCCGGATATGACGACCGGATAAAAGCAGAAACGGAAAGCTATGTGCCCGCGAATCAGACAGATGCCGCATACACCCTGGCACAGTCCGGCATCGACAACCTGGAAAACGGCATCACGCCGGATTCCGTTTACGAATCGGCATCAAACCACACCGACAGCGAGTATATGACCGCAGTATTTCATTATAAGCTGAACAGCGGGCGGACCGTCTCCAGACAGTACGCGATCCAGCGCGATGAACTTAAAGAAGCCATGACCGGATTCCTTGCGGATGAAGAATACCGCCGCCGGCTCTTCCCGGTCACACAGATCGACAAAAGCAGGACCAACGACATCACCGTTACCGACCTGTACGGCACCGAAGAATTGCTGGAGCTGAATCCGGACCAGCGTGAAGCGCTCCTGAACGCTTATGAAACAGATCTTATGAGTGCGGATCCGGATACGCTGGTCAACGAAACCGAAGTGGCGCAGCTTAATATCTACCTGCCGGATCCGGAGGACCTCTCCACTGCTGAAACCTCTGACATCCGCACATCCAAGGCCTCATCCTCAACCACAGGATACTCCGGCTACCTGATGGGCGGACTGTATATCTATCCCGGATTCAGCAACACCCTGGACCTTCTGGAATCGTACGGATATACGCCGTCCGAAGATATCGATCCGGCAGGACTCATAAGCCTGCGCATGACCGTATTCCCGGATTCCGTCTCAGGTGAAGCCTTTGAAAAAATACAGCCCGGACTGTCAAGGACAGCCAGCGTCGAAAGCATCGAAGACTACAGCGGGGAGACAATCTCTGCGGAAGTCACATCCGAAGAAGATATCGCGCTCATCCTTGACAACATCAGCCAGAAACCCTTCGGAATGCTGGATGATCACAACACTTCCGGCGGGTATGTGGATATCAGTTACAAAAACGGAGAATTCGGATATTTGTCACTGGAATAAGATTCTGAAACGAAATAATTTTAGAGCCGCAGATGAGGAGTCTGTTAACGTTCAGATAACCTCATCTGCGGCTCTGTCCTGCAAAAACAGGTTATATACCGCAGTCCACTGCCGCCCTTTCGACCGCCAGTCCCTTCGTATATCTTTCCATGAATTTTTCATATCCTTCCACATCTCCGGCAACCGGATCCATTCCTGTTCCCTTCGCTTCATGGAATACTTTATTATTCAGATAATCGGTCAGGCTTTCGCCGTCTCCCTTTCGCACCAGATAATCCGCCAGCAGCGCAATCCCCCACGCTCCGCCTTCTCCGGCTGTCTCCATGACGTATACCGGCGTGTTGATCGCACCGGCGAGGATCCGCTGCCCGACGCCTTTGGTTTTGAAGAGGCCGCCGTGTCCCATCATCCGGTCGAGTCTGACATTTTCTTTCTTAAGCAGGATATCCATGCCTGTTCTCAGCGCGCCCAGCGATGTATAGAGATGGACTCTCATAAAGTTTGCAAGATTGAATCTGCTCTCCGGAGATCGCACAAAGAGCGGACGCCCCTCATCGAATCCGGTGATATGTTCGCCTGAAAAATAGTTGTAAGCCAGCAGGCCGCCGCAGTCCGGATCTCCCTCAAGCGCTTTATTATACAGCGTTCCAAACAGTTTGTTCATATCTACATCCATACCGAAACTCTCTGCGAACTCTTTGAACAGTCCCACCCATGCATTTAAGTCGGAAGTACAGTTATTGCAGTGCACCATTGCCACCAGATCGCCGGCAGGTGTGGTCACCATGTCGATCTCCTCGTATGGCTTCGTCAGATCTTTTTCCAGTACAGCCATGGCAAATACGCTGGTTCCCGCGGAAACATTTCCTGTCCTCACAGCAACGCTGTTGGTCGCGGTCATACCGGTTCCGGCATCGCCTTCCGGCGGGCACATCGGAATGCCTGCAGACAGATTGCCTTCCGGATCAAGAAGTTTTGCGCCCGTTTCCGTCAGGCTTCCCGCATCTTCTCCTGCAAGCAGCACTTTCGGGAGCAGATCGCGGATCTTCCACGGGAATCCCTTATCGGCAATGAGTTCATCAAACTGATCAAGCATCCTGCCGTCAAAATCCTTTGTTTCGATATTGATCGGGAACATTCCGGCAGCATCACCGCTTCCAAGCACCTTCCTGCCTGTCAGCATCCAGTGGATGTATCCCGAAAGCGTTGTAAAGAAACGCACCTTATCCACATGATCCTCACCGTTTAAGATGGCCTGATACAGATGTGCAATGCTCCAGCGCTGCGGAATATTGTAGGAAAACAGTTCGGAAAGCTTACCGGAAGCTTCTCCGGTGATCGTGTTTCTCCAGGTACGGAACGGCACAAGCAGTTCATCCTTCTCATCAAACGCCAGATAGCCGTGCATCATGGCACTGATACCGACCGCCGCGAGATCGGTGATCGTCACACCGTACTCATCCCTGACATTTTTCACAAGATCACTGTAGCATCCCTGCAGTCCCTTCCACACTTCATTGATGTCGTACGTCCAGATATGATCTACATACTGGTTCTCCCAGTCATAACTTCCGGATGCGACGGGAGACTTGTCCACATCGATAAGCACTGCCTTGATCCTGGTAGAGCCCAGTTCGATCCCGAGTACCGCCTGTCCTGAATCGATCATACTTCTGATTTCTTCTCTGCTCCTCATCTTCATATACCTCCTTTTAATGATTTTTTTACAATTCTTATTGATTGTCTGCACTTACAATTATCGTTAATTGCAAGTATCAGCAGGCAGTATCTGCCTGCTGATATTCATATCCTGTACTCGTATTTACAGCATCATTTTTCTCAGTTCTTCCCCGCTCTTCGCGCTTAAGTAAGCCGGGGCGATATCAAATACCGTCCTGCAGCCGCACTGTCCCTCCGCCGCAAGTCTGTATGCCGCGCGTGCATATGCGAGCAGAACGGATGAAGTGAATTCCGGATTGGAGTCCAGCTTCAGGCTGTATTCGATCACATGGCTATTTTCGCCATTCCAGCCGGTCTTTCCGCTTCTGATCACAAAACCGCCGTGCGGGATGCCGCTGTGATCCCTTTTGAGTTCTTCCTCACTGATAAAGTGCACGGTTGTATCATAATCTGAGAAATAGTTCGGCATAGTCTTGATCTCTTCTTCCACCTTCGCCGCATCCGCACCTTCTTCCAGCACTACAAAACACTCTCTTGTATGTTTCTGTCTGGTGGTAAGATCCGGATTTTCACCGTTTCTTACTGCCTCAAGAGAGGATTCCACCGGGATCGTATACTGTTTCGCATCCTTCACTCCTGCAACTCTGCGGATCGCATCTGAATGTCCCTGGCTGACACCTTTGCCCCAGAATGTATAATCTTTGCCGTCCGGAAGGATCGCGTTTGCATAAAGGCGGTTCAGAGAGAACATTCCCGGATCCCAGCCCACAGAAATAATACCCACTTTTCCGCTTTCTTTCGCTGCTGCGTCTACATTCGCGAAATGCTCCGGAATCCTTGCATGCGTATCGAAACTGTCGATCACATTGAACATTCGGACATATTCCGGCGTCTGCTCCGGCAGGTCCGTTGCGCTTCCGCCGCACAGGATCATCACATCGATCTTATCTTTCCACTGCTCTGCATCTGCCACGCTGCACACCGCCGCACCTTCCGTCAGGATGCTTACTGTCTCCGGATTTCTGCGGGTAAATACCGCCGCCAGTTCCATATCCGGATTCTGTTTTATCGCACACTCGATCCCTCTGCCGAGATTACCATAGCCTAAAATACCGATTCTAATACCCATTGTTTCCATAACTCCTTTGCTCTTTACTATAATGCTTCTTTGTTATTATACATTTCCGGAGCGTTGTTTTCAATGAGAATCTTATTTCCTGTATGCGGCATCATTCCATCTCAGTTCATTTTTCAGGCCGCGGATCGTTGTATCTTTGTCAATGTAAACCGCCTCGATGCCCATAGCTGCTGCCCAGTCCCCCATCTGTTCGCTGGTCAGGTCATAGGAAAATGCGGTATGATGCGCGCCGCCGCAGAGAATCCAGGCTTCCGCACCGGTCTGAAGGTTCGGCTCCGGCGTCCAGAATGCTGTTGCCACCGGAAGTTTCGGCATCGGTTTTTCTGTCTTTTTGCAGTTTACGTCATTGATGATCAGACGGAAACGGTCTCCGAGATCGATCAGGGATGTTGCAACAGCCGGTCCCGTCTTTGAAGTAAACACCAGTCTGGCCGGATCTTCACGCTCCCCCATGGAAAGCGGCTGCACTTTAATGCTGATCGGACCGTCCGCGATCGTCGGACACACCTCCAGCATATGCGCCTGCAGGATGCCTTCTTTTCCCGGTACCAGGTTGTAGGTATAATCTTCCATAAAAGAGGTCCCTTTGGCGTCTTTCATCCCTTCGGTCATGATCTTCATAATGCGCACCATAGCCGCTGTTTTCCAGTCGCCTTCCGCTCCGAAGCCGTACCCCTTCTGCATCAGCCTCTGCATTGCAAGACCCGGGAGCTGCTTCAGGCTTCCAAGATCCCCGAAGTGAGTAACGATCGCCTGATAGTTGTTTTCGTCAAGGAAGCGCTCAAATCCGAGTTCGATCTGAGCCTGCACTGCCACATGACGGCGGAATTCTTCCGGATCCCTGCCCTCAAGAAGGATCTCGTATGTATCATAGTATTCATCCGTCAGTGCTTTAACGTCACTATCAGATACCGCTTCTACTGCCTCAGCAACCTCATTGACCGGATAGGCATCCACTTCCCAGCCGAACCTGATCTGCGCTTCTACCTTATCTCCGTCCGTGACCGCCACATTTCTCATATTATCGGCCACTCTCATCACCCGCACGTGGCTGCTCTCGATCACACCGACAGCCGTGCGCATCCAGGATGCGATCTTCTTCTGTACCGCTTCATCTTCCCAGTATCCGACGACAACTTTACGTTCAATATTCATACGGGTAAAAATATGTCCGAATTCGCGGCCGCCGTGCGCGGACTGATTCTCATTCATGAAATCCATGTCGATCGTATCGTACGGGATCTCACGATTAAACTGTGTGTGCAGATGAAGCAGCGGCTTGCGGTACTCCTGAAGTCCCAGGATCCAGGATTTAGCCGGGGAAAATGTGTGCATCCAGGTGATCACGCCGGCGCACGTCTCATCCATATTTGCCTCATTGAAAGTCTTTCTGATCAGTTCATTGGTGATCAGGGTCGGCTTCAGCACCACTTCATAGGGCAGCCTGCCGGACTTGTTAAGCTTCTCCACGATGATCCGGGAATGCTCCGCTACATGGGCCAGGCATTCATCCCCATAGAGATCCTGAGAGCCTGTGCAGAACCAGAATTTGTATTCTTTTCTCTTTAACATGATTTTTCTTCCTCCTTGTTATTGCTCTTTTTTTATTTGCCAGGCTGCCCGTAATAGGCATTCGCCCCGTGCTTCCTGTAATAATGCTTGTCCTGCAGTTCCTGCGGCGCAGGCTGTACCTGCGGATTGATCAGTTCGCAGCGGGCAGCCATCTTCGCCACCTCTTCGACAACCACTGCGTTGTGCACAGCTTCATGGGCATCTTTGCCCCAGGTGAACACGCCATGGTTCTTGCACAGCACAGCCGGAACCGCGATATAGTCCTTCTGCATCTGCTCAAATTCATCGGCGATCAGCACGCCCGTATTTTTCTCATACGCTTCTTCGATCTCTTCTTTTGTCAGGTTGCGCACGCAGGGGATCTCCCCGTAAATATAATCCGCATGGGTCGTGCCGTAGCAGGGGATATCTCTTCCCGCCTGGGCCCAGCTTGTCGCCCAGGCCGAATGGGTATGGACCACGCCGCCGATCTTCGGAAAACGGTTATACAGCACGACATGGGTCGGTGTGTCTGAAGAAGGATTGTATTTTCCCTCCACTTTATTGCCGTCCAGATCGACCACAACCATGTCATCGGGGGTGAGCAGGTCATACTCTACCCCGCTGGGTTTGATCACAAACAGACCGCTCTCCCGGTCAATCCCGCTCACATTTCCCCATGTAAATGTCACAAGGCTGTGTTTCGGCAGAAGCATGTTCGCCTCATAAACTTCTTTTTTTAACTGTTCCAGCATAAATATGATCTCCTTTCTTATATCTCATGTCAGTTTCTCATCACTAAATCTCATGGACAACCCGCACGGAACTGCGCATTACAAGCTCTGGTTCAAATTCACGGGATTCCATTTTCTCATTTCTCAGGATCCGGCCCGTCATCATTTCCGCCGCTGTCCTTCCAAGTTCCTCAGCCGGATTTTCCAGAGAAGTCAGCGGCACGGGACAGAACTGTGCCAGTGCGGAATTATCGATCCCGATGATGGAAATATCCTCCGGGACGCATTTCCCCGCTGTCTGGCAGATCCGGACCAGCTTATAAGCTGTTTCGTCATTGTAACAGACGCATGCCGTGCAGCCTTTCAGTCTCTTCTGAAATCCGGCGCTCTCCTCTTCCATATTCTTCAGTTGTTCTGAATCCACCCAGATAACCTGTCCGCCCCGCACTTTAATATCCTTCTCCATCAGCGCATCCATATATCCGGCGTAACGCAGATGTCCCTGACCGTCATCGGCTTTAAAGATTCCGCCGATACGCCGGTGTCCGCATTCAATCAGATGCCGTGCAGCAAGGTATCCGGCCATACGGTCATCCATACTGACGTGCGGAATATCCAGATCCGTATAAAAACTGTTGACAAAAAGCACCGGGATCCCCAGTTTTTCCAATTCTCTGTACAGATTCAGGTTCGGATTGGGGAGTCCGCTCTTTACTGTCTCTGCAATGATCCCGTCCACAGATTGTGTGCGGATAAACTCCTTCAGGAGCATCCGCTCCTTTTCCACTGCATTGTCCGTCATAACAATCTGCATCGTGCATCCTTCCGGTGTCAGCACCGACTCAATCCCTTTAATGATCGCAGGGAAAATATAAGTGTCCACGTAGGTCAGCATAACAGCGATCCGGACTTCCCGATCCGTATAACGCCTGGTATTGGCCGTCACGTACGTACCGCTTCCGCGCCGGCCTTCCACGCTCCCGCTTTCTGTCAGTTCTTCCAGCGCGCGCCGCACAGTCTGGCGGCTCACGCCGAAACGTTCCATAAGTTCATTTTCCGAAGGAAGCCGGTCTCCACGGATAAGGGTTCCGTTCTGTATCTGCTCATTTACCCAGCCAACGATCTGTTCATATTTCTTCTGCATCAGACGCCCCCTTTCTGTCAGGAAATGGTTTATTCCGATCTCATGGTTTTATCATATACCATAACAACTTCCAATACAATTCGCGGTTTATCTAAATTTCCCGTCATTATTTTGGCGTAAAATCAAAAGTTGTATTGCTTTTATCTTCCATAAGCAATACAACTTTCCGCTTCTTTATTCTATACTCTTGCTGTAATATCGTTTACTCTCCCCTGATCGCCGCCAGCGGACTCAGCTTCATGGCCCGGACTGCCGGGAAATACCCCGCCGCCATGCCAACCAGCACCGCGAATCCGGATGACGCCAGCATGAGCCAGAATGGGATGTAGGAAATGCTTCCCGGCATACCGGTCAGTGATTCACTGGAAACAAACAGGTTTATCACCGCAGACAGGATCAGGCTCAGGACATTTCCCGCGATCCCGCCGATCAGCCCGATAAACGCCGCCTCCAGGAGAAAGAGTTGGCGGATGTTTCGCAGGCTGCAGCCGATCACTTTCATGATGCCGATCTCTTTTGTCCGTTCATAGATCGACATCATCATCGTATTCGTTATGCCGATGGCCGCCACCAGAAGCGCCACGGCGCCGATGCCGCCCAGCACCGCCTGGACCATGATCAGTGTCTTCTGCATGCCTTCGATCAGTTCCATATTTGTATTCACAGTATAACCCATGTTTCGGATCGTCTGGGCGAGATCGCTTACATGATCCATGTCATCGGCCCGGAGGATGACCGAGGAATACATAAATTCCTTCATTGGTTTTCCGTTGTCTGTGGTCGGCTGCCCGGGGATCACCCGCCCCCGGAATTCTTTCTGCAGTGTCTCTTTTAATATGGTAATGTCGCAGAGCGCCGAATAAGAAAATTCGTTATAATCATTTTCGCCGCCTGCGATCACGCCGCTGGCGCCGACCACATATTTCTTCGGGATACGGCGGCCAGAAGATCCGTTATCCCCGGACATTTCGCCCGTTTCCATCGGAGTTCCCTGGCTTGCATAGTAGCTGTCCTGATCCAGGATCAGGAAAAGCTGGTCATTCTGAAGATCGATGTCCGGGAGTTCGCCGGTCTCCCAGTAACCACCGCCGCCGTTTTTTTCATTAAAGTTCATAAGCACCATATTTCCGAATACAAAGACCAGTTCCCCGCTGTCCGGATCCGGAAATGTTCCTCCGGGATTCAGTTCGATTTTCTGCGCTTCCATATCTTCCCGGGTCATGCCGATGATCTCCAGATTTCCTTCAAAACGGCCTTTCAGTGCCAGCCCGGAAGTAGAGATCCGCGGGTAAGCGCTCTCTACATGTTCCAGCGCTGCCAGGGAATCCAGCGCCTCGTCAGTCAGATACCGGTCCGTCTCTTCCTCCGACTCCGGACTGTAAGACATGAATGCATTATCTTTCCCATAGACAGTAAGCGTGGTCGTCCCGCCGCTTTCCTCCACCTGGCGGTACATGGATTCCTGCAGCCCCAGTCCCAGAGAGATCATGACCACGATGGACGTGGTGCCGATCACAACTCCCAGTATAGTCAGGAATGTCCGGAGTTTTCTTCGCTTAAGACTCCCCAGACTCATCCTCAACAGATCGCTCCACCTCATCGAACCATTCCTCCTCTTCCCGGCCGGCTTTTTTCTTTCTGCGCCTTATGATGACCACGGCTGCGGTTCCGCCTGCAAGGACGATCCCTGCGATCAACGCAATGATCAGACCAGTGTGCCCGCCCGGCTCCTCATCATCCATGACCGGAAAATCATCTTCCATGGCCATATCATCCGCAGGCTGCGTAACCGTCATGGTAAACTCCTGCTTTGCCTCCGTCACATTTCCAGCGTCATCCTCGTAGCTCAGCACCAGCCGGCAGTTATTCTCCTCATAGGACTCCGCCAGTGCGGTAACGATGCCGTCCACCGTCCCGGTTGCTCCGGATTCCAGATTCCCTAGGAACAGTTCCTGACCCTCAATGGCGTCACCCTCAAAACCCACTTTCACGTTATACATCTTGACCCGGCCCAGATTATAAATATTGCAGGTGATATTCGCCTCTTCGCCGATCTCAGCCGTATCCGGCATGATCTGGATGTCGCTGAATTCGAACCGGGCCTCCTGGGTTACCGGAATCGCCAGACTGGACTGGCTTTCGAACTGTTCGGCATTCTTATTTTCATAAAGCATGCTCATGGTAATGCTGTACGGTTTCTGGATCAGATCCGCACGGCTGTTGAGTTCTATGGAAATATCCTTTGTCCCGCCGGCCGGGATCCCTTCCAGATATATGGAACTGGATCCGGATGCCGGAAGAAAGGCTGGAGCCTCCGCCGCCTCATCAGCCCCGGACGCCGGAGCCTGCAGATCAAACAGCATATTCCGGACCGCCGTTTTCTTCGACGTATTCTTCAGATGAATCGTCAGGCGGAAATCATCTCCCGCCTTCACCGTTGCAGGAACCGTATCAAACCCGGTCACGATCACTCTGGGAACCGATGCGTCAGACGGTGCGGCTGAAGCCTCCCCGCCTGACCCGCCGGACGTAACAGGTTCACTGTTGTACACGCCGCCGGACGAGATCTCATAATCCCCCTGCGCCACACCTCCGCCCGTTCCGCCTGATGAAGCGCCTCCGGTCGGTTTGCTGCCGGAACCGGACGAAGCGCCCCCTGTCGGTTTGCTGACGGAGCCGGACGAAGAAGATTTCTTCGCTTCGGTCCGGACAAATACATATTTCTCCGTCTCATAAGTCTGTTTCCCGTCATCATAAGTAATCTTAAATGTCAGTTTATAGGATTTTCCAGTAACATCGCTTCGAACGGTCAGCTTCCCATCCGCATCACTTCCCCATACTGCGGCCGCATGTTTCCCCGCGCCGATCGTTCCCAGATCCTGGTCATAATTGAGCTGATCCATCTCAAAGGGCCATTCTTCCGGCTTCTGCACCACCGGAGAGATCCGCACATTCTGCGCATCCGTATTTCCGCTGTTTGCCACATTGATCTTAAGTTCCGCTTTCGTATCCCCAGCCTTGTATGTAGGCGTCTTCTGTCCGTCGCCCACGCTCAGTGTGATCCGGCTGAGCGTATCTTCTCCCGGCGTCTCGCCTTCCGTTCCGCCCGGATCCGGATTTTCTGAATCCGGTGCATCCGCCGTTTTCCCAATCCCTTCCGGCGGCTGCTCTGCTGCTCTGACATACAGTCCGGCCGGCCCCGCCATGGTCAGTGCCAGCGCGGTACATGACAAAAATACGCCCATCCGTTTCAATGTCTGCATCACATATTTCATCTTCTCTTCCTCACTCTCCCGCTATTTTCCTGTTGTTCTCGATCTTTACGATCTTCCCGTCAATGATATGGAAGATCCGGTCCGCATACCGTGCCAGATGGTCGTCATGAGTGACCATAACCATCGTGCGGTTCTGCTCCCGCACCACCCTCTGCATCAGGCGCATCACATCCTCCGATGTGTGGGAATCAAGATTTCCCGTCGGTTCGTCACAGTACAAAATCCTGGGATCAGCTACAAGAGCCCGCGCCACACCGACCCGCTGCTGCTGTCCGCCGGACATCTGCCTGGGCAGATGCTTTCTGTGCTTTGTCAGGCCAACCAGCTTTAACATGTCATCCGCCTTCTTCATCCTGCTCTTCAGGCTCTCTCCCCGGAAAGTCAACGGCAGCGCCACATTTTCCAGGGCATTCATCGTGCCCAGCAGATGGAATGACTGAAAAACGAATCCCACGTTATCTCTCCGGAACTTCACAAGCTCGTTCTCATTCAGTTTCTCGATGTGGCGCCCGTCGATCACCACCTGCCCTCTGGTCGGCTTCTCCAAACCAGCCAGCATATTGAGCAGGGTAGACTTGCCCGAACCTGAAGTACCGACAATGGCACAGAACTCTCCCTCTGAGACCTCAAAGCTCACGCCGTCCAGAGCCCGGACGACCGAGTCGCCGACACGGTAAAACTTGTACAGATTTTTTACAATGATCGCTTTATTCACTTCTTCCTCCTGTCTCTGGATTATTTCTGCCGGAACCGGCAGGCTGCTGATTATGATTGTACAGAACAAAACCGAAGTATTACTTACTGTTTTCTGAAGATTTCATTAAGATTGTGCATTCTGCCACATTGATTTCTCTCCTGCCGGGGTCTATAATAGACAAACATCCGGCAGGGATTTTTCTTTCTCTGTCATTGTTCAAATTTTATCAGGTCCTGCAGGCCACATCCGGCGGTTTCCGCCAGCTATTCCTTTCACTGCTTTACGCATGCAAAAGGTTGCAACTGTCCACTTTTTTCCCTATAATGGAGGTGTAATTATTGAACCGAAAACTACATAATGATCAGGATTATCCCATTGCAAACAGAGAGTACAAGGACGGGCTCTTCCGAATGGTATTCCAGAAAAAAGAAGATCTGCTGTCCCTCTACAATGCGCTCAACGGCAGCAGCTACACAGACCCGGATGAACTGGAAGTAAACACGCTCGGAAATGTACTGTATCTCACCCGGAAAAACGATATCTCATTTCTCATCAGCGGCATGATGAACCTGTACAAACATCAGAGCACCTTTAACCCGAACATGCCGGTACGGGGACTGATCTACCTGTGCAGGCTTTACGAAAAATATATCGTTAAAAATGAGATTGACATTTATACTTCCTCACTGAAAGAGCTCCCCTTCCCGCAGTATTTCGTATTTTACAACGGGACGGAAAGGGAACCGGACCGGCAGGAATTAAAACTGTCGGACATGTTCAAGGCGCCGCCTGTCTCCCGGACGCCCGCCCTGGAATGTATAGCTACCATGCTTAGCGTCAGTGTACAAGGGGCAACACGCTCCAAGCCGCGTAATTTCGGTGATTTTCTGCGTTATCCTCAATCG
>DWVL01000089.1 GCA_019120275.1 Candidatus Mediterraneibacter excrementavium | reverse complement strand
GGTATTCTTTTCATAGGCAGTGGAGAGGTCGATCCTGTTTGATTGTTTCGTTGTGGTGACTTAACAATACTACTTTTAGGACTTGCTTTCCACTGTTTTTATCATAAGAAACAAAAAATCGCTACACCACAGCCTCCGCAGGCCATCGCGCAGCGATTTTGTTCAATCGGAATTTGAGAACAGGAGGAAAATTATCATGAAAATCGGGATCATTGGCTGTGGAGCCATGGCAGGAAAATTCGCAGAAACACTGATGCAGATGAAAGAGGCTGAGTGTTATGCTGCGGCTTCGCGCTCACAGGAACGTGCGGAAGAATTTGCACATCAATACGGATTCAAGAAAGCATACGGAAGCTATGAAGAACTGTGTGCAGATCCGGACGTAGAACTTATTTATATCGCAACGCCTCATTCCTGTCATTATGAGAATATGGAACTGTGCATCCGGCATAAAAAACCGGTCCTCTGTGAAAAATCTTTTACACTGAATGCAGGAGAAGCCCGGAAGATCAGAGAACTGGCGGAGAAGGAGCAGGTCTTCATCGCTGAAGCAATCTGGACAAGATATATGCCGTCCAGAGATATGATCCGGGAGATTATGGACAGCGGGATCATCGGAAATATATCGACCCTGACAGCCAACCTTTCTTATCCGATCACGCACAAAGAACGCATCATGCGTCCGGAGCTGGCCGGCGGCGCCCTTATGGATATAGGCGTGTACGGTCTTAATTTCGCCCTGATGAATTTCGGGACGGATATCGAACGGATCGAATCTTCTGTGCGGATGACGGAAACCGGCGTGGACGGGATGGAATCCATCACGATCTTCTTCCGCGGCGGCCGTATGGCAGTGCTCACACACGATATCTACAGCAGATCAGACCGGAAAGGGATCCTTTACGGCGAAACGGGATATATCGTCGTGGAGAATATTAATAACCCGCAGTGTATCTCTGTCTATGATACAGAAGACAGACTTCTGCAAAAGACGAATGTTCCGGATCAGATCAGCGGATATGAATATGAAGTGAAAGAATGTATTGAAGCTGTCCGTGCCGGAAAGCCGGAAAGCGATTCCATGCCGCTGGCAGACAGTATCCATGTAATGGAGATCATGGATGAACTGCGTCGACAGTGGGGATTGGTTTATCCGCAGGAAAAAGGAGATTAATCATGAAAGCAGTCGTATATAAGGGAAAAGGCAAGATTGCACTGGAGAACCGTCCGGTGCCGAAGATCCAGGATGACCGGGATGCGATCATTAAAGTAACGCTGACAACGATCTGTTCCAGCGATATACATATTAAACACGGCGCAGTGCCGCGTGCTGTCCCGGGAACGATCCTGGGCCATGAGTTTGTCGGCCGTGTTGTAGAAACCGGAAGCGCAGTAAAGAAGATCAATCCTGGCGACCGGGTATCAGTAAATGTTGAGACTTTCTGCGGAGAATGTTTTTTCTGCAAACGGGGATTCGTAAATAACTGTACAGATCCGGACGGAGGCTGGGCGCTCGGATGCCGGATTGACGGCGGACAGGCTGAGTATGTCCGGATCCCGTTCGCAGATAACGGACTTACCGTGATACCGGACCATGTGTCGGATGAACAGGCGCTCTTTAACGGAGATATTCTGTCCACCGGTTACTGGGCGGCGAAGATCGGTGAAATCAATCCGGCGGATACGGTCGCCGTGATCGGAGCGGGTCCTGCCGGCCTGTGTACGATGATGTGCGCGCGCCTCTATACGCCGGCCAGGATCATTGTCATAGATACGGATGAATACAGGCTGAATCTGTCGAAAGAAAAGGGCCTTGCCGATATTACTCTGATACCCGGCAGGGATGATCCTGAGAAGGTCATAAAAGAACTGACGGACGGACGCGGCGCGGATACTGTATTCGAGGTCGCCGGAGGGACGGATACATTCCAGACCGCATGGAAGATCGCGCGGCCAAATGCGGTCGTTGTGGTTGTGGCGATGTATGAAGAAGCCCAGGAACTTCCGCTTCCGGATATGTACGGGAAGAATCTTGTTTTCAAGACAGGCGGCGTGGACGGCAGCTACTGCAGGGAGATCATGGATCTGACTGCATGCGGGAAGCTTGACGCCGGATTTCTCATCACGCACAGATGCGCATTGAATGATATAATGAACGCCTATGACATATTTGAAAATAAAAAAGATCATGTAATAAAATACGCCGTGAATGTAAAAGGAGAATAGGATGAATCCATCACAGATCACAGAATGGTGCCACAGCGTTATCGCATCAAATGCCGTACGGGGCGGCACCTATATCGACGCGACAATGGGCAATGGAAACGATACGCTTTTTCTCTGCAGACTGGCAGGACAAAGCGGGCATGTGTGGGCATTTGATATTCAGGAATGTGCACTTCAGAATACAAAAGCGCTCCTTCTTGCGAACGGTTGTCTTGATCAGGCGTCTCTGATCCTGGACGGGCATGAGCATATGAGTCAATATCTTGAGCCGGAGAGCGCTGATGTGATCTGTTTCAATTTCGGCTATCTGCCGGGCGGAGATCATAATCTTTCAACCAGAACCGAAACAAGCATCGAAGCCATACGCCAGGGACTTGCGATCCTCAAGTCCGGCGGTATCATGAGCCTGTGCATCTACAGCGGCAAAGACACAGGCTTCGAGGAGAAGGCAGGCATCCTCACGTATCTGAAGACGCTTGCCCCGAAAGAATATACGGTGATCGTAAATGAATACTATAACCGCGGAAACTGTCCGCCATTGCCGGTATTCATATTTAAAAAATAAACAATCCATTACGGAGAAGGAGCGACTAAAATGCGAACAAGCAGGATAACAAGAGAACAGGCACTGGAATTATTAAAGACTTACAACAAAGAACCATTTCATATTCAGCACGCCCTTACGGTTGAGGGAGTGATGCGCTGGTATGCGAATGAACTGGGATACGGTAATGAAGCGGATTACTGGTCCATCTGCGGCCTTCTTCATGATATCGATTTTGAGATGTACCCGGAGGAACACTGTCAGAAAGCACCGGAGCTTCTGGAAAAAGGCGGCGCCGGCGAGGACATGATCTATACGGTCTGTTCCCACGGCTACGGGATATGCAGTGACAAAGAGCCGGTCCATGAGATGGAGAAGGTGCTCTTTGCAACGGATGAACTGACCGGACTTATCGGGGCGGCAGCACTGATGCGCCCGTCAAAGAGTGTGATGGACATGGAAGTTTCCAGTGTAAAAAAGAAATTCAAAGACAAGCGGTTCGCAGCGGGCTGCTCCCGTGATGTGATCAGACAAGGCGCCGAAATGCTCGGCTGGGGACTTAATGAATTGTTCGAGAAGACGATCCTTGCGATGCGTTCCTGCGAGACGACCATACAGAAGGAAATGGAGATGCTTTCCTGAATTTCTGCATAAAACTGCGGATTCTACCTCTGAGAGGTGTGCATTTGCCCCATGACATTTTACTATTATCATGAAGGGAGGTAGTCGTATGGATCTGATCAAAATAGGAAAACACATTGCAGAAAAATCAGCTGATAATCTTCTTCAGGTGACAAAAGACAGCAAAAACCGGCAGAAATTCCTGAAACGGATCATTGCAGCATTGATTATTGTCACATGCATTGTGCTGGCTGCTGTGTCGGGATATTTTGTCAGAGAGTACTTTAATGAATCTAAAAGCTATATTGTTGCGCTTGATCCGGAAAGCCCGGAAATGAAAACAGCAAAACTGATATCCGGCTTTGAGGAAGCTCACCTGTTCAGATATTCGCTTCATGACAGATATAAGAAACTGATTATATATATGTCAGAATACCATTCAGGCGAACTTATAGAAAAATCAGAGATTGCCTGTTTGATATATGACAATTCTGCATCTCCGACGGCGGGAATGCTTGCTGTTGTCCCGGATTTTGAAGATTTTACGGTGCGACTGGTTATTTCTGATGACACAGCGAATATGTATACAGATTTTCCAATCCTTGAAGAGGTGGAAGGCAGAGAATATTATGGGCGCTCAGCCACCCGGATTGAAGACAGGAAACTGATCAAAGCGGATAAAGAACAGGGGCTTTGCACTCTGATATACGGAAAAGACGGAATCCGGATGACTCCGGTTGATACAATAGAATCAGGAGATATGCCAGATGACAACGATTATATCTATTACTTTTCATACTGCTTTTTTAAATAAAGGTTAGCATCAGTGTACAAGGGACAATACGCTCCAAACCGCGTAATTTCAGTG
>DWVL01000088.1 GCA_019120275.1 Candidatus Mediterraneibacter excrementavium | reverse complement strand
AAAAACAAAGTAAAAGAAATCGATGAAATACTGGTCCGGCATCTCCCGGAAAAGAACGGGTATCAGAAAGTGATCATGGAGGCCATGGAATACAGCCTTATGGCCGGAGGGAAGAGGCTGCGTCCGATGCTGATGGTGGAATCATACCGCCTTTTCGGAGGCAGCGGAGCATGTATCGAACCTTTTATGGCTGCAATGGAGATGATCCACACCTATTCGCTCGTGCACGATGACCTTCCGGCAATGGATAATGATGATTACAGACGCGGCCGTAAGACAACGCATAAGGTTTACGGGGAAAATATCGGGATCCTTGCAGGAGACGCCCTGTTAAACTATGCGTTTGAGACAGCGTGCCGTGCCTTTCAACTGGATCCGGGCAACAGTCTCTGCATCGGGAAGGCGCTTGCCATCCTTTCCGAAAAGTCCGGTATATACGGCATGCTGGGCGGACAGGTTGTGGATGTGATGGAATCCGGGCACAGGATATCCGGCGAAATGCTTGATTTTATCTACCGGCTGAAAACAGGAGCGCTGATCGAGGCGGCTGTTATGGCAGGCGCTGTCCTGGCAGGGGCAGCGGACAGCGAAGTCAGACAGATGGAGGGCATTGCCGGAAAGATCGGACTTGCCTTCCAGATCCAGGATGATATACTCGATGTGACCGGCACGGAGGAAATTCTTGGAAAACCGCTGCACAGCGATGAAAAGAACGGGAAGACAACCTATGTGTCCGTCAAAGGCCTGGAACAGTCCCGTGAAGATGCAGCCCGTCTGACAGATGAGGCGATCACAGAACTTCACAGCCTGGGAAGAGACAGCCGGTATCTGGAAGCCTTATTCAGATGGCTGGTATACCGTGATAAATAGGACAGGAACAGATAAGATAAAAGGACGGAGGGATGGTCTGTGGCTCTTGAACTGATCCGGAAAGAGAATGATATAAAAGAATTAAGTGATGAACAGCTCGGCAGACTTGCCGGGGAGATCCGGTCTTTTCTGATCGAAAAGATCAGCCGGACGGGTGGGCATCTTGCTTCGAATCTCGGTGTGGTGGAACTGACAATGGCTCTTCATCTGACGCTGGATTTTCCGGAGGATAAGCTGATATGGGATGTGGGACATCAGTCCTACACGCACAAGCTTCTCACCGGCCGTAAGGATGGATTTGACGGACTTCGTAAATACGGGGGGATGAGCGGCTTTCCCAAGAGAAAAGAGAGTGCCTGTGATTCTTTTGATACCGGACACAGCTCTACTTCGATCTCTGCCGGACTTGGATATGTAGAGGCAAGGGAACTGCTGGGGCAGGACTATACGGTCGTATCGGTGATCGGAGACGGTTCTCTTACCGGCGGGATGGCTTATGAGGCTTTGAATAATGCATCGCGTCTGAAGAGTAATTTTATTATCGTGCTGAACGATAATAATATGTCTATATCGGAAAATGTCGGCGGAATATCCAGATATCTGAACGGACTTCGGACCGCGCAGGCATATACGGAAATAAAAAAGGGCGTTGAGGATACGCTGAAAAGGATCCCGGGCAGGGGTGACCGGATCGTCAGCCAGATCCGCAGAACAAAAAGCGGCATCAAACAGCTTTTTGTTCCCGGGATGTTTTTTGAAGAGATGGGGATCACTTATCTGGGCCCGGTGGATGGCCATGATGTGAAAAGTCTCGTAAAAGTCCTGAATGAGGCCAGAAGGGTCGATCATGCCGTTCTGGTGCATGTGATCACGAAAAAAGGAAAGGGATTCCCTCCGGCTGAGGAAAATCCTTCACGTTTTCACGGCACAGGTCCTTTTGATATCGAGACCGGGGAACCGACTGAATCCGCCCGGACCGACAGTTATACGCAGGTGTTTTCAAAAGTCCTGACGGATATCGCGAGGAAAGATGACAAGGTTGTCGCAATCACGGCGGCTATGGCTGACGGGACCGGACTTTCCGCCTTTAAAAAGTATTTCCCAAGACGCTTTTTTGATGTAGGGATCGCAGAAGAACATGCCATGACATTTGCCGCTGGACTTGCCGCAGGAGGGATGAAGCCGGTATTTGCCGTTTATTCTTCGTTCCTTCAGCGTGCGTATGACCAGACGCTTCACGATCTCTGCCTGCAGGATCTTCCGGTTGTGATCGCAGTTGACCGGGCTGGACTTGTGGGAAGCGACGGGGAGACGCATCAGGGGATCTTTGATCTCTCTTTTCTTTCCAGCATACCGAATATGACTGTCATTTCGCCGAAGAACAGATGGGAAATGGCGGATATGCTGCGGTTTGCGGTGGATTTCCCGCATCCGGTCGCGCTGCGTTATCCGCGGGGCGCCGCGTATGAGGGGATGAAGGAGTTCCGCGCCCCTGTTGTGTATGGCAAAAGTGAAGTGCTTTATAATGAGAAAGAGATTGCTGTGATCTTTGTTGGCCATATGGCTGAACTGGCAGATCAGGTCAGAAAAGAAATTAAAAATGCGGGATACAGCTGCAGCCTGGTCAACGCACGGTTCGTGAAACCGGTCGATACGGAGCTTCTGGACCGCCTTGCAGAAAATCACAGACTGTTTGTTACGATCGAAGAAAACGTGCTCATAGGAGGTTACGGAGAGCAGGTGACAGAATATGCATCCAGCGCCAGACTTCCGGTATACGTCCGCAATATCGGAATCCCGGATGAATATGTCGAACACGGGAATACAGATATCCTGCGGCGCGAGGTCGGACTGGACAGCAGCCGTATTGCAGAGCAGGCGGTAAAAGACTACTTGATGATAAAAGGATGATGGGATGAAAGAACGATTAGACGTATTGCTTGTTAAGAAAAAGCTTGCAGATTCCAGAGAAAAGGCCAAGGCCGTTATCATGGCCGGCAATGTGTTTGTAGACGGTCAGCGGGAGGACAAGGCGGGGAGCACCTTCCCGGAAGACGCATCGATCGAGATCAGGGGGCATGTCCTGCCGTATGTGAGCAGAGGCGGCCTTAAGCTGGAGAAAGCCCTGCAGAATTTCGATGTGGACGTCAGCGGCAGGGTGTGCACGGATGTCGGATCATCTACGGGCGGTTTTACGGACTGCATGCTCCAGAACGGCGCCAGAAAAGTTTACGCCATCGATGTCGGCAGAGGTCAGCTGGACTGGAAACTGCGCAATGATGAGCGTGTCGTCTGTATGGAGAAGACAAATATCCGTTATGTCCGTCCGGAGGATATTGGCGAACCGGTGGATTTCTCTTCAATAGATGTGTCTTTTATATCTCTGACCAAGGTGCTTGTTCCCATACGGGATTATCTGAAACCGGACGGTGAGATCGTAGCGCTCATCAAACCGCAGTTTGAAGCCGGACGCGAAAAAGTCGGGAAAAAAGGGGTTGTCCGGGAAAAGAGCACGCACCTGGAAGTGATCCGAAAAGTAATGGATTATGCTATATCGATCGGCTTTGATCTTCTTGCACTCGATTTTTCGCCGATCCGCGGGCCGGAGGGCAATATCGAGTATCTGATCCATCTGAAAAAGAGCGGGAACGAACAGGGGACGGATCATGGCCTTGCCCCCGGACTGATCGTGGATCAGGCTTTTGCAACGCTTGCAAAATAAAAAAGAGGTATAAAATGGACAGCTTTTATATAATTCCCAATCAGCTTAAAGACAGGAATTTTGCGATTACAAGTGAAATAAAAAGTTATATAGAAAACAACGGACGCCGGTGTTATGTGGCAGAAAAAGATCCGGAGGGCCATATTATCCCGGGAACGGTCCCGGATGATGTGGAATGCGGACTTGTTCTTGGCGGAGACGGTACGCTGATCCGCTCGGTACGCGATCTGGGAGAACGGACGCTTCCTCTTCTGGGAATCAATCTGGGAACGCTCGGTTATCTTGCGGAAGTTGATCTGGATAATTACCGGGAAGCGCTTGATCATTTGTTCTGCAGGACTCCGGACATTGAAGAGCGTATGATGCTGAGCGGCATTTTTAAAGATGGCGAGGATCTTGCCATGAATGATATCGTCCTTGCCAGGGAAGGAAAGATCCGGATCATCAATTTTAATGTCTATGTGGACGGCAGTCTTCTGAACAGCTACCACGCTGACGGTGTGATCATCTCCACGCCGACCGGAAGTACGGGGTATAACCTTTCGGCCGGAGGACCGATCGTCGAACCGACCGCTCAGATGATCGTTATAACCCCGATCTGTTCCCATGCGCTTAATACAAGCAGCATTGTACTTTCGGCAGATGACACCATTGAGGTCGAGATAGGCGAAGGCCGTTATGGAAGACAGGAAAAGGTTTCCCTGTGTTTCGACGGGGCGGAACAGATCACGCTTGTGACGGGGGACAGGGTTGTGATCAGGCGTTCCGGAAGAACTGCGCGTCTGGTAAAGCTTGAAAGCGAAAGCTTTATGAAAACGCTTCGCAAGAAAATGAAAGGAAATTAGAGATATGAAAGTCAGCAGACATGCAAAAATCATCGAACTGATCAGTCAGTATGATATCGAAACGCAGGAAGAACTGGCGGAATATCTGAACAATGCCGGTTTTAAAGTGACGCAGGCCACTGTTTCCAGAGACATACGGGATCTGAATCTGACGAAGGTCGCGGTCGCCGGCGGCAGACAGAAATACGTAGTACACCGTCAGGCGGAACCGGAATTAAATGAAAAATATCTTCGTGTGCTCAGAGACGGATTCATTTCCATGGATATGGCGCAGAACATCCTGGTGATCAAGACTGTATCCGGTATGGCCATGGCAGTGGCCGCCGCTGTGGATGCAATGAACTGGAATGAAGTTGTAGGATGCATTGCCGGAGACGATACGATCATGTGTGCGATCCGCACAGTGGAAGATACTTCTTCGGTGATGGAAAAGATCAGAAAGATCGTCTCTAAAGGAGTATAGACAATAATATGTTACTGAATCTTCATGTAAAGAATCTTGCTTTGATCAATGAATCCGAGGTTGATTTCGGCCGGGGACTCAACATACTGACCGGCGAGACCGGCGCCGGGAAATCGATCCTTATGGGATCGGTCAATCTTGCGATGGGCGGAAGATACACGGCTGACATGCTGCGAAGCGGCGCGGAAAACGGAGTGGTAGAGATCACATTTTCCCTCGAGGATGAGAGGATCATCCGCCGGCTGGAAGAGAGCGGGATACAGGCGGAAGACGGCCTGGTCACTCTCAGCCGGAGACTGATGGACGGAAAGAGCATCAGCAGGATAAACGGGGAGACTGTCGGCATGGGCGCGTTAAAAGAGACTGCCGGACAGCTGATCGACATTCACGGGCAGCATGACAGCCAGACACTGCTGAACCGGAAAAACCATCTGGCACTGCTGGATCTGTATGCCGGCGAAAAGATCATTCCGGTAAAGAAAGAAATGGCTCAGGAGTACGATGAACTTCAGAAAATACGCAGACAGCTGGAAGAGACTTCTCTCGATGAAGAAAGCAGAAGAAGGGAGCTGTCCCTGGCTGAATATGAGGTCCATGAGATCGAGGAGGCAGCGCTTTTAGAGGGCGAGGACGACGATCTTGAAGAGCGGTACCGGCGGATGACGCAGAGCAGGAAGATCACGGAAGCCGTAGCGGAGACATATCAGTTTACTGCAGAAAAAGACGGGGCCAATGCCAGTGAATGTCTGAGCAGAGCGATCCGTGCATTCCAGGACGCGGCTGATTTTGACAGCCAGGCCGCCCAGCTTTACAGCCAGCTTCTTGATGCGGACAGCCTGTTGAATGATTTCAATCGCGAACTTTCCGAATACGCCAAAAGTTTTGAATTTTCCGAAGAAGAATTCAGAGAGACCGGGGAGCGCCTGAATCTGATCAATCATTTAAAGTCAAAATATGGAAAAACAATTTCTGAAATTTCCGCATATTGCGAGGAAAAGAAGCAGAGAATAGAGACGCTGAATGATTACGATGCATTTTTAGCCGGACTGGAAGAAAAAAGAGCAAAGGCTGAAAAAAAAGCCGGGGAGACAGCGGCGCTTCTGAGCAGGATCCGGAAAGAAAACGCGCTGCTGTTTGCCGAAGAGATCCGGACACAGATGAAAGATCTTAATTTTCTTGATAACAGGCTCGAAATACATCTCGGTGATACCGGCCAGTACAGTGCGAATGGAAGGGATGATGCGGAATTTTTCCTTGCAGTCAATCCGGGAGAGCCGTTAAAGCCGCTGGCCTCCATAGCATCCGGCGGGGAATTATCCCGTATCATGCTGGCGGTAAAGACGGTGCTTGCTGACAGGGAAGATACGCCGACCCTGATCTTTGACGAGATCGATGCCGGAATTTCGGGGATTACTGCCGATAAAGTCGCGGAAAAACTGCGGCTGATCTCACGAAACCGACAGGTGATCTGCATTACGCATCTCCCGCAGATCGCCGCTGCTGCCGATGTTCATTTCGTGATCAGAAAAAATGCGGATAACGGAATGGCATATACGGATATCAGAAAGCTTGATAAAGAAGAATCCGTGATGGAACTTGCAAGGCTCCTGGGCGGATCAAAGATCACGGAAGCTGTTATGCAAAGCGCTGCCGAGATGAAAGAACTGGCATTGAAGAGCAGATAATACCAGACTGAAAAACAGAAAACCACACATACTAGAAACGGATACGTTCAGAGTATCCGTTTTTCTTTATGTTACAGAGTACAGGGAAAGGAGGAAGAGATCGTATGGCGGAAAACCGCACCAGGCGGTGCGCCTCGTTTTTTGCATGTCTTTTGCCGGGACTTTTATGTGCGGGGATCCTGTGTCTGAATACGACTGCGGACGTGCCGGATCATGATACCGGCGGCGTGTCCGCAGAGGCCAGTGCCAGCACGTCTGCGGCAGAGAAGGAGAAGGTCTTCCTGGGAGGAATGCCGGTCGGGATATATATGGAAACGGATGGAGTGATGGTGCTCAGTACAGAACAGATCAGAGATACGGAAGGAAACTGTCAGACGCCTGCATCAGGACTTGTCAGATCCGGCGATTATATAACTGCGGTCAATCACCGGGAAATCAAGGATAAGTCGGATCTGCTTGAGGAAGTGGACAGACTGGGCGACGGAAATGTAACGCTGACTCTGCGGAGAAACAGCAGCATACTGGATGTTCAGATCGTGCCGGCGGAATATGCCCCGGATAAATACAGACTCGGGATCTGGGTGAGGGATAATGTGCAGGGACTCGGAACAATCACATTTGTTACGGAAAGCGGCAGATTCGGGGCGCTGGGACACGGGATCCATGATATAGATACCGAAATGCTTATGTCGATCGACAGCGGAAAGATCTATCGGACAACGATACGGGATATTACAAAGGGGCACAGCGGATCTCCCGGGACGATGGAAGGGATCATCGTTTACAATAATTATAATATACTGGGAGATATTGAAAAAAATACAGGAGCCGGAATTTACGGGACGATCAAAGGATCCGATGCGTTGTTTGCGGATCCGGTGTCTGTCCGCACGGCAAAAAAAGAAGAAATCCATACCGGTCCGGCGACGGTCCGCTGTTATGTGGATAACAGGATGGAAGAGTATGAAATCCGTGTGACAGATATCGACATGTCCGGAAATGAAGTGAACAAAGGCTTTGTCATAGAAGTGACAGACCCTGACCTGCTTGAAATGACGGGAGGGATCATACAGGGGATGAGCGGCAGTCCGATCATGCAGGACGGCAAACTGATCGGAGCGGTGACGCACGTGTTTGTTCAGGATTCGACGAAAGGATATGGGATATTCATTGAAAATATGCTGAATGAAGTCTGAATATCTGAACTGTCGAATACCGTGTCGAATTAGTACTACAAAATCTCCTTGATTCCGCATTTTGGCGTGGATATAATAAGCTGGTGGCGTTTCATGGACAGGATTTCCCAACTGTAAGGAGAGAAGAGGATGGAGCATTTGAGTGTGGCCATTGCTGATGATAACCAGAAGATCCTCGATGTCCTGGGAGAGATTGTCAGCACGGATAAAGAACTGGATCTGGTAGGAAAGGCTAAAAACGGAGAAGAGATGTGTCAGATCATCAGAGAAAGGCAGCCGGATGTTGTCCTTCTGGATCTGATCATGCCGAAAATGGACGGCCTGACAGTAATGGAAATGGTCGGGCAGGACCGTACGGTCCACAAGAGGCCTTATTTTATCGTGATCACGGCAGTCGGACAGGAACGAATTACAGAAGATGCCTTTAATAAAGGCGCAAATTACTATATCATGAAACCGTTTAATAATCAGATGCTTCTGGAGCGGATCAAGTCCGTAAAAAATCTGTCGCATTCCGCTGACAGAAAAGACGGGGACATACTGACGGAAAATCAGAAAACGGGAGAGAATCTGGAAAGCAGGGTCACAAACATGCTCCATGAGATTGGTATTCCTGCCCATATCAAAGGATATCATTATCTCAGGGACGCGATCATCATGGCGGTCAGTGATATGGATGTGCTCAATGCGATCACAAAGATACTTTATCCGACGGTGGCAAAGAAATATCAGACGACTTCAAGCCGTGTGGAGCGTGCCATACGGCATGCCATCGAGGTTGCCTGGAGCCGCGGAAAGCTGGACACGCTGGATGAACTGTTCGGCTATACAGTGAGTACGGGGAAGGGCAAGCCTACAAATTCGGAGTTTATAGCCCTGATCGCTGACACGATCCAGCTGGAGTACAGGCATAAAAAGTGATAAAATCCTTTTCAACCACGGGATAATGGGGTATAATACCTTTTAACAGATGCCTTGAGGGAATGAAAAAGGCGGAAATTGGAGGAATGTAATATGAAAAACATTTTGTTTGCTGCGTCTGAATGTGTACCCTTTATAAAAACCGGCGGACTTGCGGATGTTGCCGGTTCCCTTCCGAAAGATTTTGACAAGGAAAAGTATGATACAAGGGTTGTGCTTCCGAAGTACACCTGTATGAAGCAGGAGTGGAAAGACAGACTTGAGTATGTAACGCATTTCTACATGGATATTGCGGGACAGGACCAGTATGTGGGAGTACTTAAGACCGTTCTCAATGACATTACATTCTATTTTATCGACAACGAACATTATTTCAGCGGATTTGCACTCTATGACGGAGATCCGAAGTGGAATATCGAGAAGTTCGCATTCTTCTCAAAAGCAGTCCTCAGCATCCTTCCCGTGATCGGATTCCGGCCGGATCTGATCCACTGCCACGACTGGCAGACCGGACTGATCCCGGTATATCTTGATAATTTCCGCTATCTCGGAGAATATTACCGCGGGATTAAGACCGTTATGACGATACATAACCTGAAGTTCCAGGGCGTATGGGACACGAAGACCGTCAGGGGCATTACCGGACTTCCGGAGTACTATTTTGTTCCGGATAAGATGGAAGCTTACAAGGACGCCAACCTTCTGAAGGGCGGCATCGTGTATGCGGATAAAGTTACGACCGTAAGCAACAGCTACGCAGAAGAGATCAAGACTCCGTTCTACGGCGAGGGACTTGACGGCCTGATGTCCGCACGCTCCAATGATCTGTGCGGCATCGTGAACGGACTGGATTACGATGACTGGAATCCGGAGACGGACAACCGGATCGCAAAGAATTTCAATATCAGCAACTTCCGCAAGAACAAGCCGGTCAACAAGACCTGCCTTCAGGAAGAACTGGGACTGGAAAAAGACCCGAAAGTGATGATGATCGGTATGGTTTCCCGTCTGACAGACCAGAAAGGTTTCGACCTTGTGGACTATATAATGGATGAACTCTGCCAGGATGCGGTCCAGATTGTAGTCCTCGGCACGGGCGATGTGAAATACGAGAATATGTTCCGCCACTTTGCGTGGAAATATTCCGGACGCGTATCCGCGAATATTTATTTTTCCGATGAACTTTCACATAAAATCTATGCTTCGTGCGATGCGTTCCTGATGCCGTCGCTCTTTGAACCCTGCGGACTCAGCCAGCTGATGAGCCTGCGTTACGGCACGCTCCCGATCGTTCGTGAGACGGGCGGACTGAAAGATACGGTAGAAGCATACAATGAATTCGAGAAGACCGGCACAGGTTTCAGCTTCTGCAACTACAACGCGCACGAGATGCTCAATACGATCCGTTATGCAGAGCGGATCTACTATGATAAGAAACGGGACTGGAATAAGATCGTAGAGCATGCGATGGCTCAGGATTTCTCGTGGAAGAATTCAGCAAGACAGTACGAGGAACTTTATAAGGGCCTGATCGGAGAATAAGTTCCGGATATAAAATACAGGAGATTAAGACCAGATGAAGATTATTGACAGACTGAATGACGGCAGGATCCATATTTCTTTCGAGGTATTCCCGCCGAAGAAAGATGAAGATTACGAAAAGGTTGCGGCGGCAACGGACGAGATCGCGAAGCTGGATCCGGCCTTTATCAGTGTGACATACGGTGCGGGCGGCGGCACCAGCAAGAATACGGCGCGCATTGCCTCCCACATCAAAGATGATCTGAACGTGTTAAGCCTTGCGCATCTTACCTGCGCATCCTCGACGAAAGAAGAGGTGCGCGGGGTGATCCGCAACCTGAAGGAACTGGGTATCGAGAACATCCTCGCCCTCAGGGGCGACATTCCTGCCGGCATGACTTTCCCGACAGAGGAACGGTTCCGGTATGCATATGAACTTGTTGAGGAGATCCGTCGTTCCGGCGATTTCTGCATCGGCGCCGCATGTTATCCGGAAGGCCATGTGGAAAATGAGCACAAGGAAGATGATATCCGGTATCTGAAGCAGAAAGTGGACTGCGGAGTGGATTTCCTGACAACACAGATGTTTTTTGATAACGATATCCATTATAATTTTCTGTACAGGATCCGCGAGGCCGGTATTACTGTACCTGTCCTTCCGGGCATCATGCCGATCACAAGCGCTTCTCAGATGAAGCGCAGCCAGGAACTGTCCGGAACAGTATTTCCGAGGAGATTTCTGGCCATCCTGGACCGGTTCGGCCATTCACCGGCAGCCATGAAGCAGGCGGGGATTGCCTACGCCACAGACCAGATCATCGATCTGCTGGCAAACGGAGTGAAAAATATACATATTTATTCCATGAACAAACCTGATGTAGCGGCGGCGATCATGGACAACCTGTCAGATGTGATAAAGGCATAGGATATCAGTATGGAGAGACGGATAAAAGAAGCCGTCCGATATCTGGGATATGGAAAAGAAACGGCAGATGAGAGGACCCGCGGAATGATAAGCGAAGCTTTTCTCCAGCTGGAGGAAACAGCGGATCCGAAATCCATCTGCCGCATTTTTGATATTGGACAGAATTCGGAAGAAGGCATTGAGATCGGAAATTTAACAATTATCAGCCACAGTCTTGCTAGAAATCTGCAGGGATGCGACAAGGCTGTCCTTTTCGGCGCAACGCTGGGGGCGGAGACGGATCATCTGATCCGCAGAGCATCGCTGACAGATATGAGCCGTGCGGTTGTCCTTCAGGCATGTGCGGCGGCATATCTGGAGGAATATTGTGATGCGCGGCAGCGTGTAATCGCTGAGGAGATGGAACGGGAGGGAAGATTCCTTCGTCCGAGGTTCAGTCCGGGGTATGGCGATTTTGATATACATTATCAGGAACCGATCATGCGGATGCTGGACTGTGCAAAACAGATCGGACTGGCTATGACAGACGGATATATGATGACGCCGTCCAAATCGGTGACCGCAGTGATCGGGGCGGGACCGGACCGGACGAAATGCACGCCTGCGGGTTGCGCGGGGTGCGAAAATACAGACTGCCCGTACCGGGGCTGAAAGGATGACTTATGATTAGAAAACGACTGGGAAAAGAACTTCTTTTTTTCGACGGGGGAATGGGGACACTCCTTCAGGAAAAAGGACTGGCTCCGGGGGAACTGCCGGAAACCTGGAATATCACGCATCCGGAGATCATTACAGAGATCCACCGGGCGTATATTGAAGCGGGAAGCGATATTGTCCTGACGAATACGTTTGGCGCCAATGCGCTGAAATTTCATAACAGTGATTATGATCTTCCGGATATTGTCAGGGCAGCTGTGAGTCATGTGAAGGAAGCTGCACAGACTGCTGCCGTGCCGCGTCCGGTGTATGCGGCGCTGGATGTCGGACCGACCGGAAAACTCCTGAAGCCAATGGGCGACCTGGAGTTTGAGGATGCCTACGAAGCGTTTAAAGAAGTGATGGTATGCGGCGAAAAGGCCGGTGCGGACCTGATACATATTGAAACGATGAGCGATACATATGAGCTGAAAGCCGCAGTGCTGGCCGCAAAGGAAAACACATCCCTGCCTGTTTTTGCAACCGTGATCTATGACGAACGGCACAAACTTCTCACTGGGGCGGATATTCCGTCTGTGATTGCCCTGCTTGAAGGACTGAGGGTCGATGCGCTGGGGATCAACTGCGGTATGGGACCGGAACAGATGATGCCGGTCCTGGAAGAATACATGAAATACAGCTCGCTTCCGGTGATCATTAAACCGAATGCCGGGCTTCCGGTCCAGCGTGACGGGAAAACCTGCTACGATGTATCCCCGGAAGAATTCGCGGGATATATGGCGAAGACAGTCGAAACCGGAGCTAGTATGATCGGAGGCTGCTGCGGTACGACCCCGGATCACATCCGCGCGATGCGCGGCAGGTGCGGGGAAATGTCCGTGCGTCCGGTCACAGAAAAACATTTTACCGTGGTATCCTCATACGGCAGTGCGGTCTTTCTGGGCAAAGGGTCAAAGATCATTGGTGAACGCATCAATCCGACCGGAAAAAAACGTTTCAAACAGGCTCTGAAAGAACATGACCTGGACTATATCATGCGTGAGGGCATCACTCAGCAGGACTGTGGGGCGCAGATCCTGGACGTGAATACCGGACTTCCGGATATTGATGAAGCTGCGATGATGCGCGATGCGGTGCAGGCGCTGCAGAGCGTGGTTAACCTGCCCCTGCAGATCGATACGGTAGACCCTGATGCTATGGAAGCAGCTCTTCGCATTTACAACGGAAAACCGATGGTGAATTCTGTAAGCGGAAAACAGGAGTCTATGGATCAGGTATTTCCGCTGATCCGGAAATACGGCGGAACGGTGATCGGCCTGACTCTGGATGAAAACGGGATCCCGGCAGATGCGGACGGCAGGATACGGATCGCTGAAAAGATTATCTGCGAAGCGGAAAAGTACGGGATCAGGAAAAAGGATATCGTGATCGATGCGCTGGCAATGACGATCAGTTCAGAACCGGACGGGGCGACTACAACGCTGGAAGCGCTCCGCCGTCTTCGGGATGAGGTCGGAGTCTGCACTGTGCTTGGAGTGTCCAATATTTCTTTCGGTCTTCCTTCACGCCCGGTCATTAACGCGGCCTTCTATACGATGGCGATGATGAACGGTCTGAGTGCCGGGATCATTAATCCGTGCTCAGAAGATATGATGCGTGCATGGTACGCGTATCATGCGCTTGCCGGTCTGGATGAGAACTGCGGCAGATATATTGCCAGATACGGTGCGGAGCAGAAGGGAAGCACTGCACCTTCACCGGCAGCACTCACCGGTGCACCGGCGCTACAGGAGTGTATCGAGAAAGGACTGAAAGAGGACGCCACGGTATGCACAAAGGCGGCGTTGTGTGAAATGGATCCGCTGGATATCATCAATGAGATGCTTATTCCTGCCCTGAATAATGTGGGCGCCGGGTTTGAAAAGGGAACACTGTTCCTGCCTCAGCTCCTTATGAGCGCAGAAGCGGCCAAGGCAGCTTTTGCCGTACTGAAAGAGCAGATGGAGAAGAGTGGGGAAGTACGTGAAAAGGCCGGAACAGTCCTCCTTGCCACGGTGAAAGGCGATATCCACGATATCGGGAAAAATATCGTTAAAGTCCTGCTTGAAAATTACAGCTTTAATGTGGTAGACATGGGAAAAGACGTGCCGCCGGAAGAGATTGTAAAAAAAGTCGTTGAAGAGGATATCCGGCTGGTAGGTTTAAGTGCACTGATGACAACGACAGTGGTGAGTATGGAAGAAACGATCCGTCAGCTGCGCGAGAAGGCGCCCGAATGCAGGGTGATGGTCGGAGGAGCCGTTCTCAATCAGGATTACGCGGATATGATCGGCGCGGACTTCTATGGGAAAGACGCGATGCAGTCCGTTCGTTTTGCACAGAAATTGTTCGGAAATTAATACAGGAATCATCCGATTCCTCTCTGGGAAAATCAGCAGGTTCATGTTATATTATTCATGACATAAGTTATACATCAGTAATGAGAATTAAGGTTTATGGAGGAAATGAGATTTGAGGTACGCAGACGCAAATGTAATCAAGATCAAACATGCAGTCCTGGAAGAAGTGGCAAGACTGGCTTTTGCAGGCGAACTGGAAGAGCGCAAGGATGAGATCGCATTCAAGCTGATCCCCGGACCGACTCCGCAGTTCCGCTGCTGTATCTACAAAGAGAGAGAGATCATCCGGCAGCGTGTCCGCCTGGCGGAAGGCAAGGCACCGGGAACAACGGACGACGGCAATATTATCCAGGTCATCAGTTCGGCGTGTGAGGACTGCCCGATCTCCAGCTACACCGTGACAGAAAACTGCCAGAACTGTCTGGGCAAGGCCTGCATTAACGCCTGTCATTTTGGGGCGATTGAGGCCGGACGCCACCGTTCACACATCGATCCGTCAAAATGTAAGGAGTGCGGCAAGTGTGCGGAGGCCTGCCCGTACAATGCCATCGCGCATCTTCAGAGACCATGTAAGTTCAGCTGCCCGGTAGACGCTATCTCATATGATGAGTACGGCATTTCCGTAATAGATGAAGAGAAATGTATCCGCTGCGGCAAATGTATCCACAGCTGCCCGTTCGGAGCAATCGGCTCCAAAACCTGGATCGTGGATGTGATCAATGCGATCAACGCAGGGAAACACGTATATGCGATGCTGGCTCCGGCTACAGAGGGACAGTTCGGACCGGACATCACCATGGCCAGCTGGAGAAAAGCCATGAAAGAACTGGGCTTTACAGAATTTGTAGAAGTCGGACTTGGCGGCGACCTGACAGCCAAATACGAGGCGGAAGAGTGGCGCGAAGCATATGAAAAGGGAGAGAAGAAAGTTACATCCTGCTGTCCGGGATTCGTAAATATGGTGCGCAAGCACTATCCGGAACTGAGTGATCGCATTTCCACGACCGTTTCCCCGATGTGCGGGGTTTCCCGTATGATCAAGGCGAAAGATCCGGAAGCAGTTACCGTATTCATCGGACCCTGCCTTGCAAAGAAATCCGAGGTCGTGGACCAGAAGATCGAAGGCAACGCAGATTACGCCATGACTTACAGCGAGATCCGCGCCATGATGCGCGCCAAGGGTGTTGTGCTTGAGCCGGTGGAGAACACCTATCAGGAAGCATCTGTATTTGGCAAGCGGTTCGGCAATTCCGGAGGTGTCGCGGCGGCTGTTCAGCAGAGCCTGAAAGAATCCGGAAATGATGTGGATGTGAAGGTATATAAGGCAAACGGTGCGGCAGAGTGCAAGAAAGCGCTTCTGCTCATGAAAGTCGGACGGCTTCCGGAAGATTTCATCGAGGGTATGGCGTGCGATGGCGGATGTGTCGGCGGACCGAGCTCCTTTAAGGATCAGAACCTGGCGAAGAAATCAAGAGACGCATTGATCAAAGAGGCGGATGACAGAGGCATCTACAAGAACCTGAGCAACTACGACGAGGATTCATTCTCCATGCACAGAGAATAAAATCCGCATCTGAATAAGAAACATACATTGAAGCGGGCGCTTTCCGGGCGTCCGCTTTACAAATGTACGGGGCTGTGATATATTATAAAACAGGCTTTTTGAGCGAAAGAGGAGGATTATTAACATGCAGCCATATGGAGTAAACCAGCTGAGAAAAATGTTTCTGGAGTTCTTTGAGAGCAAAGACCATCTTGCACTGAAGAGCTTTTCACTGGTGCCGCACAACGATAAGAGCCTGCTGCTCATCAATTCGGGAATGGCGCCTTTAAAACCATATTTTACAGGACAGGAGATCCCGCCGAGGAAGCGTGTCACGACCTGTCAGAAATGTATCCGTACGGGAGATATCGAGAATGTCGGAAAGACCGCGCGTCACGGCACATTCTTCGAGATGCTCGGAAACTTCTCCTTCGGCGATTATTTTAAGACCGAGGCGATCCACTGGACATGGGAGTTCCTGACCGAGGTGGTAGGCCTTGATCCGGACCGTCTGTATCCGTCCGTCTATGTGGACGACGACGAGGCGTTCGAGATCTGGAACAAAGAGATCGGCATCCCGGCGGAGCGCATTTTCAAATTCGGCAAGGAAGACAACTTCTGGGAGCACGGTTCCGGTCCCTGCGGCCCCTGCTCCGAAGTATACTATGACCGCGGCGAGAAGTACGGCTGCGGCAAACCGGACTGTACGGTCGGCTGCGACTGCGACCGCTACATGGAGATCTGGAACGATGTATTCACCCAGTTTGACAATGACGGGGAAGGACGTTACTCCGAGCTGGAGCAGAAGAACATCGATACCGGAATGGGTCTTGAGCGTCTGGCAAGTGTGGTCCAGGATGTGGACTCCATCTTCGATGTGGACACGATCAAGGCGCTCCGCGACCATGTGTGCCGTCTCGCCGGCAAAGAATACGGAAAAGAGTATAAGGACGATGTATCGATCCGCGTGATCACGGACCATATCCGCTCCGTGACCTTTATGATCTCCGACGGCATCATGCCTTCCAACGAGGGACGCGGCTATGTGCTCCGCCGTCTTTTAAGAAGAGCATGCCGCCACGGAAGACTACTGGGCATCCACAAAGGATTCCTGCCGGAGCTGGCTGAAAATGTGATCGAAGGCTCCAAAGACGGATATCCGGAACTGGAAGAGAAGCGTGAGTTCATCCTCAAGGTCATCGCCAAAGAGGAAGAGCAGTTCAATAAAACCATCGACCAGGGACTTGGCATCCTGGCGGATATGATCGCGGATATGGAGGAAAAGGGTGAAAAGACGCTGAACGGAGAGGACGCGTTCCGCCTGTATGACACCTATGGATTCCCGCTGGATCTGACAAAAGAGATCCTGGAAGAGAAGGAACTGGGTGTGGATGAAGAAGGCTTCCAGGCATGCATGGAAGTACAGAGAAAGAAAGCCCGCGACGCCCGCGAAGTGACAAACTACATGGGCGCGGACGTTACTGTATATGAATCCATCGATCCGTCCGTCACAAGCACCTTCGTCGGTTATGACAACCTGACCTATGAGTCGGACGTAACCGTGCTCACCACGGAAGATGAGATCGTGGACGCGCTGTCTGAAGGACAGAAGGGAACAATCTTCGTTCATGAGACGCCGTTCTATGCCACAAGCGGCGGCCAGGAAGCCGACACCGGATATATCCGCACGGCGGAAGGTGAATTCAAAGTAGAAGATACCGTAAAACTCCTCGGCGGCAAGATCGGCCACATCGGCGTGATGACAAAAGGCATGATCAAAGACGGAGATAAAGTGACCCTTGAGGTCGATGCGAAGAAGCGTGCGCTGTCTGCAAGAAACCACAGTGCGACCCACCTTCTTCAGAAGGCGCTGCGCACCGTGCTGGGAACTCATGTAGAGCAGGCGGGATCCAGTGTGAATGAAGACAGGCTGAGATTCGACTTTACCCATTTCTCGGCGATGACGCCGGAAGAGCTTCAGAAGGTTGAAGATATTGTAAACGAGCAGATTTCAAAAGGACTCGATGTCATTGTGAAAAACATGCCGATCGAAGAGGCGAAGAAGACCGGCGCCCAGGCGCTGTTCGGCGAGAAATACGGCGATATCGTACGCGTGGTCAATATGAGCGATTTCTCCATCGAATTCTGCGGCGGTACACACGTGAAGAATACTTCTGAGATCATGGCCTTCAAGATCATCTCCGAGAGCGGCGTGGCGGCAGGCGTGCGCCGTATCGAAGCCCTGACTTCGGACGGACTGATGAAGTATTATGCACAGATCGAAGAAACGCTGAAAAATGCGTCTCATCTGCTGAAAACAACACCGGACAATCTGGCGGACAAGATCACACACATGATGGCGGAGAACAAATCCCTCCACGGCGAAGTGGAGAGCCTGAAGAGCAAAATGGCTCAGAAAGCAGCCGGAAATGTAATGGATCACGTAAAAGAAATTAAAGGCGTGAAGCTCCTGTCGGCTCAGCTTGACGGGATCGACATGAACGGCCTCCGCGATCTGGGCGATCAGTTTAAGGCGAAACTGGGCGAAGGCGTAGTTGTGCTTGCATCTGCAAACGACGGTAAAGTAAGCCTCATGGTGACGGCTACAGACGGAGCCATGAAGCAGGGCGCGCATGCAGGCAACCTGATCAAAGGCATCGCAGGATGTGTCGGCGGAGGCGGCGGCGGACGCCCGAACATGGCGCAGGCCGGCGGAAAGAACCCGGCAGGCATCCCGGATGCGCTCGAAAAAGCGGCGGAAGTGCTGGAATCTCAGATCAAATAGAGGTAAATACAGGTTTTTAGCCGAAAAACAGTTGACGCATGAAAAAAATATGATATAATCTTTGTTAGTGCAATAAAAATACCCGAACAGTCGTATTATGCACAATACCAGGCTGGAGGGGAGGTAAGGTGTGAGACTATGTCAAATGTAATCGTTAAAGAAAACGAGACGTTAGACAGCGCTTTACGCAGATTTAAAAGAAGCTGCGCTAAAGCTGGCATTCAGCAGGAGATTCGCAAAAGAGAACACTATGAAAAGCCAAGCGTAAGACGTAAGAAAAAATCTGAAGCTGCTAGAAAACGTAAATATAACTAATATGTGCACTTTAGGCAGGATGTCATTTTGATGGCATCCTGTTTTATATTTTTCGTCTCTGACAGATTAACCTGCATATTTATAAAAGAAAATGTCAAGAAAATAACAATAATGAAATTCGAACAACCTGTTTCCTGCAAATTTATTACAATAAAGTGATAAAACTGCAAAATATTGAAATTTCTGATTGACAATAATTCATTTTGCTTTTAAAATAGACGAGTAGACAAAGATGTCTGATATGCGGGCAGGCTTTTCTTCCCGCAATTATTATTTTCAGGAGGTAAATTCACATGTCTTACGTTGATGAAGTAATCGATCTTGTCGTAAAGAAGAACCCGGCAGAGCCGGAATTCCATCAGGCTGTTAAAGAGGTTCTTGAATCTCTCCGCCCGGTCATCGAGGCAAACGAGGAGAAGTACCGCAAAGAAGCGCTTCTTGAGCGGATCACAGAGCCGGAGAGACAGCTGAAGTTCCGTGTGCCGTGGGTAGATGATCAGGGACAGGCTCATGTAAACACTGGATACCGCGTACAGTTCAACAGCGCGATCGGACCTTACAAAGGAGGCCTTCGCCTTCACCCGTCCGTAAACCTCGGCATTATCAAATTCCTTGGTTTCGAGCAGGTATTCAAGAACTCTCTGACAGGACTTCCGATCGGCGGCGGAAAAGGCGGTTCCGACTTCGATCCGAAGGGCAAATCCGACAGAGAGATCATGGCATTCTGCCAGAGCTTTATGACAGAGCTGTGCAAGCACATCGGCGCTGATACAGACGTACCGGCAGGAGATATCGGAACAGGTGCAAGAGAGATTGGCTACATGTTCGGACAGTACAAGAGGATCCGCGGCGTATACGAGGGCGTTCTCACAGGAAAAGGCCTTTCCTACGGCGGTTCCCTGGCACGTACCGAGGCGACAGGATACGGACTTCTGTACTTCACGGATGAGCTGATGAAACTGAACGGCATGGAGCTTGCAGGCAAGACTGTAGCAGTATCCGGTTCAGGAAATGTTGCGATCTACGCGACAGAGAAAGCTCAGCAGCTCGGCGCTAAAGTTGTTACAGTAAGCGACTCCAACGGCTGGGTATACGATCCGGAAGGAATCGACCTTGCAGCGCTCAAAGAGATCAAAGAAGTAAACCGCGCAAGACTGACAGAATATAAGAAATACCGTCCGAATTCCGAGTATCATGAGGGAAGAGGCGTATGGTCCGTTAAAGTTGACGTTGCGCTTCCGTGTGCAACCCAGAACGAACTTCTCCTTGAGGATGCAAAGATGCTCGTAGAGAACGGATGCCAGGTTGTAGCAGAGGGTGCAAACATGCCGACAACCATCGAGGCTACAGAGTACCTGCAGCAGCACGGCGTGATCTTCGCACCGGGCAAGGCTGCAAATGCCGGCGGTGTTGCAACATCCGCACTTGAGATGTCACAGAACAGCGAGCGCCTGAGCTGGACATTCGAGGAAGTTGACGCAAAACTTAAGAACATCATGGTCAATATCTGCCACAATGCAGCAGATGCAGCTGAGAGATACGGCTTCAAGGGCAACTACGTAGTAGGTGCGAACATTGCCGGATTCGAGAAGGTTGTAGATGCAATGGAGGCACAGGGCATCGTATAAATTGTGAAATTACAGTAAAACCCGTTGACACAAACCGGAGATTCGATTATATTTATCTTTGGTAAAAGGGAGTAACTGGCGCTTATGGCGTAAGCGTTTGCGATGTCGTCAGTACGACGGTTTATCCGTCCGTATCGTGATTAAACAGTGAGACTTTTATTGTACATAAAAATGTTGTGCAATAGAAGTCTCATTTTTTATTGCACCAGACACTTTGCAGGAGGAGAAGAGATGAAACAGTATTATCAATTATCCGGTGAAGAGACGATCATGAAGATCAACGGTTCCCTGGAACCGCTCACCGAAGAACAGGTAATGGAACATCAGGAAAAGTACGGCCCCAACGAACTGGTGGAAGGGAAGAAGAAGACCATTCTTCAGATCTTCCTTGAGCAGTACAAAGACTTCCTGGTCATTATCCTTATCATTGCAGCGATCGCATCCGGATTCATGGGCGATGTGGAAAGCGCCCTCGTCATCCTGATTGTTATTACGATGAATGCGATCCTGGGTACCGTACAGACGGTGAAAGCAGAGCAGTCGCTGGCCAGTCTGAAGAAACTGTCCGGCCCGGAAGCCAAGGTGCTCCGGTGCGGAAATGTGGTACAGATCCCGTCGTCAGAAGTAACGGTCGGAGACATCGTTATGCTGGATGCAGGCGATTATATCCCGGCGGACGGACGTCTGACCGAATGCGCCAGCCTGAAAGTGGACGAGAGTGCGCTGACGGGCGAAAGTCTCGGCGTTGAGAAGACGACTGAAGTTATTAAAGAAGATGACGTACCCCTTGGCGACCGGCTGAATATGGTTTACTCCGGCAGCTTTGTAACATACGGGCGCGGCGCTTTTGTCGTGACCGGCATCGGCATGGAGACCGAGGTCGGTAAGATCGCAAGCCTGCTGAAAACCACGTCTGAGAAACGGACGCCGCTTCAGATCAACCTGGATCAGTTCGGACAGAAGCTGTCCATCCTTATCCTCGTATTCTGTGCGATCCTGTTCGGCATCAGTATTTTCAGGGGCGACAATATCGGCGACGCTTTCCTCTTCGCGGTAGCCCTTGCGGTAGCGGCGATCCCGGAAGCATTAAGCTCCATTGTAACCATCGTCCTTTCCTTCGGTACGCAGAAGATGGCCAGAGAACATGCAATCATGCGTAAACTCCAGGCTGTGGAAGGACTGGGAAGCGTTTCTGTCATCTGTTCGGATAAGACCGGTACCCTGACTCAGAACAAGATGACCGTAGAAGATTATTATGTAGACGAAACATGTATCAAAGCGGCAGATGTGGATATCAACGATCCGTCCCAGAGCCGCCTGCTGATCAGCAGTATGCTCTGCAATGACTCGAAGAATACGGACGGCGTGGAGATCGGCGATCCGACCGAGACCGCGCTGATCAATCTCGGAAGCCGTCTGGGGCTTGATCCCGAAGAGGTGCGCCGGAAATATCCGCGTGAGAGTGAAAACCCGTTCGACAGCGACCGTAAGCTGATGTCCACGAAGCATACGATGGAAGATGTTCCGACGATGGTGATCAAAGGCGCGGTTGATGTTCTGCTTGACCGGATGACGCAGATCCAGATCGGAGACACCATCCGTCCGTTGACACCGGAAGACCGGAAAAATATCGAGGATCAGAATCAGCAGTTCTCAAGAGAAGGCCTCCGTGTGCTGGCGTTCGGATATAAAGTTGTGTCCGATGAAGAAGAGCTTACGCTGGATGATGAATACGATCTGACCTTTATCGGTTTGATCGCTATGATGGATCCGCCGCGTGAAGAGTCCAAAGCTGCAGTCGCGGAGTGTAAGCGCGCGGGCATCCGTCCGATCATGATCACCGGCGACCACAAAGTCACAGCCGCCGCCATTGCAAAGCGGATCGGCATCCTGGAAAATGAATCCGAAGCCTGTGAAGGCGCAGAGATCGACAAGATGTCCGATGAAGAACTGAAAAACTTCGTGGAGGGCATTTCCGTCTATGCGCGTGTGTCACCGGAACATAAGATCCGCATCGTGCGCGCATGGCAGGATAAGGGAAATATCGTATCCATGACCGGCGACGGCGTCAACGATGCACCGGCCCTGAAGCAGGCGGACATCGGCGTGGCCATGGGCATCACCGGAAGCGAGGTGTCCAAGGACGCCGCGGCAATGGTCCTGACGGACGACAACTTTGCCACCATCGTAAAGGCCGTGGAAAACGGAAGAAACATTTACCGCAATATCAAGGCATCCATCCAGTTCCTGCTGTCCGGCAACTTCGGTGCGATCCTGGCGGTGCTCTATGCATCGATCATGGCGCTTCCTGTGCCGTTCGCACCGGTGCACCTGCTGTTCATCAACCTGCTGACCGACAGTCTCCCGGCGATCGCCCTGGGACTTGAGCCGGGTTCCAAAGATGTGATGAACGAGAAACCCCGTCCGATGAACGAATCGATCCTGACAAGAGAGTTCCTTTTCAAGATCGGTACGGAAGGCCTGTCCATCGCTGTTACGACGATGATTGCATTTATGATCGGCTATCATGGGAACAACGCGCTGCTCGGAAGCACAATGGCATTTGCGACGCTTTGTTCCGCCCGTCTGTTCCATGGCTTCAACTGCAAGTCAGACAGACCGGTTGTATTCACGCGTAAAGTCGTGAACAACAAGTTCCTGATCGGCGCGTTCGTGATCGGCATCGTACTGATCACCGCCGTTGTAATGGTACCGGGACTTCACAATGTATTCAAAGTCCAGACGCTGACGCTGACACAGCTGTTCACCGTATACGGTCTGGCGGCGGCGAATATCCCGATCATCCAGATCATGAAAGGGATCCGCCTGTTACTGAAGAAGAATAAATAAGAGATTACAAAAGAAATCGAAGGGATACTATGTCAGGAAGAAAAGCAGTACAGACACAGGAACGAAGAGACAGAAGGATAGCGACTACGAGATATGAACCGGATTACCGGAAAGGGCTGACCTCCCAGCAGGTGCAGGAACACCGTCTGCACGGCTGGGTCAACCGGTCTGTGGAACCGCCGTCCAAGACAACGAAAGAGATCATCCATGACAATGTATTTACCTATTTCAACCTGATATTTACGATTCTGGCCATCCTGCTCATTCTGGTGGGATCCTGGAGAGACCTTGCTTTTGTGCTTGTTATTGTCGCCAATACACTGATCGGAATCGTCCAGGAGGTACGGGCCAAACAGGTGCTGGATAAGATGACCATGCTTAACGCGCCCCACGCAACCGTTGTGCGCGACGGAAAGAAATCGGTCATCGATGCGGAAGAACTGGTGATCGATGACATCGTGATCTTTAAAGCGGGAAACCAGGTGTGTGCGGATGCGGTGGTAAGCGCCGGCGAAGTCCAGGTCAATGAATCGCTCCTGACCGGTGAATCCGATGAGATCACCAAGAGAAGAGGAGACAAGCTGATGTCCGGCAGTTTTATCGTATCCGGACAGTGCCATGCCAGACTGGACCGTGTGGGAGCGGATTCCTACATTTCCAAACTGACGATCCAGGCAAAAGAGATGCAGTCGGGAGAACAGTCGGAAATGATCCGTTCTCTGGATAAACTGGTTAAATGGGTGGGAATCGCGATCATCCCGATCGGTCTGGTGCTTTTCTGTCAGGCATTCTTTTTTCAGCATGATGATTTCCGCGAGAGCGTGACGTCTATGATCGCCGCTGTGATCGGAATGATCCCGGAAGGACTGTATCTGCTTGCAAGCGTGGCTCTTGCGGTGAGTGCGGTCCGTCTGGCGCAGAAGAAAGTCCTGCTCCACGACATGAAATGCATCGAGACGCTGGCCCGTGTGGATGTCCTCTGTGTGGATAAGACCGGTACGATCACAGAAAATACGATGAAAGTACAGGATGTGATCGAGACGGAAGAGTATGATCCGGAGACAATGGAGCCGCTGCGCACCCTGATCGGCGACTTTGCAGCAGCCATGACAAAAGATAACATTACGATGGCTGCGGTAAAAGAATATTTTACAACTGCATCCGGAAAGAAGCCGGTGTCTATGACCGGATTTTCTTCCGCCACAAAATACAGCAGCGTTACTTTTGAGGATGAAGCATATGTCCTTGGCGCACCGGAATTTGTGCTGAAAGATAAGTATGGCGACTATGCGGAAGAGATCACGGAACATGCTTCTACCGGTGCGCGCGTGCTTGTGTTCGGCAGTTATGACGGTGAGATCGACGGCAAACCGCTGGAACACGGGATCACACCGCTCGGATTTGTCCTGCTGGCGAATCCGATCCGGGAGGCTGCAAAAGAAACATTTGAATATTTTGCAGAGCAGGGCGTAGAAGTGAAAGTTATATCCGGGGATAATCCGGTAACTGTTTCAAATGTTGCGAAGCAGGCCGGGATTAAAAATGCGGATAAATATGTAGACGCCTCAGAACTGGACGACGAGAAAGCGCTTGCCAGAGCAGTGCTCAATAATACTGTATTCGGCCGTGTGACGCCGAACCAGAAGCGGAAATTCGTGCGGATCCTGAAAAATGCGGGACACACCGTGGCCATGACAGGCGACGGCGTCAATGACGTTCTGGCATTGAAAGATGCGGACTGCAGTATTGCAATGGCGTCAGGAAGCGAAGCCGCAGCGCAGGCATCCCAGCTGGTCCTTTTGGAATCGGATTTCTCATGCATGCCTGAGGTTGTACTGGAAGGAAGAAGAGTGGTCAACAATATCCAGCGTTCAGCGACACTGTTCCTGGTAAAAAATATATTTTCTTTCCTGCTCAGTCTGATTTCGGTCGTATTTATGTTTACCTACCCGCTGGAGCCGTCCCAGATTTCGCTGATCAGTATGTTCACGATCGGTATCCCGGCGTTCTTCCTGGCTCTTGAGCCGAACAGGAACAGGATCCGCGGACATTTTCTTACGAATGTGTTCCTGAAGGCGCTTCCGGCGGCGATCACAGATGCGCTGGCGGTCGGTGCGCTGGTGATTTTCGGGCGGACTTTCAATGTGAACGCAACGGATATATCGACCGCTGCAACGATGCTGCTGGCGATCGTCGGATTCATGATCCTGTATAAGATCAGCGCGCCAATGAATAAGATACGTGCGGGCATCCTGGGTGGATGCATCCTGGGACTTTTATTCTGCAGCATTTATCTGAACGACCTGTTCGCCATCACGGGAATGACGATGGAGTGCATCATGCTGTTTGTTGTATTCGCCATCGCCACAGAACCGGTTCTGCGGTATCTGACGCTGCTGGTCGGAAAACTTCGATTCTATTATCAGAGACTCCGGGGAAGGACTCCGGAAGAAGAATAACTCCGGCAATCTATAATGAAAAAACACAGCCATGTACGGCGGTCAAGCGGTACATGGCTAATTTTTTACAGAAGACGGAGCAGATCTTCAAGCGGGAATTCAATCTCATCACTGAGCAGATCCTCCATCCGGACTTTATTGAAATCCGAGTGTTCGATCTCGCGGGAGTAGCGGTATGCGGTCCGGATCAGATCCGTTCTTCCGGTCCCTTTGGGATCCGCGCGCCACTGTGCGCGCAGAACTTCCCGGATCAGTATCATACCGGCAAACGCAAACTTCATCTTGCCGTATGCGTTATAATTATAGACTGCGCCGCAGAAATAAGTGAATACAAAATAAACCAGCAGCTGTTCGGCTGTATTGTCGGTAAACAGAGCGGTAAATCCGGGAACGGGTTCCTTATTTTTATTCCGGCTGCTGCATTCTGTAATATGTTTAACGGTCTCTTCAAGCTGCGGCTTCCAGTCATCCTGAAGGGTTTCAAGCCGATTCTGGATCTCAAAAAGTTTCAGAAGTGTCTCCTGTCGTTTCCGTACGTGATCTTCTGCAGATGCCAGAAGTTTCAGGCGTTTTTCAAACCAGATCCACATATTTTCTTTCTTATAACGCTCCAGCAGACGGTCTGCATCATATAGCGCCCCGTGATCGATCCGCTCCTGAAGATCATGGGCGAATGCGAGCGCGGCCGCGGCGCGGATGTTCACGGGACGGGTGCGGTCCTGCAGGATCTGAAACAGGACTTCCCGGGCATCTTCAAGCTTGGTAAACAGGAAATAATCAAAATCTTCATACGCATCCGGCTGCGGTTCTGATCTGTCCGGATCTTCCGCATGAAGGAAGCGTACCGGCTCAGACCTTCCCAGGATGATCTGCGCAGCGGCGGGGCAGGAGAGGGATAGGGATATCTCCCGCAGTCCTTCAAACTCTTCGATGTGGCGGGGATAAGTCCGGCATGTACGGCAGAATGCCTTCGCACCGCCTCCTTCCAGATACAGGTCGCACAGGTTGTCCTCATTAAGGAATGCGCATCGCCCGTCGTACCGGCGGAAACATTTTTCGTCCCAGTCAATCTCGTTTTTCAGTCTGTTTTTTAACGTTCCTTTTGCCTTCCGGTATTTTTTCAGGGACGCCGGATCAATCTGGATCTGCCAGCCCGCACAGCAGGTGGCCGGGCACTGACCAGCGGTGCAGGTAAATTCTTTATAATAATCTGGTACTGTAAAGTGCATATTCTGAGTTCCTTTCTATATTCCTGTGTCCTATTATAAAGAGAATATTTACTTTTTTGAAGATGTAAACCTGTATTTCCGCATCGGACCAGGAAAGACTGGAACATGCAGGACCGTTATGATAAAATAGCATTGCAAAAGTAAAAGAAAGATGAGGATGAAAAATGAAAATAGCAGTAACTTATGACAATGGAAATGTCTTTCAGCATTTCGGACGTACAGAACAGTTTAAGGTCTATGAAGTAGCCGACAATAAAGTCGTATCGAGCGAAGTGATCAGTTCGGGCGGAACCGGACACGGTGCTCTCGCCGGTCTTCTTGCGGGTCAGGACGTGGATGTGCTGATCTGCGGAGGCATCGGAGGCGGAGCGCAGGCGGCGCTTGCGGAAGCGGGTGTGGAGCTGTGCGCCGGAGCAGAAGGAAATACGGATGAAGCGGTAGAAGCTTATTTGAGAGGCGAACTGGTGTCTACAGGCGCAAACTGCGACCATCATCATCATGAAGACGGACACAGCTGCGGCGGCCACGAAGAAGGACATTCCTGCGGCGGGGGATGCGGAAGCAGCTGCGGCGGGGGATGTGGTTCTTCCGGACCGGCATTTGAAGGAAAAAATGTAGGAAAGACCTGCCGCGCTCACTACAGAGGAACATTCAATGACGGGACACAGTTTGATTCCTCCTATGACCGGGGAGAGCCGCTTGAGTTTGTCTGCGGCGCCGGACAGATGATCCTGGGCTTTGATAAAGCCGTGGCGGATATGGAAGTCGGACAGGTCGTGGATATACATCTGATGCCGGAGGAAGCTTACGGCATGCCGGATCCAAATGCGGTCTTTACGATTGAGATCGCACAGCTTCCGGGTTCTGAGGAACTGGAGGCCGGACAGCAGGCATACCTGTCCAATCAGTACGGACAGCCTTTCCCGGTAAAAGTAACAGCAAAAGACGAGACGACCATCACATTCGATGCGAATCACGAGATGGCGGGGAAAGAACTGAACTTCCGGATCGAGCTTGTAGAAGTAAAATAAACAGAGAATAACGGGTAAGAGGTGAACGATCATGGTACATGAGAGCAGACTGGATGAGATCAGTGGCATCCGCATCGGACAGGCAGAGGACAGAGAGGGCGGTACCGGATGTACCGTGCTGATCGCTGAAAACGGTATGGCCGCAGGCCTGGACATCCGCGGCGGCGGTCCTGCTTCCAGGGAATCCGGACTTCTGGATCCGCTGGCGTCTGCAAAGGCGGTCCATGCGGTGGTGCTCGCAGGCGGCAGCGCATTCGGCCTGGGTGCGGCGGACGGCGTAATGCGATATCTGAAAGAGAAGGGGATCGGGTTCGATGTGGGTCCGGATTTAAAAGTGCCGCTTGTCTGTCAGTCCGATCTCTTTGATCTTACTGTAGCCGCGCCGGATGTATATCCGGATGCGGCGATGGGGTATCAGGCATGTATCAATTCTGAATGCGGGATAAACGGCAATTACCGTGACGGTAACTACGGCGCCGGCTGCGGCGCGACTGTCGGGAAATTTGCAGGAATGGATTTCTGCATGAAATCCGGCATCGGAAGCTTTGCTGTACAGGCGGGAGATCTTAAAGTGGCGGCGATCGTGGCAGTCAACGCGCTGGGCGATATTTATGATTGGAAGACAGGGGAGAAAATCGCGGGACTTCTGGCCGAAGATAAAAAAGCATTCCGTCGGACAGAAGATCTCATGTATGCAAATACAGAGGTGATCGAGAATAAATTTACCGGAAATACGACCCTTGGGATCATTATAACAAATGCCGGATTTGATAAATCTTCGCTGTGTAAGATTGCAGGCATGGCTCATGACGGTTATGCACGCTCCATCCGGCCGGTCCATACTACAGCGGACGGAGACAGCATCTATGCCGTATCTGCCGGCAGCATTTCCGCAGACCAGGATCTGGTCGGGACACTGGCTGCTGAAGTGATGAGCGAAGCTGTCATCCGTGCTGTGAAAAATGCGGAGCGTGCATACGGATACCCGGCCGCGCAGGATCTTGCGGCTTCATCCGAAAGTTAAAACAGTGGATTCCTATTTCAGGAAAAACCGCACCATTTTTTCATGTATTTTCCGGTAGGGCTGATAGCGCATGGGAAGATCGGGCCAGGTCTTTTTATCCACGATGCTCTTATAGTGGGTAAATGTATCAAAGCCGGTCTTTCCATGGTAAGAGCCCATGCCGCTCTCGCCGAATCCGCCGAATCCCATTTCCGTTGTCGCAAGATGGATGATCGTATCGTTGATGCATCCGCCGCCGAATCCGCACCGTGCAGTAACTTTTTTCGCCGCCGCTTTACTGGACGTAAACAGGTAAAGGGCCAGCGGGTGGGGCATGGCGTTGACATTGCGGATCACCTCATCCAGACTGTCAAAGGTGAGGATTGGCATAACCGGTCCGAAGATCTCCTCCTGCATGACAGCGTCTGAAAATGTCACATTATCCATGACCGTCGGTTCGATCCGAAGTGCATCACGGTCACAATTCCCTCCAAAGACCACTTTTTCTTTATCGATCAGTCCCAGGATCCGGTCAAAATGTTTCTCATTGATGATCTTCCCATAATCTTTATTATCCAACGGTTTTTTGCCGAATTGCTTTCGGATCTGTTTTTGCATTTCTTTGATCAATCTGTCCCGGACGGAGCGGTGGCAGTAAATATAATCCGGTGCCACACAGGTCTGGCCGCAGTTCAGATATTTCCCGAATACGATCCGTCTCGCTGCAAGTTTAATATTTGCAGTCTGATCAACGATGCAGGGACTTTTTCCGCCCAGTTCAAGGGTCACCGGTGTCAGATGATCAGCAGCGCTTCGCATGACTTCCTTTCCCACGAACTGACTGCCTGTAAAGAAAATATAGTCAAAATGTTCATGAAGAAGACAGGTGTTTTCTGCCCGTCCGCCGGTCACGACCGACACATACTGAGGCTCAAAGCATTTCGCAAGGATCTGCCGGATCACCTCGCTTGTGTTTGGAGAATAGGCGCTTGGTTTGACTACGGCCGTATTCCCGGCCGCCAGCGCATCCACGAGCGGGGACAGGGTGAGCATGAACGGATAGTTCCACGGGCTCATGATCAGTGTCACACCGTATGGCGAAGGCTTCTTATAACTTCTTGAATGGAACTGGGCGAGGGGTGTGCGGACCCGTTTCTCTCCGGCGAAACGGCGGACATGTTTCAGCATGTAGCTGATCTCTTCCAGCACCAGTCCGGTCTCGCACATATAACTTTCAAATCCGCCTTTCCCCAGATCTTTTCGCAGTGCATCATGGATCTCTTTCTCACTGCCGGAAACCGCGTCATAGAGTTTACGCAGGGCGTCAACTCTGAAGCTGACCGGAAGGGTCGCTCCGGTCTGAAAATATTTCCGCTGCGCCGCAACGATGGCATTAATTTCCTGTTCCGTCATTTTCATCTTCTCCTTTCATCAGCATGTAATAGAACGGTTCAAGTTCCGATGCGTTCATCAGTACCGGCACCGGATAGAGGGGATTGGCCTCTTTATCCGCATAGTGGGCAAGCTTTGGGATGTCGGTCTCCCGGATCTCCGGAATCGTATCCCCGATGCCGAACCGTTTCTTCATATCTTTAATGGCCTGGATAAACTGTGCCGCAGCCTCGTCCACGGGCGTATCCGCGTCTGCAACGCCGGCTTCACGAGCCAGGCGCGCCAGCTTCTTATGGATGGTTCTGCCGTACGCCTCCAGGATCATGGGGAGGATCACCGCGTTCGCAAGGCCGTGGGGAACGTTATATTCGCCGCCAAGAGAATGGGCGATGGCGTGCACATATCCCACATAGGACTTGGTGAAGGCACAGCCCGCATAGAAAGAGGCGTGGAGCATATTGCGGCGGGCCTCCACATTGGAGCCGTCCGTATAGGCTGTATCAATGTTTTCAAAGATCAGCTTCACGGCAAGCAGCGCGTCCTTTCGCGTTCCGTATGTTGTGGAATTCCCGATATAAGCCTCCACCGCGTGGGTCAGCGCGTCCATACCGGTGGTCGCGGTGATAAAGGGCGGAAGACTGAGCGTCACCTTCGGGTCCAGCACTGCATATCGCGGGATCAGCGGGAAATCATTGATCGCGTATTTGTAACGGGTCTCAGCGTCCGTGATCACCGCCGCAAGGGTCGTCTCGCTTCCGGTCCCCGCAGTCGTCGGAATCGCCATCAGGAGCGGCAGCCTCCGGCGCACCTTCAGGATCCCTTTCATTTTGGCAAGGGATTTCTTCGGGCGGGCCAGGCGTGCACCGACCGCTTTGGCGCAGTCCATGCTGGACCCGCCGCCGAAGCCGATGATGCAGTCACAGTCGTTTTCCTGATAGAGTTCGATCGCTTCAGATACATTGACTGTCGTCGGGTTCGCTACTGTTTTATCGTAGATGCAGTAGGGAATGTCATTGTCTGCAAGAGCCTTTTCCAGACGGCGGGTAAGTCCAAGTTTCCGGATCCCGGCGTCCGTGATGATCAGCGCTTTGGTGCATTTTTTCTTCCGGATGACTTCCGGCAGAGATTTCACACTTCCGGTGATCTTCGGTTTACGGTAGGGCAGGAAGGGCAGAGCTATTTTCAGTCCTGTCTGAAAGATCCTGCAGTAAGCTTTTTTAAGAGGATTCATGGGAACAGATCCTTTCTTTCGTAAATATTGCATGTAATCAGAATACATCTGAAAAATCTTAGCAATTTGAGGCGGGTTTGTCAATAAATACAGTTGTAGATTATGATCCGTCATAGGTAAAGCAATATGAGGAAGAAGCCTTTGGCGGACAGCCCGTTGGCAGGTTCTACTGCATAAAATTGCGACAACTCGCAGAAATTTTTAGTATGAATTGTAAAAAAAGTCCAGATGAGGTATAATACTAATGATAAATTTTTGCGACAACTCGCAGAAACTTTCAGTAATAGAAAGAAGGATCAGGATATGGAAATTAAGAGAGACATCTATTTGAATAAACTTATCAGCAAGAAACATAATGGACTTATCAAGGTGGTAACTGGCATCCGTCGCTGTGGAAAGTCTTACTTGTTGTTTAATCTGTTTAAGGATCATTTGCTGTCGGAAGGAGTGGATGAACAGCACATTATAGAAATTGCGTTTGACTCCTTTGAGAATAAGCATTTTCGTGATCCGGAAGTTTTATATCCCTATCTCAAGGGGCAGATTGAAGATGCCGGAATGTACTATGTGCTGCTGGATGAGGTGCAGCTTCTGGGAGAATTTGAATCCGTATTAAACAGCCTGATCCGTATGAAAAATGTGGATGTATATGTGACAGGAAGCAACGCCCGATTTTTGTCCAAGGATGTGATTACTGAATTTCGTGGAAGGGGAGATGAAGTTCATATGCACCCTCTCAGTTTTGCTGAATTTATGTCTGTTTATTCGGGAACGAAACAGGACGGCTGGAATGAATATATGCTTTACGGGGGACTCCCGCCTGTAATGAATATCTCAAATCCGGAAGAAAAAATTGATTTCCTCAAGTCGCTTTTTGAGGAGACCTACATTTCAGATATTGTAGGAAGGCATAATATACGCAATCGGTCGGAATTAGAGGAACTTCTGAATATTCTCTCATCTGCTATCGGCTCGCTTACAAACCCTACAAAGTTGTCGGCTACTTTCAAAAGTGTCAAGCAGAAAACCATCAGCAACAGCACCATTAAAAGGTATATCGACTACTTCTGTGATTCCTTCCTTATTGACGGTGCTGTGCGATATGACATTAAGGGGAAGAAGTATATTGATACACCGGTAAAATATTATTTTACCGATTTGGGATTGCGTAATGCCCGTCTCAATTTCCGCCAACTGGAGGAAACTCATACTATGGAGAATATCATCTTTAATGAGCTGAAAATACGGGGTTTTAATGTAGATGTGGGAGTAATTACTCAGAATACAACTAATGAGAAGGGGCATGGAATCCGCAGGCAGTTGGAAATTGATTTTGTTTGCAACAAAGGCTCTAAGCGTTATTATATCCAGTCTGCCTATGCGATTCCGGATCAGACAAAGATGAAACAGGAGCAGCGCTCCCTGATGCTGACCGGCGATTTCTTCAAAAAGATCATCATCACGAAAGATGCACCCGCACCGTATTACAATGATGATGGAGTGCTTGTTATGGGAATTTATGATTTTATGCTGAACGATAGGAGTTTAGATTTATGATTAAAATACTTTTCGTTTGCCACGGCAATATCTGCCGCAGCACTATGGCTCAGTATGTTTTCCAGTATATGGTCGATCAGAATGGCCTGACCGACTCGTTTTACATTGATTCCGCCGCCACCAGCCGGGAGGAGATCGGCAATCCGCCGCATCACGGTACCCGGCGCAAGCTCAGGCAGCTGGGCATTCCCTGCGGGGATCACCGGGCGCGGCAGCTTCGGGCGGAAGAATATGACCGGTTTGATTACATCATTGGAATGGATTCCTGGAATATCCGCAATATCAACCGGATCATCGGGAACGGGGATCCGGACGGGAAAGTGTGCAAACTTCTGGATTTTACAGACCGGAAAGGGCAGGATATTGCAGATCCGTGGTATACGGGCAATTTTGACGTGACTTATGATGACGTAAAAGAGGGCTGTGAAGCCCTCCTTCAGGACTGCTTCCTACGCCTCTGAAGCGTAGGAGAGCAGACGTTTTAAATTGTGGTGGAACCGGCGCGTCTGTGACCTGAGACGCATTTTTTCCGGTCCGCTCTTTGTTTCTTCAATATAAGAATCATATCTTGAGAACAGCATGTGGTAATCCATGTTCTGCTTTTGTCCCCAGCGAACGAGCATCCAGTTCATTGCGTCCGGAGACCAGTATTCCATCGGGATGCCTGCCATTTTCAGTACGGTAATATACTGGACGGCCTGAAGGGACAGTTCGGCGATCCTGCGTTTCCTCAGATCTTCTGTCTGTCTTCTGTTTCTTCCTGATTTGCGGAAGAGACGGTCCGGAAGGCTTTTTTTCTGTTCCGTCTGTTTCATCAGACGGATACTCTGCCGCATGACCTCGTTCAACCGGTTTGCCGTGTTCCAGTAAGTGACGAATGAAGTCGCTTCCTCCTTGCTGCCGTTTTCCGGTCCAACTGTAAATGTGCGGAATACACGCTGCTCGCTGGAGCCAAACATTTCAATATTGTAGGCTTTGCGCTTCTGCGGATCGGAGAGCGTCCGGTAAGCTTCCAGGATTTCCTGCATAAGTGCTGTCGTATCGATGTCTTTATGTACATTTGCATCGGGATGATAGATTTTGGCCAATGCATTTTTTGCCGTTGTGATCTCGTCTAATGTCGCGTCTCTTGATACACCTAACACGTCATAATATGTGTGAGATTTCATCTTGACATTTCTCCTTATTAACTGCTGATTGATACTCCCATGGTTAATATACGCCAACAGATAGTAAAAGTCAATCCGGCGAAAAGGCTGAAAAATAATGGCTTTATGTACGATTTACCGGCATATTTCAGTACGGATCCGCTTATATTGGTAACAGACCTGTTTATGCGGGAGGAAAAACATGAAACGTATTTCTGCATTGATACTTGGGTTGGTCCTGCTGGCAGCTGCCATATTGCCGCCCGGTCCTGTATACGCGGAAGAAGGGGGGACGCAGACGGGATCTGGCGCGGAAGAGTCCCCGGTGGAGATTTCCGCGCCTTCGGCGGTCCTGATGGAGGCCTCTACCGGAAAGATCATTTATGAGAAAGATCCGGATACGCCGCGGCCGCCTGCCAGTGTGACAAAAATCATGACCATGCTTCTGATCTTTGACGCGCTGGAGGAAGGAAAGATCCATCCGGAAGACGAGGTGACAGTGTCGGAATATGCGGCTTCCATGGGCGGATCGCAGGTCTATCTGGAGCCGGGGGAAACGCAGACGGTTGATACGATGCTGAAATGCATCGCTGTAGCAAGCGCCAATGACGCGTGTGTAGCCATGGCGGAACATATCTGTGGAAATGAAGAGGAATTTGTTTCACAAATGAACCGGCGGGCAAAAGATCTCGGCATGACGAACACGCATTTTGTCAACTGTAACGGTCTCGATGCGGATGGGCATGAGACAAGTGCTGAAGATATCGCACGCATGTCCAGAGAACTGATCGTTAAATATCCCCGGATCCATGAGTACTCCATGATCTGGATGGAAAACATTGTCCACCGGACTTCAAAAGGAGAGTCGGAATTCGGCCTTTCCAATACGAACAAACTTGTTCGCCAGTACGAATATACAACCGGACTGAAGACAGGGTCTACCGGCGACGCGGGATTCTGTGTGTCTGCAACGGCGGAAAAGGACGGGATCGAACTGATCGCGGTTATCATGGCTGCTGAAAATTCAAAAGACCGTTTTGCCGATGCTGTCAGACTGCTGAATTATGGCTTTGCCAAATGCCAGCTGTATACGGACAGCAGTACGGATGGGGTCGGGCCGGTCCCGGTCGAACAGGGTGTGGAAGAAACCGTCATGGCGGAACGGAGCGGAGATTTCGCATATCTGGATACAGAAGGAGCCAGTCTCAGCCTGATCGAACGAAGGGTTGAGATCCCGGATGCAGTCAGGGCTCCGGTAAAGAAAGGAGACATACTCGGACAGATCATATATACGCTGGACGGAAAAGAAATCGGCCGTACGGATCTCATTGCCCCGGCCGGAGTTGACAAAGCTTCTTACATGGACTGTCTGGAAAGTGCGGCACAGCGTATACTGCCGTGAATCCGCCGCTGCAGATCCGCGCAGAATATTCTTGTCGCGTATCTGTGAATCGATTATAATAAGACCGGATGGAGAAAGAAGATGAAGATACTTACGATATTGATTATTTTAGCTATTACAGTTGTGATCGCAGTTGCGGTTGAGATATACCGCGAGCTGCATCATTTTTGCGTAACGGATTATACCATAAGACAGGCGAAGCTTTCCGGACTCAGCGGCGAAGCGGTTATCGTATTCCTGAGCGACCTTCACTGCCGCACATACGGTAAAAACAATGAAAAGCTTGTCCGGGCGGTAACGGAGGCAAAACCGGATCTGATCCTGATCGGGGGAGATATGCTCGTCGGGAAAAAACATGCAGACTGCACAGCCGCGCTCGAGTTTGTGAAAAAACTTCCTCCTGTTGCGCCGGTCTGTTATGCGCTTGGCAATCACGAGGGGAGAATGAAAGAAAATCCTGAAATCTATGGGTATGCTTACGAGAGATTTAAGGCAGAAGCCATGCGCGCGGGAGTCGTATTTCTTGAAAATAAGTCCGTTACTGCAGAGTGCCGCGGCATTCCGATCCGTGTGTCCGGACTGGAACTTCCCGATCATACCTATAAAAAGTTCCGCAAAGCGGCGGTCACTCCTGCCACGGTGGAAGAGTCGCTGGTACAGGAGCCTGCGGTCACAGGGGATCCGTATACGATCCTGCTTGCCCATAATCCTGTCTATATGGATGCCTATCTGGGATGGGGAGCGGATCTGGTCCTTTCGGGGCATCTTCACGGAGGTCTGGTCCGGGTGCCCGGACTGGGCGGGATCGTTACACCGCAGGGATTCTTTTTTCCCAGATATTCCGGGGAAATCACAAGGGAGGGAGAACAGACGGTGATCGTCAGCCGGGGGCTTGGGACTCATACACTGAACATCCGTCTGTTTAATATGCCTGAACTCATCGTGATCCGTCTGAAAAAACCATTGTAAAAAAAATGCTGTTCGATTATAATGTAATATTGGTATTTCAGACGAAAAGAGAACGGAATAAAATACAGGGGGAAATATGGGGATTCCTGTAAAACTGGAAGTGTTTGAAGGTCCGCTTGACCTTCTGCTTCACCTTATCGATAAAAACAAAATAGATATATATGACATACCGATTGTGGAGATTACCAGCCAGTATATGGAATATATCCGCAATATGGAGCGGGAAGACCTGAATGTAATGAGTGAATTTCTTGTCATGGCGGCAACTCTTCTCGATATCAAATGCCGTATGCTGCTTCCGAAAGAAGTCAATGAGGAAGGCGAGGAGGAAGATCCGCGCCAGGAACTTGTTGAACAGCTGCTTCAGTATAAAATGTACAAGTATGTCGCATCTGAACTGAAAGACCGCGAAGGAGACGCGGATTTTGTCATGTATAAGAAACCGTCAATCCCGGAAGAGGTTGAACAATATGTGGAACCGGTAGATCTGGACAGGCTGCTTGGCGATCTGACGCTCAGCCGGCTGACGGATATCTTCCGCGATGTAATGAAGCGCCAGACGGAAAAGATCGATCCTGTCAGAAGCAAGTTCGGAAAGATTGAGAAAGAAGAAGTCTCACTGACGGAAAAATTCACTTATATCCACGGGTATCTGAAGGAACACCGGAGATTCAGCTTTCGCAGCCTGCTGAAAAAACAGCACAGCAGGATGCACATAGTGGTTACGTTCCTGGCTATCCTGGAGTTGATGAAACTGGGAGAAATCCATGTGGAGCAGGATCATACCTGCGGAGATATACTGATTGAAAGGACTGGAGACGGAGATGCAGATGGAAATTGAAAAAGTACAGGCGGCGATTGAAGCAATCCTCTTTACAATGGGCGAATCTGTTGAACTGTCAAAGATTGCAGAGGCGATCGGACATGATGAAGATACGACGAGAAAACTGATCCATAATATGATGGACCGGTACGAAGAAGAGGACCGGGGGATCCGGATCATCGAACTGGATCATTCTTTTCAGTTCTGCACGAAAAAAGAAATGTATGAATACCTGATCCGTATTGCAAAACAGCCCAGGAAATACGCACTCACCGACGTACTGCTGGAAACGCTTTCGATCATCGCCTACAGACAGCCTGTGACAAGACTGGAGATAGAGAAGATCCGCGGGGTCAAATCTGATCATGCCGTCAATAAGCTGGTCGAATATGGACTGATCGAGGAGAACGGCCGTCTTGATGCCCCCGGGCGACCGCTTCTGTTCGGGACGACCGAAGAGTTCCTCCGGCGTTTCAGCCTGCAGTCCCTGGATGAACTTCCTTCTGTAAATTCCGAACAGATTGAACATTTCAAAGAAGAAGCGGAAGATGAGGCGCAGATGACGCTGGATATCTGACAGCAGTCTATTCGGGAAGACTGATACATATAATTTACAAATGATCTGTAAAGGAACCCGTGATGAAATTACTGTCTTTCCGAAAATATACCGCCGCAGTATTAAGCGCTGTTTTTGGTGTTTTTGTTATGACCGCCGCAGGCCTCTGCGCCGGTGCTGCGGAAAATGTAGAAGTGCTGCCTTCGCAGCTGTACGCCCGATGTGCCGTCCTGATGGATGCCGGTACAGGGCGTATTTTATTTGAGAAAAACGGGAATGATGAGGCGCCTATGGCAAGTACGACCAAGATCATGACCTGCATACTTGCCCTGGAAAACTGCAGTCCGGAAGAAAAAGTAACTGTGAGCAGAAACGCAGAGGAACAGCCGGAAGTCAGGCTTGGCATGAAAGAAGGCGATGAATTCTGTCTGAAAGACCTGCTGTATTCCCTGATGCTGGAATCGCACAATGATTCGGCCGTCGCCATTGCCGAACATGTGAGCGTCACCGTGGATGACTTTGCGGATCTGATGAATGAAAAGGCTGAATCGATCGGATGCGGATCTACATATTTTATAACTCCAAACGGTCTGGACGCGGATGATGTCCATGGCATCCATCACACGACAGCGGCTGATCTGGCCGCGATCATGCGGTACTGCATCATGCAGTCCCCGGAAAAGGAAGCGTTCCTTCAGATCACACGCACGAATTCATGGGAGTTTACGGATATCAGCGGTACAAAGAAGTATTCCTGCAGCAACCATAATGCATTTCTGAAAATGATGGACGGGGCTCTGACCGGCAAAACCGGATTTACCGCGGATGCAGGATACTGCTATGTGGGGGCGCTGGAAAACGACGGAAGAACATTTATCGTATCGCTTCTGGCCTGCGGATGGCCGTATAACAGGGGATACAAATGGGCGGATACGAAAAAACTGATGAATTATGCATTGGAGAATTACACATATCAGACTATCCGCCCGGAAGATATTCAGCTTTCCGTGTACGCAGAAAACGGGGCTGATCCCGGATTCCCCGGTGCGGAGGGCGTCCGGATCCCTGTGCGTGCCGAAGGAGAAGAGGTCCGGATCCTGACAGGGCGCAACGAGCGGCTGGAACGAATGACAGATCTTCCGGAAAAAACAGAAGCGCCGGTGGCAGAAGGGCAAGTGCTGGGGACTCTCCGGTATACGGTAGATGGCACGGCTGTTGCTGAATTCAAACTTACAGCGGACAGCATGGCGAAACGCCGGACGTTTATGAAGTGTCTGAACTATACAGCTGCACAGGCGCTGATTTAAAATGATATTAAAATAAATCAATCCAAGTGATTAATTTTGCCACTGGTGTAGACTGATATCGTATGATAGTATAAGTGAGGATAAAATAAAGCAATCAAATTGATAAAATATAAGGAGATGTACTGGAATGGAAAACTGGAAAAAATATGAAAAATCTTATTTCATGCCGCCGGAGCCATGCTATGACTGGGTAAAAAAGGATTCGATCGATCAGGCGCCCATCTGGTGCAGCGTCGATCTTCGGGACGGCAACCAGGCACTTATCGAGCCAATGAGCCTGGATGAAAAACTGGAGTTTTTCCAGATGCTGGTTGATGTCGGATTTAAGGTGATCGAGGTCGGATTTCCGGCTGCGTCCGAAACAGAATATCAGTTTCTGCGCGCTCTGATCGAACAGAAAATGATCCCGGACGATGTGACGATCCAGGTGCTTACCCAGGCGCGGGAACATATCATCAAGCGTACGTTTGAAGCTGTAAAGGGTGCCCCGCATGCGATCATCCACGTATATAATTCTACGTCAGTCGCGCAGAGAGAGCAGGTTTTCAGGAAGAATAAGGAAGAAGTCATGAAGATCGCCACGGATGGCGCGGAACTTTTAAAGAAGCTTGCCGATGAGACTGCAGGGAATTTTACATTCGAGTACAGTCCCGAGAGTTTCCAGGGCACGGAAGTGGATTACGCGCTTGATGTGTGCAATGCAGTTCTTGATATCTGGAAACCGACGGCGGACAACAAGGCGATCATTAATCTTCCGACTACAGTGGAAAATGCGATGCCGCATGTATTTGCCAGCCAGGTGGAATATTTTAACAAGCATCTTCTCCACAGAGAAAATGTGATCCTGTCCCTGCACCCCCACAATGACCGCGGATCAGGGATCAGCGATGCGGAACTTGGCATCCTTGCAGGTGCTGACCGGATCGAGGGTACGCTTTTCGGAAACGGGGAGCGCACCGGAAATGTGGACATCATCACGCTTGCAATGAATATGTTCTCACAGGGCGTTGATCCGAAGCTTGACTTCTCAAATATGAGCGACATATGTGAAGTATACGAGCGTGTGACACGCATGAAAGTGTCTCCGAGACAGCCTTATGCAGGCGAACTGGTCTTTACGGCGTTTTCCGGATCCCATCAGGATGCGATCGCCAAAGGTATGGCCTGGAGAGAGGAGCATGATCTTCAAACATGGAGTGTTCCGTATCTCCCGATCGATCCGCAGGATGTGGGAAGAAGGTATGATTCCGATGTTATCCGGATCAACAGCCAGTCCGGAAAAGGCGGCGTAAACTATATACTCAAACAGAGCTTCGGTATCAGCCTTCCGGAAAAAATGCGCGAAGAAGTGGGGTATCTTGTCAAGGATGTGTCCGACAAAGCCCACAGAGAGCTTACACCGGACAATATTTACCGTATTTTCGAAGATCATTATATCAATGCAAAACCGGTATTTACCGTAGACGAGTGCCACTTCAAACAGGAAGACGGCATTATCGCAGAAGCGACCATCCATCACAACAGCAACAGTTTTACGATCACCGGTGTCGGAAACGGCCGTCTGGACGCAGTCAGCAACGCGATCAAACACTATTTCGATGTGAGTTATGAACTTTCTTTCTATGAAGAACACTCGCTTACAAAAGGGTCTTCATCAAGGGCGGTCGCTTATGTCGGCGTAGTCTGCAACAAAAAGCGTTACTGGGGCGTAGGGATCGACGCGGATATTATTAAGGCTTCCATCGAGGCGCTTGTTGTAGCTGTCAATAAGATCAAAGAAATTGCGGAGTCCCAGGCGGGAAAAGATGAGCGCCTCCTGGAGATCACAAATTATATCTACGCCAATTACAAAGATGTGACACTGGATGACCTGGCGGAAAAATTCTTTCTTTCAAAACCGTATCTTTCAAAATATATCAAAGAAAAATCAGGCATGACTTTCGGAGATATATTGAAGAAGATCCGTATGAAGAAGGCGCGCGCCATGCTTAAGGGAAGCAGCGCGACAGTAGAAAGCATTGCGGAATCCGTTGGTTATCAGAATGTGGAGCACTTTAACAGGGTGTTCAAAAAAATGTATAATATCACTCCTGTACAATACCGAAACCGGAAATAACATGCTCTGAAAATGTATTAAGCCGGGGGCCGATAAACAAAAAATATCGGTCCCCGGTATTTTTGTTATTTTATGTTTGTACAAATCGTATTTTGTGGTATATTATAAAACGAGTGAAAAATGCAGGATTCAATTTCTTTTCCTGCATTTTACAGGAGGAGATCAGTATGGATATATCCGGCCGCCTGTCGGCGCTCCGGCATGAAATGGAACGGGAACACATTGATATATATATTATTCCGTCTGAAGATTACCATCAGAGCGAATATGTAGGCGAATATTTCAAAGCACGTGAATTTATAAGCGGTTTTACAGGATCCGCAGGGACAGCGGTGATCACGCCGGATAAAGCCGGTCTGTGGACAGACGGCAGATATTTTATCCAGGCGGAACAGGAGCTTGCCGGAACCGGGATCATCCTTTACCGGATGGGAGAACCCGGCGTTGACACGATCCGCGGATTTCTGGAGAAAGAACTTCCGGATGGCGGTACGATCGGTTTCGACGGGCGGACTTCAGGGATCAGCAGCGGAAGAGAATATGCTGAAATCGCTTCCGGAAAACACGGGCGTCTTTCATATGGAGATGACCTTATCGGGCGGATCTGGAGTGAACGCCCGCCGCTCCCGTCAGAGAGAGCCTGGAGGCTTCCTTTATCCTGTGCCGGAGAGAATGCAGAGTCAAAGCTTTCGCGCGTCCGCAGGGAAATGACGGATGCAGGCGCAGATGTCCATCTGCTTTCCAGCCTGGATGATATCGCGTGGCTTTTGAATATCAGGGGCAACGATATTGCATACTGTCCGCTTGTTCTTTCTTATATGCTTGTTTTCCGTGACCATGCGGAGTTGTTTGCAGATGAAGATAAATTTTCGGAAGACTTGCGTACAGAGCTGGATCGATGCGGTGTTGTGCTCAGACCCTATACGGATATTTATCAGGCGGTCCGTGCGCTTCCTGACAGGATGTCCGTTCTCCTCGATCCGGAACGCGTCAATTATATGCTGTATCGCAGCATTCCCGGGCAGGTGCGGATCATTGAAAGAGAAAATCCGGAAATCCTGATGAAAAGCTGCAAGAATGAAATTGAGGCAGGGAATATCCGGAATGCACATATTAAAGATGCTGTCGCGCATACAAAATTCATGTACCGGCTGAAAAAGATCGCTGCTGGCAACGCGGACGCAGACAGCGGGATCCTGCGGGATCCGGAAACATCGGAACCGCTGACAGAGACAAAGGCATCCGGCATGCTTGAAAAATTCCGGATGCAGCAGGAGGGATATATTGAACCAAGCTTTGAGCCAATCAGCGCGTTTGGAGAGCACGGGGCAATCGTTCATTACAGTACTTCTCCGGATACAGACAGCGTCCTATGCACAGGGAAAATGCTTCTGATGGATACGGGCGGGCATTATCTGGAAGGCTCGACGGATATTACGCGGACCATTGCGCTCGGGGATGTCCCGCCGGAGGAAAAGAAGGACTTTACACTTACAGCGAGGGCGATGGTGCGGCTGATGAATACAGTGTTTCTTCACGGCTGCAGCGGAACGGCTCTGGATCTGGCGGCAAGGGAAGTGTTCTGGAAGGAGCATCTCAATTATAATCATGGTACGGGGCACGGGGTCGGATATCTCCTCAACGTCCATGAGGCGCCGGTCGGCTTTCGCTGGAAAGAAGGCAGGTCTCCGATGCCCGCATTAGAGAAAAATATGGTTATTTCAGATGAGCCGGGGATTTATATCAAAGATTCCCACGGCGTCCGTCTGGAAAACCTGCTGCTTGTGTGTGAAAATGAAGAAAATGAGTATGGACGGTTCATGCATTTTGAACCGCTGACGCTCGTGCCTGTTGATCTCGATGCTCTGCTTCCGGACAGGATGACGCAGGAAGAGCGGACAATGCTCAATGACTATCACCGGAAAGTATACGAAACCATCGGGCCGCTTCTGGAAGATGACGAGAGGGAGTGGCTGCGCCGGTATACCCGGTCTGTATAAAATATTTGCGTACAAGTCTTGAAAAATAAAGGAAAGTATAGAAATGGAAATGACAGAAACGACAACAAATGAACTGGTCCTCCGGATTGAGGAACGGTACGGTAAAATGAGCAAAGGGCAGCGCCGGCTTGCAGACTATGTCCGGCAGAATTATGATAAAGCTGTTTTTCTGACTGCGGCAAAACTGGGGGAAACAGTGGGAGTCAGTGAGTCAACGGTTGTCCGTTTTGCGATACAGCTTGGCTATAAAGGATATCCGGGATTCCAGAAAGCGCTGGAAGAACTGGTCAGGAATCGTCTGAATTCGATCCAGCGCATGGAAGTGACATACGGAAGGATCAGCCAGAGCGAGATACTGGAAACGGTCCTGCAGTCGGATATCGACAAGATCAAGCAGACCCTGGCTGTTATCGACCATAAAGCCTTTAACCTGGCTATTGATACCATACTCAATGCGCGCAAGATCTATGTGATCGGCATCCGGAGCTGTGCACCGCTGGCTTCGTTTTTCAGTTTTTATCTGAATCTGGTGTGCGATAATGTCACACCGGTTACGACGAACAGCTCCAGTGAGATTTTTGAACAGCTGATCCGCATCGGCGGGGAAGATGTGATCATCGGCATAAGCTTTCCGCGGTACTCGATGCGTACGCTGAAGGCGCTTGAATTTGCGAGCAACCGTAAAGCAAAAGTGATCACCCTGACAGACAGCATTCATTCGCCGATGAATCTTTATTCATCCTGTAATCTGATCGCGCGCAGTGATATGGCATCGATCGTGGATTCGCTGGTCGCTCCGCTCAGCGTGGTCAATGCCCTTGTTGTAGCCCTCTGTATGAAAAAACAGAAGGAAGTCGTATCTACACTGGAGACACTGGAAAAGATCTGGGGAGAATATCAGGTGTACAGCGGTGATGAACTGAATCCTGTTGGAGCCTCGCTGCCTGAAGACCCGGAAGATGATGCGGAAGGAAATGAAAATGGGTAAAATTCTGATCATCGGCGGCGGAGCCGCGGGAATGATGGCCGCTGTTGCCGCAGCGGAACGCGGACATCAGACAGAACTGTACGAAAAAAATGAAAAACTCGGGAAAAAACTTTTTATAACGGGAAAAGGCCGCTGCAATATTACCAATGCCGCGGATATCAGCGAGTTTTTCAATGCGGTAACGACAAATCCAAAATTCCTGTACAGCGCATTCTATACATTTACGAATGACCAGACGATCGATTTCTTCAACCGTCACGGAGTAGAGACAAAGACAGAGCGGGGCGGGAGAGTATTCCCGGTGTCAGACCACTCTTCAGATGTGATCCGTGCACTGGAAAAAGAAATGGAACGGCTGGGTGTACAGATGCATCTCCACGCGGAAGTGAAGGAAATCCTTACGGACAGAGCGCACAGCCGCGTACAGGGGATCGTTCTTTCCTCCGGACAGAAGGTGTGCGGCGATGCAGTGATCGTTGCCACCGGCGGGATTTCATACCCGTCCACCGGATCCACCGGAGACGGATATCGGTTTGCCAGAAATACCGGGCACAAAGTAACGGAGCTTTCTCCATCGCTTGTGCCTGTGGAAGTCAGAGAATGGTATGCTGGAGAACTGATGGGACTGTCGCTGAGGAACATTGAGATCCGGATCACGGACGGCAAAAAGAAACTTTATCAGGAATTCGGGGAGATGCTGTTTACCCATTACGGGGTGACCGGACCGGTGATCCTGAGCGCAAGCAGTATTGTCGGGAAAATACTGAAAGACAGAGAACTGACCCTTCATATTGACCTTAAACCCGCGCTGACTGCGGAACAGCTGGATAAGCGCGTGCTGCGCGAGTTTGAACAGAATCACAACCGGCAGTTTAAGAATGCAGTGGACAGTCTGTTTCCGGCAAAACTGAGACCGGTTATGATCGAACGATCGGGCATACCCCAAGACAAGAAAGTCCATGAGATCACAAAAGAAGAACGCAGCGGATTTGTCCGGCTGGTCAAGGACTTTACTGTCACGCTGACCGGACTGCGCGGATATAATGAAGCGATCATTACAAGAGGAGGCGTATCTGTCAGACAGATCGATCCAGGAACGATGGAGTCAAAACTGATAAGCGGACTGTATTTCGCGGGCGAAGTACTGGATCTTGACGCTCTGACCGGCGGATATAATCTGCAGATCGCATGGAGCACCGGGTGGCTTGCGGGATCCAGTGCGGGAAACAGCACACAGGAACATTCAGATCAGGAGGAATAAAAATGGGATATAATGTAGCGGTTGACGGGCCGGCAGGAGCCGGGAAAAGTACGATTGCCCGGCTCGTGGCAAAAGAGAAGGGATATATATATGTGGATACAGGCGCCATGTACCGTGCGCTTGCGGTTCATTTCCTGAAAAAGGGAATAGCGCCGGAAGATACGCAGGGCATTATAGAGGCATGCGGCGATGCAGACGTTTCCATCCGATATGAAAACGGCATACAGCAGGTATATCTGAACGGCGAAAATGTGACCGGCATGCTGCGCACGGAAGAGGTCGGGAACATGGCCTCCAGGACATCCGCCATTCCGGGGGTGCGTGAAAAACTTCTGGAACTTCAGCGCATGCTGGCCAGAGAAAACGACGTGATCATGGACGGAAGAGATATCGGGACCAATATCCTTCCGGAGGCGGATGTGAAGATTTTCCTTACTGCCAGTGTGGAAACGCGGGCAAAGCGCCGGTATGACGAACTGCGGTCAAAAGGAGAGGACTGTGATCTGGAGCAGATCGCCCGGGATATCGCAGAGCGCGATGCGCGGGATATGAACCGGGAAACCGCACCACTGAAGCGGGCGGAGGATGCTGTGCTGATCGACAGTTCCGATATGACGATCCCGGAAGTTGTATCCGAGATATGCAGCCATTGTAAATGAGGAGAGACAGACATGAAAGTGATCAAAGCAAAAACGGCGGGATTCTGCTTCGGAGTCAGGCGTGCCGTGGATACAGTATATGAGCAGGTTTCCGAAGGCAGCGGTCCGATCTATACGTACGGTCCGATCATCCACAATGAGGAGGTCGTCCGTGATCTGGAGCACAGGGGCGTATCCGTACTCCGCACGGAAGAGGATCTGGATCATATTGACGAAGGAACAGTGATCATCCGGTCCCACGGTGTGGAAAAACGGATTTATGATAAGCTGAGAGAAAAAAATATCCGCATTGTAGACGCGACATGCCCGTTTGTAAAAAAGATCCACAATATCGTGCAGAAGGAGAGCGGCGAGGGCAGATACGTCCTGATCATTGGAAACCCGGACCATCCGGAAGTCATTGGGATACGCGGATGGGCGGGGGCAAATGCAGCTGTGATCCGGAATGAAGATGATATACAAAAAATTGATTTTAGTAAAAATAAGAAGATAACTGTCGTTTCGCAGACGACATTTAATTACAACAAATTTCAAGATTTAGTTGAAATT
>DWVL01000087.1 GCA_019120275.1 Candidatus Mediterraneibacter excrementavium | reverse complement strand
GTGCTGAAAGAACTGAATGAAAAATACGGCAAGACGGTCATTGTGATCGAGCATCATACGGATTACATTGTAAAATACTGTAAAAATGTAATGCTCCTGAAGGATGGGACCGTACAGTGGATCCTTCCGGCAAAAGAGGCGATGCGGAGGACGGAAGAACTGCAGGGCTGCAATATTTTCCCGCCCCAGGTCTCGATCGCGGCGGAGCGGATGCTGGACGGCGGGCTGCTTCCGCGGGAGCCGTTTGAGAAAAAAGAAGAAGTCCTTCCGGTAGATGTAAACGAAGGAACGCGAGTGTTTGCGCCTTATCTGAAAAATAAAGGACCGGCGTACAAGCAGACGGCGCGGCAGGACCTCACCCGGGATCCGATCGTTGATTTTAAAAATGTGACTGTTAAATACCGCGCGGTCAAAGGCGAGCCGCCAAAGGTCTTTGATGATTTTTCGCTGCAGGTCGGTAAAGGCGAGAAGATCGCGCTGATCGGTTCCAACGGCGCGGGCAAATCGACCATGATGAAGCTTATGATGGGACTGATCCGGCCGGAATCCGGGCAGGTATTGTTAAATGGCAGACCGACGGCAGAACTGCCGAAAGAAGAACTGGGGCGTACGATCTCCATGGTCTATCAGAATCCGGAGGAAATGTTCATCAAAGATTCTATCCGCAAAGACATCGAGTATGCGATGAAAGTGCGGAGAGTAGAAGATTATGAGAAACATACGGACGAACTGCTGGAAATGTTCCGGCTCACGGATCTCCAGGACCGTGACGGCAGGCTTCTGTCCGGCGGCCAGATGCGCCGTGCTTCTCTTGCGATCGGCATCGCCCTGCAGCCGGAGATCCTGCTGCTTGACGAACCGACTGCCAATCTCGATATTGCCACCAGGCGCGAGATCATGAGAACCCTGCAGATGCTTAAAGGAGTAACGGACACCGTAGTGATCGCCACACATGATATGCAGCTGGTGTGCGACTGGGCGGAGCGGCTGATCGTACTGTCATCCGGCTATGTGATCGCAGACGGCACAAAAGAAGAAATCTTTGCCGATATGTATGTGCGTCAGCAGGTCGGCATCCGCCCGCCGCAGATCTACGATATGGGACGCGCGCTGGGGATAGAAAATCCCTGTTTTACGATCGAAGAATTCATGGGATATTTCCGGGGTGAAAAATATGCATAAACTTTCAGAAAATATATTAGATAAAATTTCCATTGACTTTCTGAGAAATCAGGTCCTGAAAAATGCCTACGGCAATGATGACACGGTGATCGCGAAGATGGATCCCCGCATCCTGCTTGTCTGGTATCTGTTCTTCGGGCTGGTGCCCTGGTTCCTGAACGATGTGGTGCTCCTGCTGGGGATCTTCATTTTCGTTGCACTGACCACGCGGGCGGCCCGGATCGCGCCGCTGGTGCTGTTTCTGTTTTGCATCGGTGTGTTCTCTCAGACAGGATATCTGTTCATTGTGGCGTTGTTCTTCGGCGGGAATACAGAGACGATCGTGCCTCTTCTGATCATGACGCTGAAAGTCGCAGTTGTGTCTCTTGCATCGATCACGGTATTCTCAGGACTCGATCCGGACCGTCTGGCGAATGGCATGCTCTGGTTCGGCTGTCCGGGGCAGCTCTCTTTCAGTATTTCCTTTGCGTACCGGATCCTGCCGGTGCTGATGGAAGAGTTCCAGAATATCCTGCTCTCCTACAGGCTGCGGGGCAATCCGCCCTCAAAAAAGGGGCTGGCCGGCAAGATCCGGTATCTGGCGTATCAGATCAGGATGATCATTCAGGCATTCTATCCGCTGATGCTCAATACGGCAAAGCGTTCCAGAACGACAGTGGAAGCGCTGGAACTCAGAGGATACCGTCATTCGATCCAGAATCCGGAGGTGAAGAAAATGAAGCTGGCCATGTTGAAAGTGACACGGACGGATCTTGTTTTCGTATGCATTTCCATTGCCTGGGTATGCGCAAGTTTCGGCGCATCGGCAGCGCTGTAAATCCGCGCCGGTGTGGGAAGACAGAAATTAGATTTTTTACAGGAAGGATGAAGAAAGCAGCATGAAAATTGATTTTCATACACACGGGAAACTCGCAAAGAAGCTTCCTTTTTCCAGAGAGTATACAGACTGGCTCTTTCGTGAAGCGCAGAAGTCCGGACTGGACGCGCTCTGTCTTACAGAGCATTTTAATACGCTGGGATTTCAGGAGGTATACCGGTACATATCCGCACGCTGCAGCAGAGACGGGGACTCGCTGGTGACGGAGAGCGGCTTCCGTATCTTCCCGGGGATGGAGACGGATATCGCCGAAGGCGGCCATACGCTCATCATCGGTCCCATGGAGTGCATCCTTGAGATGAACCGGAGACTGGAGCCTCACAAAGAAAAGGGCAGCTTCCTGCCGTTTGAAAAACTGTCAGAGCTCGTATCAGAGTATCCGGTGATCTTCGGAGCCGGACATCCGTACCGGGAGGGAGGACATATTCCGGAATTGCCGCAGGAGATGCTGGAGAAATTCTTCTTCCTCGACGTGAACGGGAAAGACCTGGCACGGGACCGCTACGGCACATGGGAGAAGATGCGGGCGCTCTCCCGGAAGTTAAACCGCCCGCTGGTTGCGGGAAGCGATACGCATCAGTCTTTCCAGTACGGCTGTGTGTGGAATGAATTTGAACAGACAGTCAGTACGGTGGACGGACTGGCCGGCGAGATCACGAAAGGCGCATATGAGATCAGGATGTCTGAATCCCTGACATTTAAAGTGGAATCCGCAGGGATCCTGAAGCGGGCGTTGAAAGAAATTAATGCGCTGGGCGGAGACTATGTGTCCGTGCTGTTAAAAGGCGCGGAAATATAACAAAAGCAAAAACGGAGATCCTACCGCGGGATCTCCGTTTTATAATGCTCTTTTAACTTATACAGACGGTCAAGCTGTTCAGATGAAGCTTTGCCGAGTCTGGCTCCCAGCATAACAACCAGAGCATCCAGCAGTGCGGCCGGGGCAGCCATGGAGTGATATTCAGAAGGCTCGCCGCGAAAGACAAACAGGGACAGGACATTTTCCTGATCCGGCGACCGGTAAAGCCTGCTGGTAAAGAAAATACAGGGATAGCCGATGGTTTTCTGATGGTCCAGGATCACGCCGGCTTCTTTCGGCGTTTTCTGGAAGCCAAAGAGGATCACCAGATCCTTCTCGGTGAAAAAGTTCATGTGCTCAAACAGTTCCGAACTTCCCGGGGGAAGCAGCATGACGCGTTTGCCGAACCGGTTCAGACGGAAGCGGAGCAGTTCCGCCATGGAAACAGACGCGCCTTTTGAGTAAATCCAGACTGTATCGGCGGAAAGGATCATATCCGCCGCAAGAGCGAGCTGTTCCATGTCGAGAAATTCCAGCGTCTTTTCGATACAGTACTGCTGGCGGTGCAGGAAACCTTCCGGGGTGGCGGAAGACTCGCTGCCCAGTGTGGAACTGAGCTTTCCTGCCGGAGGATTTTCCTCGGCGATATGCGCCAGAACTGCATTTCTGAGTTCTTTGAAATCGGCGTAGCCGCAGTGACGGGCAAAGCGGGATACGGTCGGTTCCGAACTTCCGATGCATCTGGCCACATCCCCGATGCTCATGCGGATAAAATCCTGCGGACTGGCAATGATATAATCGATCAGCTTTTTTTCTGTTTTAGTGAAATGTACGTCTTTTTTTGCAAAGTAGATATCAGTCATAGGAGAACCTCATCCGGTGTGATTTTATAATATCATACCACAAAACAGGGACAGAAAACGTTAAAAGCAGTTGCATATTCTGTAAAGTTGGATATGAAAAAACGGATCAGCGAAAAATAAACAGTCTGATCTGCCGGAAGTGTTGACGGAAACAGCGGATTTCAGCTATAATTAGAACCGCATTGAGGTGGGGCAGAACTGGCATATACCGTAACAGAGAGGAGAGACAGCAGGAATGCTCCGGATCAAAGATATCCATAAAGAATACCGTACAGGCACACTGGTCCAGAAGGCGCTGGACGGGGTGAGCCTGAACTTAAGAGATAATGAATTTGTCGCCATCCTGGGTCCCAGCGGTTCGGGAAAGACGACGCTTCTGAATATTATCGGCGGACTGGACCGCTACGACAGCGGAGATCTGATCATCAACGGGATCTCTACAAAGAAATATAAAGACAGGGACTGGGATTCGTACCGGAATCATACGATTGGCTTCGTATTCCAGAGTTATAATCTGATCCCGCACCAGACCATCCTGGCGAATGTGGAACTGGCGCTTACGATCTCCGGCATCGGCAAGGCGGAGCGTAAAGAACGGGCACGGCAGGCGCTGAACCAGGTGGGGCTGGGCGAGCAGATCCATAAGAAGCCGAATCAGCTCTCCGGCGGTCAGATGCAGCGGGTGGCCATCGCCCGTGCACTGGTCAACGACCCGGACATCCTTCTGGCGGATGAGCCGACAGGCGCACTGGACAGCGATACAAGCGTGCAGGTGATGGATCTTCTGAAAGAAGTCGCGAAAGACCGGCTGGTCGTTATGGTGACGCATAATCCGGAGCTGGCCTATGAGTACGCCACCCGCATTGTGAAATTAAAGGATGGGAAGATTGTTTCCGACAGCGATGAATATATGGTGGACGATGCCATGACAGAAGAGCCGGAACACCGGAATATGGGGAAAGCGTCCATGTCGTTCCTGACGGCGCTGTCGCTGAGCTTTAACAATCTGCGCACGAAGAAGGCGCGGACATTTCTGACCGCTTTTGCCGGATCTATCGGCATTATCGGCATCGCGCTGATCCTGTCTCTGTCCACAGGAGTGAATGATTATATCGAGCAGGTAGAGGAGGAGACGCTGTCCGAGTATCCGCTGCAGATCCAGAGTACGGGATTTGATTTTTCCTCGATCATGACGGGCGGACAGGATGCCGGGGCGAAGGAGGAAGAAGGGGATATCCATGTGGTGGAGATGGTGACGGATATGTTTTCCACTATGGATTCCAATGACCTGGCTTCGCTGAAAGCGTATTTCGACAGCGGCGAGAGCGGGATCGAGGCGTATACGAACGCAGTGGAGTATTCATACAGCGCGGAACCGCAGATTTATAAGGAAAACGGCAATGAGATCCGGCAGGTGCATCCGGATCAGTCATTTAATGCGATGGGACTCGGGAGTTCCTCGAATACCAACAGTATGATGTCGTCCATGATGAGCACCGATGTATTTTATGAGATGCCGGAAAATGAACAGCTCTATAAAGGGCAGTACGATGTGAAGGCAGGACGCTGGCCGGAGAAGTATAATGAATGCGTCCTTGTCCTGACGTCCGGCGGAAATATGAGCGATTTCCTGCTCTATACCCTGGGACTGAGAGATCCGCTGGAACTCGACGAGATGGTAGACCAGTTTATGAATGAAGAGAATATCACGGTTCCGGAAGACATGGGAACCTATACATATGATGATATCCTCGGTACAGAATTCCGGATCGTGAATCCTGCGGACTGTTACCAGTATGACAGCGGGTACCAGGTGTGGACAGACAAGTCCGGCGACAAACAATATATGAAAGAACTTGTGGAAAACGGGGAGAAGCTGACGATCGTCGGCATCGTCCAGCCGTCTGAAGATGCCAGCGCCTCCGCGCTGAGCGCAGGGATCAACTATCCGGCATCGCTGACCAGGCATACGGCAGAGCACGCGGCGGACACGGAGATCGTAAAGCAGCAGCTGGAAGAGAAGACCGTCAATGTATTCACGAATGAACCTTTCGGGGAAGAGAGCGATGAGGAATTTGACATGGGTTCGCTCTTTACGGTGGATGAAGAGAAGCTGCAGGAGGCATTCGGGTTTGATGAGAGTGCGTTTTCAGATCTTTCCGGATCGATCGACTTTTCTGCTCTGTTTTCCGATGCCGGCCAATCGGCGGATCTCTCGGGTATGATCGATCTTTCGGGGATCAGCGTCGAGCTTCCGGGCATGCCGGCGGCTGACCTGGGCGAACTGCTCGGATCGCTGGACGTATCTGTCTCCGAGGAAGGGTTCGCGCAGACGGCGGCCAGCCTGATGGAAGGATATGCGGAATATGTGAAAGCGCATCCGGAGGGGGATATGACCGGACTGGCACAAAGCTTCCAGGATTATATCCGCTCGGATGGACAGGAGATCCTGAAAAACCATATTGCGAAGATCATCCGGGACGCCGGGGGCATGACTGTGACAAGCGGGCAGATCAGCGAACTGACAGGAGAACTGAAAGTCGGATACCTTTCATATGCCGACGGAAAACAATATACATCGGCGGAAGAATTCTATACTGGGTTTGAGAAGTATCTGCAGACAGAATCCGCAGTGGAAGTGATCAACAACTGGTTTAACGGACTGCTGGCATCCTGCCTTGAGAACATCGAGATCACACCGGAACAGCTTCAGAGCCTTGCGGCTGACCTGGCAGACGGATACAGCGCATATGCGGAAAAGACCGGAGCGCCGGATCCGGCGGCGGTCGGTGAGACGTTCATTGCTTATCTGCAGACAGAGGACGCGCAGCAGCGGATCGCGGGCGGACTGGCGGAGTCGGTAGACATGGATGCGCTGGAACAGCAGCTTGCATCTGTAATGGAAGAGTACATGCGGACCGTCATGAATTCATATGGAAGTGCAGTCGGCACCGCGCTGGAGAAACAGATCACGGGCGCCATGCAGCAGGTCATGAGCCGTCTGGCGGAAGGGATGAGCAGCGCATTCTCGCAGGCGATGACGCAGATCGGCGGTGCGCTTGCAGACGCGGTGAATATCGATGCGGATGCATTTGCGGAAGCATTCGAGATGAATATGACGGGAGAAGAGTTTACAGAACTTATGATGTCCATGAGTTCCGGACAGAGCGCATCTCTTGACAACAATCTCCGAACACTCGGATATGTGGATTTTGATGAACCCGCGGGCATTGATATTTATCCGAAAGACTTTGAGAGCAAAGAAGCGGTTGTCGGCATCCTGGATGATTATAACAGCAGGATGGAGGCGGACGGAGAAGATGAGAAGGTGATCACCTATACGGATATGGTGGGAACGCTCATGTCCTCTGTCACAACGATCATCGATATCATCAGCTATGTCCTGATCGCATTTGTGGCAATATCTCTGATCGTATCATCGATCATGATCGGAGTCATCACATATATCAGCGTGCTGGAGCGCAGGAAGGAAATCGGCATCCTGCGCGCCATTGGAGCATCGAAAAAGAATATTTCCCAGGTGTTCAATGCCGAGACATTTATCATTGGCCTGTGTGCCGGCGTACTTGGGATCCTGATCTCGCTCCTGCTGCTGATACCCGGCAATGCCCTGATCCATTTTCTGGCAGGGACAAATGAAGTCAGTGCGGTGCTTCCGGCGGTGCCTGCGGTGATCCTGATCGTCCTGAGCGTGGTGCTTACGCTCCTTGGCGGTCTGATCCCATCGAAAAAAGCGGCAAAGAGCGATCCGGTTACTGCGCTCAGGACAGAGTAGGAGGAACGATATGAACGAACGGGCTCTGCAGAAAAGGTTGAAAAGGCTGACAGCGGCATTTATACTGATCAGCGTCGTGATCCTGGCTTTCGGCTCACTGGCGTCGTATTATCTGAGGACTGTGCTTGGGGAAGCGCTGAGCGAGCAGATGGTGAGTGAGACGGAACAGTATAAGATCAATATCCTGCGCCAGATGGATGCGGACTATCAGACGCTGGATACGCTGGCAAGCTTTCTCCGGTACAGCAGCATGAGTACAGATGCATTTATCAATGCTTTTCTGGATTCAAAAGAACATAATAATTTCGAGCAGCTGTGCTTTTTCGGAAAAGGCGATGTCGATCTGAATATCCGGGTTGATTCGGATAAGGATGTAGACGAAGATGCAGAGCTTGCCTCTATGGATGAAAATGTGATAAAGATCGTGGAGCAGGCGTGGGACGGCAGAAGCGGGGTGTCCAGGATCTATCGGGATGAACACTCGGACCGCAATATGTTTGCCTATGCGGTGCCGGTTTATGCCGGCGACAGACAGGTCGGAGCGCTGACTGCCTCACTGAGCACGGATGTGTTCTCGGATGTGCTGGAAAATACGTCGATCCTGGGCGGCGAGGGGTATATCCACCTGATCTCGGACAGCGGGGCGATCCTGGTGAGATCCGAAAACAGGGTTGTCAAAGAGGAACTGAACAGTATTTATGAGGGCGGATATATATCGGACAGGGAACAAGAGAGAATTGAAGCGGCCATGGCAGATGGAGTGCAGTGCACTACAGAATTTACGTATGAGGACGCCTCTTATAAAGTTCTTCTCGAACCTGTCGGGGTAAACGGCTGGTATCTGTTCTGCGTTCAGACAGCGGAGGGCGTCAGCCGTACGATATTTAATCTGATGACAAATACGAGGATCATTACGGTCGTGATGCTTTTTGCGATCCTGATCGTGATCACCTTCGGATATCGGATGATCTATCAGGGCAGCCGGCGGCTGATCCGGAGAAGTTATTATGATCCGCTGACAGGAGCCTACAATATTGTGAAATTCGGGTATGAGGTCGATCCGCTCATCAAGAGTACTTATGATTACAGCCTGGCTGCGCTGAATGTCCGCCAGTTTAAGTTTATCAACGAAATATTTGGATCCCGTGAAGCGGACAGCCTGTTGTGTTATATCAGGAAAGTAATATCCGAGCATGTCCGTCCGGAAGAATACTACTGCCGGAGCTCGGAAGATATGTTTTATATCCTTTTCCGGGATACAGACCGGGAGGTGATCCATGACAGGCTGCAGGAGATCATCCGGGAGATCAGCGCCTTCGGGTTCGGCGGGCGCAGGGACTATCAGATCCTGATGTACTGCGGCGTTGTGATCGGCACGGATGTGAGGGATCAGGATCCGGATGTGCAGAAGAGCATGACCCATGTCCGGTTCGCCCTTGACACGGCAAGGAGTTCCCTGAAGCATAATATCTGGTTCTATGACACCAGGCTCCATGAGTCGGAAATCCTGGAAAATTATGTGGAAAGCCATATGAACCAGGCGCTGGAAAACGGCGAATTTAAAATGTTCCTTCAGCCGAAGATCGACCTGAAGACCGGAAGAGTAGGCGGGGCGGAAGCGCTGGTACGCTGGATCCCGGATTCCGGGAAGATGATCTATCCTGGGCAGTTTATTCCGGTATTTGAGAATAACGGGTTCTGTTCCAATCTTGATATGTATATGGTAGAACAGGCGTGCAGGCAGATCCGCACATGGATCGATCAGGGATCTGATCCGGTGCCGCTGTCCGTCAATCAGTCGAAGCTTCTGTTTTATGAGGCGGATTATATCGACAGGATGAAAGCGCTGCTGGATAAATATCAGATCAGCGGAGAACTGATCACGCTGGAGATCCTTGAGGGACTTGCGATGGAAAACACGGACGAACTGAACGAGAAGATCCTCAGACTCAGAGAACTCGGCTTCCGTATATCCATGGATGATTTCGGAAGCGGATATTCCTCGCTGAACACGCTTGCAAGCCTGAAAATTGATGAACTGAAATTCGACCGTGAATTCCTGCTGCGGCTGAAAGATTCAAATATGGATTACAGCAGGCAGATCGTTATCATGAATGAGATCGTGGAACTGACCAAGAAGCTGAAGATCAAAACGGTGGTAGAAGGTGTTGAAACAGAGGAAAATGAAGAACTGATCAAATCTTTCGGCTGTGAGTACGGCCAGGGATTTTATTACAGCAGGCCTGTGAGCGTGCAGGAGTTTTCGGAGAAATACCTGAATCATAAATATGCCTGAATGAACTCTCCGTGATCAGAAAAAAAGGAGGATGACAAACATGGACATGACAGAGAGATCCGTGAAAATGTATTCTGTGCTTGATCATTTCTTTCACACATATCTCACGGAAAGAGACGTAGAAGGAACGCTGGCTCTGGCAGCCGACGACATATACAGCCTCGGTACGGGGGCAGAGGAGGTAGCCGTCAATAAGACGGAGTTTGAGCAGCTGCTGCGGCAGGAGGTTTCCCTGCTCCCGTCTCCCATTGAATATAAGATCAGGGATTACCGGGAAAAACAGGTGCATGAAGGCTGCTGGCAGTGCTGCTGCAGCATGGAGACGGCCATCGATCAGGGAAAAGCGCAGAAAATCTATTATCAGACCCGGCTGACGGCGGATTTCAGGGAAGAGAACGGCAGATACCTGGCTGCTTCCCTTCACATGTCGGAGGCCAGCAGATTCCAGGAGGATGAGGAATTCTTCCCGCTGCGCTTTATATCCGAGCAGGCGCGTCAGGTCGGCGGGATCGCGCAGAGAGAACTTCTGAATATCCTGTGCCAGATGATGCCCTGCGGCATTATCGGCGGATACATAGAGGAAAAATTCCCGTTGTATGTTATAAATGATACTATGCTGGAGATGATGGGATATACGTATGATGAGTTTGTCGAAGCGACCGGCGGGATGGTGGCGAACAGCTTCTGTGAAGAAGACGCAGAGCGGGTATGCAGCCAGGTATTCCAGGAACTGGAACAGGGTACGCAGTATGCGATCAAATACAGGGTGAAGAAAAAAGACGGCGGTTATCTGTGGGTGCATGACGTCGGACGCAAGGTTACGGCGGACGACGGCCGGGAGGCGATCATCAGTGTGCTGATCGATATTTCCAGCGATGTGCAGAATCGCATGAAGCTGCTGGAAGAAACTTCACGGGATTACCTGACCGGCGTATATAACCGCAAAGGCGGCGCCGAACTGATCAATACGCGGATGAAGGAAGGAATGCCTTATGCGTTCCTGATGATGGATCTGGACAACTTCAAGCGTGCCAATGACCATTACGGGCACGATGAAGGAGATAAAATGCTCCGGTATGCGGGGGATGTGCTAAGGAATACATTCCGCCAGACGGATGTTGTGATGCGTCTGGGCGGAGATGAATTCGCTGTACTGGCATATCCGTGCTCGGATGTCAGCGCGATCCGTGAGAAGATAGAAAGCGTGATCCGGGAATATACAAAAGAAGCGGCGGAGAAATATCCGCTGAGCAGGACATCGATCTCTGCCGGCGGCGTATACGGCAGTGCGCCGCGTACGTTTCTGGAACTGTACCGGCTGGCGGACGATGTGCTGTATGAGGTGAAACAGACGGAGAAAGGTACGTGCAGGATCAGTGACATCGATCCGGATGCGGATCAATCCGGGAGCGTCGGATAGATGGCGTTTGAGTATCTGGATGGGGCTGTTCCCGGTCAGAGGAATGATCCTGAAACTGCTGCGTGCGGTATGGAAAATGCAGCAGCGGATCTGGAGCATATTTCAGAACGCAAAAAAAGGTAGTCAGATCATATCTGATTACCTTTTTTTATGGAGCATAGGGGAGTCGAACCCCTGGCCTCCACAATGCGAATGTGGCGCGCTCCCAACTGCGCTAATGCCCCATGAGTGGACCTGGCGGGAATCGAACCCGCGTCCAAAAACCCATCCCATGTACTTCTACTATCATAGTCCGTTCTTTATCATTCCCTCTGCCGCACGGAAACGAACATCCTTACGGGTTCAGTAGCTTCATGTTACGCCTGCCGGTTCAAAGCTTTGCCGGCATCGTTTCTCACATGATTGATACCGGGATCCCGACGTGTGAGTGCATCAGGAGCGGTATGCAGCATTTAGGCTGCAGCTAATTCGTAATTGTCGTTAGCGTTTAATTTTAGGTTTGCGATTTGACGCATCAGCCTGCGGATAGCTTCTCCATCTTCAGGATCCCTGTCGAAACCAGTACAAGCCCTGGTGTATCGTACAGTACGGTCTGTACGGATAAAAGTTGTGCGATCAACTGCACAATATATAATATAGGACGCTCAGGTATAAAAGTCAAGATTGTTAAATTTATTTAACATATTTATGTTTTTCAGCCGGTAGATTTTTTATTTCAGATGTGTGATAATAAACGATAGACAAATTTACATTGGAAAAGGGGAGACGACATGCCAACAACATATGCACATTACAAATTCGGGGGAGAGGTCATCGGCGCACTTCCGCGCCCGCTCCAGAGCGCCATTGAGAATAACAGGGAACTGTTCGACTTCGGCGTTCATGGACCGGACCTTCTTTTTTATTATAAAGCGCTCGTCAGTAATCCGGTAAACCGGCAGGGGTATGAACTCCATGAACGTCCGGCGGATGCTTTTTTCCGCCATGCGGCGGAGGTGGTGGGGAAAGCGTCGGATCCTGCTGCGGCGAGAGCATATATTTACGGGTTTATCTGCCATTTTGCGCTGGACAGCGAGTGCCATCCGTATGTGGAGAAAATGATACAGGAAAGTGGGATCGGCCATTCGGAGATCGAGATGGAGTTTGACCGTCTGCTCATGAAGGAGGATTATATCAATCCGGTGCGCCATCTTCCGGTCGGGCACCTTCATCCGTCGAAGAAAAACGCTGAAGTGATCGCACCGTTTTTTGAAAATATGACGCCGGAACTGGTCGAAAAGTCCATGCGGGGGATGCTGTTCTGCCTGAAGGCGCTGCATGCGCCCAACAGGATGAAGAGACGGCTGCTCTTTGGCGGCATGAAGCTGGCAGGGCAGGAGGATAAAAAGGGCATGGTCATGAGTCTGGAACCGAATCCGGCCTGCAGGGAGTACTGCAGGATCCTGAAACGGCAGTATGCCGGCGCGGTGCCTCTGGCAGCAGGGCTGATCATCCAGTATCAGAAGACACTGTTTGAAGGACAGGAGCTTCCGGAACGGTTCAGCCGGACATTCGGTGCCGGAGACGACTGGGAAAAGATCCGGCTGTAGGCTGAGAGATGAAGAAAGCGGGGATGAGAGATGAAATTTAAACTGACTTCACTGGAAAAGAAATGGGTGCTCTATGATGTGGGAAATTCCGCATTTACCATGATGGTATCAACGATCTTTCCCATCTATTTTAATTCTCTTGCGGAAAGTGCAGGAATTTCGGACGTCAACTATCTGGCATACTGGGGATACGCGACGTCCGTCTGTACGCTGATCGTAGCGCTTCTGGGGCCGACGCTCGGCGCTGTGGCGGATACAAAGAATTTTAAGAAGATCGTATTTTCCGTTGCCATGGGCGTAGGGGTGTTCGGTTGCATCCTGCTGGGATTCCTGTCGTCCTGGATCTGGTTCCTGGGCATATTCGTCCTGGCAAAGACCGGTTATTCTGCGAGTCTGATCTTTTATGACGCCATGTTGACCGACGTCACGGAACCGGAGCGCATGGATTCGGTATCTTCCCACGGATATGCATGGGGATACATCGGCAGCTGCATCCCGTTTGTAATCTGTCTCGGCATTGTACTGGGCGGGCCGTCACTGGGACTCGATATGCAGCTGTGCATGATCCTGGCTTTTATCATCACTGCGCTGTGGTGGCTCCTTTCGTCAGTGCCGCTCCTGGGATCGTATAAACAGAACTATTATTCGGAGGCAGGCGCACATGTGGTGCGCGACAGTTTTAAGCGGCTTGGGCGGACGTTTGTGGAACTGACAAAAGAAAAACACATCTTTGTGTTCCTTCTGGCATTTTTCTTCTATATTGACGGAGTTTATACGGTGATCGATATGGCGACTGCCTACGGCCAGGCGCTGGGGCTGGACAGCACGGGCCTGCTTCTTGCCCTGCTGGTGACGCAGATCGTTGCGTTTCCGAGCGTGCTGATCTTCAGCAGGCTGGTGAAGAATGTGCGTCCGGAGACGATCATCACAGTCTGTATTGCGGCGTATTTCTGTATCGCGGTTTATGCGTACTGGCTGGATACACAGTTCGATTTCTGGCTGCTGGCAATCCTGGTCGGCATGTTCCAGGGGACGATCCAGGCGCTGTCCCGTTCGTATTTTGCCAAGATCATTCCGGCGGAGAAGTCAGGAGAGTTCTTTGGGATCTATGATATATGCGGCAAAGGCGCGTCTGTGATCGGAACGGCACTCGTATCGTTCTTAAGTCAGGCGACGGGAAGCATCAATATCGGTGTGAGCGCTCTGTCGGTTATGTTTCTGATCGGACTTGTATTATTCCGGTTTTCAGCAAAGCTGAATGCAGAACATAAAAAAGTATGAAATTAATCTGAAATTCTGGTAAATTAGGGAAATTCCGAAAGTTTCATGTTATAATTAAATATACGAATTGAAGAAAGCGGATACGGTTTTGCGGAAGTGTATCCGTTTTCTTTTTCACAGAAAGACGAACAGACACTGAGGCGGATACAGGAGCAATGTATGAAAGACTTTGTTAAAATGCAGGATATTACAAAGATCTATAAGATGGGCGAGGTGGAGATCCGGGCGGCGGATGGGATCAACTTCTCGATTGACAAGGGCGAGTTTGTCGTGATCGTCGGTCCGAGCGGCGCCGGCAAGACGACGGTGCTCAATATCCTTGGAGGAATGGATACGGCGACATCCGGTATGCTGCTGGTGGATGGAGAGGAGATCACTGCTTATAATTCCAGAAAACTGACGGAGTACCGGCGCGAGGATATCGGTTTTGTATTTCAGTTTTATAATCTGGTGCCGAATCTGACCGCGCTTGAAAATGTGGAACTGGCGCTGCAGATCTGCCGTGATCCGCTGGATGCGAAAGAAGTTCTGGAAGAGGTGGGGCTGGGCGACCGGTTGAATAACTTTCCGGCCCAGCTCTCCGGCGGCGAGCAGCAGAGAGTATCGATCGCGCGGGCGCTGGCCAAGAACCCGAAGCTGCTGCTGTGCGATGAACCGACCGGAGCGCTGGACTACAATACCGGCAAGGCGATCCTCAGGCTCCTGCAGAATATGTGCCGGGAGCGGGGGATGACGGTGATCGTGATCACACATAACCAGGCAATCGCGCCGATGGCGGACCGGCTGATCCATATTAAGAACGGACAGGTGTCCGGGATGGAGCTTAACGGCCACCCCACATCTATCGATGAGATCGAGTGGTAAGATGGAAGCAGAATCAGAATGGCAGGGTAACGGCAGATGAAGAAACGGGCGTTGAGAAAAGATTTTTATATGGAGATCAGACGCAGTATGGGCAGGTTTTTGTCTATATTCTTCATTGTTGCCATCGGCTGCGCATTCTTCTCCGGGATCCGCGCATCTGAGCCGGATATGCGGTATTCGGGAGATGCATATTTTGATCGGAAAAATATGATGGATATCCAGGTGATCAGCACCATGGGACTGACAGACGACGATCTGGAGGCCATTGAGAAAACAGAAGGCGTGTCTGCGGCCGAGGGAGGGTATTCCGCAGATATGCTCTGTACGGACGGAGATAATAAGATCGTTGTCCACGTCATGTCCATGCTGCCGTCAATGAACCAGGTGCAGCTTGAGGAGGGAGCGCTTCCGGAGGCGGCGGACGAATGTGCACTGGATGTGGATTACCTGCATGAGAGCAGCCTGCAGATCGGTGATCAGATCACGTTTCTGAGCGGCACGGATGACGAGGTCGGTGATACGCTTGCAACGGATACGTTCACGATCACCGGGGCGGTCAGCAGTCCCAATTACATATCGTTCCAGAGGGGCAGCACGACGATCGGAAACGGCAGCGTCACAACATTTGTCGTAGTTCCGGAGAAGAGTTTTGCCCTGGATGTTTATACGGAAATCTATGTGCAGGCAGAGGGCGCACAGGAAATGACGGCTTTTACGGATGTGTATGACAGCCGGGTGGATGAGACGGAAGACCGGCTTGAGGCGATCCGTGAAGAACGCGAGAAAGCGCGGTATGACGAGATCATGGACGAAGCGGAGGCGGAGCTTCAGGATGCGCGGGATGAACTGGCGGACGCCGAGAAAGAGCTGGAGGACGGCCGCGCGGAGGCGGAAGCGGAACTTGCGGATGCGAGGCGGCAGCTGGAAGACGGGCAGGCGGAGATCGACAGCGGATGGCAGGAACTGACGGATGCCAGGGAGCAGCTGGATGCATCGCGGAAACAGCTGGCCGACAGCCAGACGCAGGTTGATCAGGGACAGGAAGAACTGAACGCGAATATCGACGCCATGAACGCGCAGATCGATGAACTGAATGCGGCGAAAGAACAGTATAATGCCCTGGCTGCTTCCGGTTCGGATGATCCGGTTACTATGGCGACTTTAAGCGCGATGTACGAAGAGATCCGGCAGGGCGAGGATGCGCTGGAACAGGCAAAGGCGCAGATCGAATCTGCAAAGGCAGAACTGATTTCCGGGCAGGAGCAGATCAACAGCGGCTGGGAGCAGATCGCGTCCGGCGAACAGGAGATCGCGGACGGTGAAGCGGAACTGACGGAAGCCCAGCAGGAGATCGATGACGGCTGGGAAGAATACTACGAAGGAGAACAGAAGGCCCGGGAAGAGATCGCGGACGGTGAACAGAAGATCGCAGACGCGAAAGAAGAACTGGCGGATGCGGAGGAAGAACTGGCGGACCTGGAAGAACCGGAGTGGCTGATCTACGACAGATCCAATCTGCCGGATTACACAGGGTACGGCGAAAACGCTGACCGTATGCGTGCCATTGGCCAGGTGTTCCCGGCAATCTTCTTCCTGGTGGCGGCGCTTATCAGTCTGACGACGATGACCCGGATGGTGGAAGAGCAGCGGACACAGATCGGTACGCTGAAAGCGCTGGGGTATGAGCGGCATTCCATTGCCGGAAAATACCTCGGTTATGCACTGCTGGCGACGGTTTCGGGAAGTGTTCTCGGCATCCTGTTTGGGGAGAAAGTGTTCCCGTATATCATTATCACGGCTTACGGCATCATGTATCAGCATATGCACGAGATCGTGCTTCCGTACAATATCCAGTACGGCCTGGGAGCGGCTGCGGCTGCACTTGCAAGTACGCTTCTGGCAACGCTTCTGGCGTGCTATAGAGAACTGCGGGAACAGGCGGCGGAACTGATGCGTCCGCCGGCCCCGAAACAGGGGCAGAGAGTGCTCCTGGAGCGGGTGGGATTCATATGGAAACGCCTGAACTTCTCGTGGAAGGCGAGCGTCCGCAATCTTGTGCGGTATAAGAAACGGCTGTTTATGACGATCTTCGGCATCGGCGGGTGCATGGCGCTGATGCTGGTCGGATTCGGACTGAAGGATTCGATCTTTGCGATCGTGGATATCCAGTATGATGAGATCCAGCTGTATGATGGCAATATTATCCTTGAGGAGGATATCACAGAGGAGGAACGGGAGGATCTGATCACGGAACTGGAGAAGGACCGTGTTATGACCGGCGCGGCCGAAGGCCTTCTGACGCAGGTGAGTGTGGGAAACGGGGAAGAATGGCATGATGTTTATCTGGATATACCCAGGGACGTGCAGGAGTTCCCGGAATTTGTAACTCTTCAGGACCGTGTGACGAATGAGATATATACGCTGGATGATTCCGGCGCCATCCTTACGGAAAAAATGGCGTCTGAGCTGGAAGTGGAGCCGGGAGATACGGTGATCATCAGAGATGATGAACAGGGCGACCTGGAAGTGAAGATCAGTGCGGTCTGTGAGAATTATATGGGGCATTACCTGTATATGACGACGGCGTATTACGAGGACGTATACGGAGAGGCCCCGGATTACAACTGTATTTTCTATAAGACGGCCGACCGTATTACCGAAGAAGCGGAACGCATCGGCGAGGAGGCCCTTGCCATGCCGGGTGCATTGAGCGTCAGCTATACAACGGACCTGAAAGCGCAGGTGGACAATATGCTGGGCGCGCTGGATTCCGTAATTGCCGTGCTGATCATTTCGGCCGGTATGCTGGCTTTCGTGGTGCTGTATAACCTGAACAATATTAATATCACAGAACGGCAGCGGGAGCTTGCCACCCTGAAGGTGCTGGGATTTTATAATAATGAGGTTACGATGTACGTTTATCGGGAAAATATCATGCTGACGGTGCTGGGCGCACTGTTTGGCGTCGTACTGGGGAAAATCCTGCACCGGTTCATCATTGTGACGGTGGAGATCGAGTCGGTGATGTTCGGACGGAATATTGATCTGAGCAGCTTTGTCTACGGCTTTCTGCTGACCCTCCTGTTCTCCCTGCTGGTGAACGGGGCGATGTATTTTAAGCTGAAGAAGATCAATATGGTAGAATCATTAAAAAGTGTGGAGTGACCGGAAGGCCGCTCCACACTTTTTTCAGAGTACGTGTTCTGCGATTAGCACCAGTACCGGGATCGTTACAACGGAAAGTACGGTGGACAGTGCGTAGATCTCAGATGCATATGTGTAGTTCTGCTTATAGCGGATCGCCATCATTGTCCCCGTTGTGGCGGTCGGACAGGCAGCGGCGATCAGGATGGGCATGGCGACGTCTGTCGGCAGCCGGAGCAGCAGAAGGAGCGGGACCGTACAGAGCGGGAAGAGGATCAGCTTGACTGCAGATACGTAATAGATCCGCAGTTTGGCAAACATCTTCCGGAGATCAGCCTGTGCAACGGAAAAGCCGGCAACCATCATGGCCAGTGGCGTGTTCATGTCTGCGATGTAATTCATGGAATCCAGAAGGACAGAGGGGATCTTGATCTGAATGAAAAAAAAGACGACTGCCAGGATCGTCGCGATAAACATCGGGGACAGAAGGCCTTCTTTCAGATTCTTCAGTGAGAATTTTTTCTCCATCAGGATGATGCCGTGCGTCCATGAAAAGAGATTGAATATAGCCATGTAAGCGGTGAGATAAAATACGCCTGTGTCGCCGAGTACGCTGCCGATCAGCGGAATGCCGATGAATCCGCAGTTGGAATACATTGCGCTGAAACGTTCGATGCAGCAGTCTGAACCGCCTGCGTCCCGGACCGCAAAGGTCGAGACCAGGATCCCCAGGATATGCGTAGCGGCTGCGGCGGCAAAAGCAAGCAACAGCCCCCGAACCAGTCCGGGGGCGTATTCTGTCTGGTAAACGGTAATGATCAGGATCGGATTGACGACCATGAGCAGCAGATTGGATACGCTTTTATTTCCGTTCTGGTCAACCAGACCGATCCTGTAACATACAAATGCAAGCAGCAGAATGAAAGACATTTTCAACAGCTGCTCAAAGATTAAAATAAACATATTGTCTGACTCCGTTCTGATTTATTGGGGACCGGCCTGTGCGGATGCAGCGGGCCTGTTACCGGTGAATGCCTGCCTGGAGTTCATCCGCCCAGGACTGCAGGCTGTATGTGTGCCCGTTAAACAGCTTCAGGATCACGCCGGTGGGGTGGTCTTCATTGGCAAAAGCATTGGCCTCGTCGGTATCTACGTGCATGGCCAGCGAATAAGAAGGACTGACCCGGACGACCACATCGGAGAAGATCAGGGATCGTTCGTAGCTGGTGGTGATGACGAAGACGATGTCGTTGTCTTTCACATGAGCCCGGATCGCATCCACAGGCGTCATATGAATGTGGCGCTTTGCAACGATCACCCCTTTCGTCAGTTTGACTTTCCCGGCGGGGCCGATCAGGGTGCATCCGGGGGTGCCTTCCAGATCTCCGGACTGCCGGATCACGCTCTGGATCCCCAGGCGGCGGGCGTCTGTTACAGAGATCTCAACCTGTGTCTCCGCTCTGCAGGGGCCAAGGATCACTACTTTTTCAAACCGGCCTTTCGGACCGACAACGGTGAGCCGTTCCCTGCAGGCATACTGACCCGGCTGGCTTAACTCTTTGGCGAAAGTCGGTTTTGTCCCTTTGCCGAAAAGCGTTTCAAAATCTGTCTGCGTGATATGTATATGTCTCGCCGATGTTTCGATGGGGATTGTCAGACTCATGGTCGCTTCACTCCTTTACTTTATCAGTTTATCAGAATGAAATTCGGTTTTCAATAATGATTTGCCGGGGGGTTATGTTAGAACGAAGTAAGAAACGGGTTAAAATAAGTGAAATCTGTGTAAAATTTTCGTTGACACGGTTGTAAATGACATGATAATTTAAAGATGATGCGCAGTTGTTAAAGTGCAACATACAAAGGAGATAAAGGAATGGGAATAAAAGATATACTTTCACTGTTCGGCGGCCTTGCGCTCTTCCTCTATGGCATGCAGATGATGAGCAACGGCCTGGAGGCTGCGGCCGGCAACAAGATGAAATCGATCCTTGAGAAACTGACGTCCAACCGGATCAAGGGCGTGATCGTCGGCGCGGCGATCACGGCGGTCATCCAGTCGTCTTCGGCGACGACGGTCATGGTGGTCGGATTCGTTAACTCAGGCCTGATGACGCTGCAGCAGGCAGTCTGGATCATCATGGGCGCCAACATCGGTACGACGATCACCGGACAGCTCATCGCGCTGGATATCGGAGCTATCGCTCCGCTGTTCGCCATCCTGGGCGTGGGCGCGATCATGTTCTCGAAAAATGAAAAAGTACACCACATCAGCAGTATTATCGCGGGCCTTGGCATCCTCTTCATCGGTATGGATATGATGGGCACGGCGATGGAGCCGCTGCAGGAGTCCGAGGCGTTCATTAACCTGATGACCCAGTTCAGCAACCCGCTGATCGGCATCCTGGTAGGTGCGGTATTTACGGCGGTCATCCAGTCGTCCTCCGCATCGGTCGGCATCCTGCAGGCACTGGCGGCGACGGGCATGATCCCGCTCTCCGGTGCGGTATACGTCCTCTTCGGACAGAATATCGGTACCTGTATCACTGCGGTGCTGGCGTCCATCGGAACAAAGGTGAACGCGAGACGGACCACGATCATCCATCTGATGTTCAATATTATCGGTACAGCTATTTTTACTGTGATCTGTATGGTAACGCCGTATGTACCTTTTATTGAATCACTTACGCCTGGCGACCCGGTATCCCAGATCGCGAACGCACATACGATCTTCAATATCGTGACCACGCTGCTCCTGCTTCCGTTCGGAACCTACATGGCGAAGGCGGCGGAGAAGATCCTGCCGGACAGCAAGAAGGCCGACGACGAGGATCTCAGGCTGCGGTACATCCGGCCATTTGATTCGAACTATGCGGTCGGCAACAGCGCCATCGCCATCAGCCAGGTGAAGGATGAAGTAAACCGGATGATGGAAATGGTATCAAAAAATATCGAAGACGCGTATAATACCCTGATCAAATATGACAGCGAGTCGCGTAAAAAAGTAAAAGAACGGGAAGAATATATCGACTATCTCAACAAGGGGATCTCAGAATACATCGTATCCCTCATGTCCAGTGAGATGAATGCCAATGACTCCCGCAAGATCAACGGCTACTATGCGATCATCAGCAACCTGGAGCGGATCGGCGACCATGCGATCAATATCGCGGAATATGCGGACGACATGAAGAAATGGGATCTGAAGTTCTCCGATATGGTTCTGGAAGAACTGGAAGATATGAAGAAACAGTGCGTTGCTGCAGTGGATAACCTCCGGAACGTGGCTTCGGATGAGGCCGGACAGGTGCTGGAGCGCGCGGTTGTCCAGGAGCAGAAGATCGATGATATGCGCGATAAATATTTCAAGAAACAGATGCAGCGTCTGAAAAAAGGAAAATGCAAACCGCAGAGCGGCATTGTATTCTCAGAAGTGCTGACGGATTTTGAACGAATGGGCGACCATGCACTCAACATCGCACAGCAGTATAAGGAAATGAGCTGAATAAATCCCTCCGTTTTACAGATACTACATTTAATGACAGAAATGGACATTAAATGATGATTTGTAAGACGGAGGGTTTTTATATGAAAGCGACAGGGATTGTGAGAAGGATCGACGATCTGGGGCGTGTCGTCATCCCGAAAGAGATACGGCGGACGCTCCGCATCCGCGAGGGCGATCCGCTGGAAATATTTACGGACCGCGAGGGAGAGGTGATCCTGAAGAAATACTCGCCGATCGGGGAACTGGGCACCCTGGCAAAACTCTATGCGGAAAGTCTTTCCCAGACGCTGGGATGCACCGTGTGCATCACAGATACGGATCAGGTAGTGGCGGTATCCGGGAGCGGGAAGAAAGATCTTCAGGATCAGTTTATAGGGAAGGAAATGAGCCGCATCATGAAAGAACGCACCCCGGTGCTGGCAGCAGACGGAGACGCGGCCTACGTCCGGGTGACGCCGGACATGCAGGAGTTCCAGGATGAAGCGATCTGTCCGATCATCAGTGAGGGGGATGCGATCGGAGCGGTCGTTTTGCTCGGCAGAGACCGGAAAAAGAGATTCGGGGAAGTGGAAAGCCGGGTGGCAGGAAGCGCCGCGGATTTCCTGGGACGGCAGATGAGCTCGTGAGAAATGGAAGATAAACCCCACACTTTTTTGTCATAAACCGGAACGGACGTGCATAGCATATACCATCAGGAGGACAAAGCATACCGGCTGCCTGCGGGATGCTGTCCGGATTCGGGAGGGAGACAATGGAAAAGATGACCGGTATAAAACAGACGGCCAGACAGAGAGGGATCAGTATGCTGAAGGCGCTCCTGTGCGCGTATATCGTAACAGGGATCCTGCTGCTGGCTCTGACGCTGCTTCTGTATAAAGCCGGACTGAGCGAGGAAAATGTCAACGCGGGGATCCTGCTGATCTACGCGGTTTCTACATTTTCGGGCGGCTTTGTGATCGGGAAACTGACCGGCGCGAGAAAGTTCCTGTGGGGGCTTCTGACAGGGAGCGTATATTTTGCCCTGCTCGTGCTGATCTCGCTGGGGATCTATCATACACTGCAGGGCGCCCCGACGGAGACGGCGGCCGCATTCGTGCTCTGCGCGGGCGGCGGGATGCTGGGCGGGATGATATCATAAAAAAATGCTTTAAAAACCAGCAGGGATGTGATATAATACTATGAGCAAAAGTTTGCAGAAGAACAGGAGGACATTACTATGAAACACATTAAGACATTAAATACACAGACATTGAACAATACAGTGAAAAAAGGCGGATGCGGAGAATGCCAGACATCCTGCCAGTCAGCTTGTAAGACATCCTGTACTGTAGGAAATCAGACCTGCGAGAACAGAAAGTAATCAGATGCATCCTGCGTCATCGTAAATGACAAATGAACAACGGGGGAAAGGCAGCGGTATAAAAGCCGCTGCCTTATGCATGTCAGAACAAATGAAAGAGAGGTACACCTGTGATACATCTGTATCAGAACAACGGATATAATATTGTCCTGGATGTAAACAGCGGCGCGGTCCACGTGGTGGACCAGGAAGCCTACGATGTGATCGGGGCGCTGGAGCGCCAGAACGAGTTCCACACGCCGGAGACTCTGAGAGCGCCGGAGACGGCATCATTCCTTAAGGATGAACTGGGCGGCCAGTATTCAGAGGAAGATCTTGCGGACATCCTGGAAGCGGTCACCGCGCTGACGGAAGAAGGACGCCTGTTCACGCGGGACGTATATGAAGGTTATATTGACGAAGTGAAGCAGCGGAAGACGGTGGTAAAGGCGCTCTGTCTCCACATCGCCCACGACTGCAACCTGGCGTGTAAATACTGCTTCGCGGAAGAAGGCGAATACCATGGGCGCCGGGCGCTGATGTCCTATGAGGTCGGAAAGAAAGCGCTGGACTTCCTGATCGCGAATTCCGGGAAGCGCCGGAACCTGGAAGTGGATTTCTTCGGCGGCGAGCCGCTGATGAACTGGCAGGTCGTGAAAGATCTGGTAGCCTACGGGCGGGAGCAGGAGAAGCTTCATGACAAGCATTTCCGGTTCACGCTTACCACCAACGGGGTGCTCCTGAATGATGAGGTGCAGGAGTTCGTAAACCGGGAGATGGACAACGTGGTCCTGAGCCTGGACGGACGTAAGGAAGTGAACGACCGGATGCGTCCTTTCCGGAACGGCAAAGGAAGCTACGACCTGATCGTGCCGAAATTCCAGAAGCTGGCCGAGAGCCGGAACCAGCAGAAATATTACATACGGGGTACATTTACAAGGAACAACCTGGATTTCTCCAACGACGTTCTCCATTTTGCGGAGCTGGGTTTTGAGCAGATTTCCATCGAGCCGGTGGTTGGCGAGGACACGGATCCCTACGCGATCCGGAAGGAAGACCTGTCGGTGATCTTTGAGGAATACGATAAACTGGCGAAGATCATGGTGGACCGGGAACGGGAGGGAAGAGGATTCACCTTCTTCCACTTCATGATCGACCTGGAAGGCGGGCCGTGCGTATCCAAACGACTGTCCGGCTGCGGATCGGGGACGGAATATCTGGCTGTGACGCCATGGGGCGATCTGTATCCCTGCCATCAGTTCGTGGGACAGGAAGAGTTCCTTATGGGAAATGTGGACGAGGGCATCACGAAGCCGGAGATCGCGGACATGTTCCGCGGGTGCAGCGTCTATTCCAAAGAAAACTGTAAGAATTGTTTTGCCAGATTCTACTGCAGCGGAGGCTGCATGGCGAATTCTTATAAGTTCCATCACACCATCAATGACACTTACGAAGTGAGCTGTGAGATGGAGCGCAAGCGCGTGGAATGCGCGATCATGATAAAAGCTGCCCTGGCTGATATGCAGGACGGAGAGTAAGAAAGAAGGTAGTAATACTATGAAAAAGAGCAGAGGCATCTTAAGCCTGATCCTGATCGCTGCCGTCATCGCCTTTCTGGGCGTAACGACAGTCCACGGCCTGAATTCCGAAGGCATGGGCGCAGCGAAGAACATCAATCTGGGACTTGATCTGGAGGGCGGCGTGAGCATCACCTATGAGGCAGTGGGCGAGACCCCTTCCGATGAAGATATGAAGGATACAGTCTATAAGCTGCAGCGCCGTGTGGAAGAGTACAGCACGGAGGCCCAGGCATACCAGGTGGGCGACAACCGGGTGGGCATCGAGATCCCGGGCGTGCAGGACGCCAACGAGATCCTGGAAGAACTGGGACAGCCGGGTTCCCTGTATTTCATTAAGCATCTGGACAGTGAAGGAAATGAGAACTACTCAGTCAACGCTGAGGGAACCGGTTATGAACTGACAAAGTCCATCGATGAACTTGAGGAGGATGGTTCCATCGTCCTCACCGGTTCTGAAGTGGAGAGCGCATCTGCAGGATCCTACGCGGATCAGACGACAGGTGCCACAGAATATGCCGTTGAACTGAAGCTGAATGAAGAAGGAACGGCGGCTTTTGCCACGGCGACAGAAGAAGCCTACAATAACGGAAATGATACCATTGCCATCTATTATGATGGTGATCTGATCAGTGTTCCGCGGGTGGATGCAGTGATTGAAAACGGCGAGGCCACGATCTCCGGAAGCATGACCTATGAGGAGGCGGACAGCATTGCTTCCACTATCCGCATCGGCGGCCTGAATGTGGAACTGAAAGAGATCAGCTCTGAAGTGGTGGGCGCGCAGCTTGGACAGGAAGCAGTCAGCACCAGCCTTCTGGCAGGTGTGATTGGTCTGGTGATCGTCTGCCTGTTCATGTGCTGGGTATATCTCCTTCCCGGATTCGCAGCCAGCCTTGCCCTGATTATTTATACAGAGCTTGTGCTCGTGCTGCTGAATGCGTTTGACATCACCCTGACCCTGCCGGGTATCGCAGGTATCATCCTGGGCATCGGTATGGCCGTAGACGCCAATGTTATTATCTTCGCCCGCGTGAAAGAAGAACTGACCGAGGGCATGTCTGTCCATGCGGCGCTGAAAGCCGGATTCCACAAGGCTATGTCCGCCATCATTGACGGCAATGTCACCACGCTCATTGCAGCGGCGGTCCTCTGGTTCAGAGGAAGTGGAACCGTCCGCGGATTCGCCCAGACGCTGGCGCTCGGCATCGTGGTATCCATGTTTACGGCGCTGGTGATCACAAGACTGATCATCAACGCATTTTATGCTGTCGGCATCCGCAGCGGGAAGGTATACGGCAGGAAGCTTAAGAAGAGAAAACCGATCGATTTCCTCGGGAAGCGGAAAGCATTTTTCGCCCTGTCCATCGTGCTCTGTCTGAGCGGCTTCGTGGGTATGGGCATCAACCACGCGAGAGGGATCGGCGCGCTGAACTACAGTCTGGACTTCGTGGGCGGTACATCCACGAATGTAACATTTGATAAAGAATACACCCTGGATGAGATTGACAGCATGATGATCCCGGATCTGGAGGAGATCACGGACGATCCGAACATCCAGGTGCAGACCGTGAAGGGTACGAACCAGGTCGTATTCAAGACCCAGACGCAGGATCTGGAGAAGCGTGAAGCATTTGCCAATTATATGGAAGAGAACTACGGTGTAGCCGCAACGGACATCCATACCGAGAACATCAGCTCTACTGTAAGTTCCGAGATGCGCGCCGATGCGGTTGTGGCTGTGGTCATTGCGACAATCTGCATGCTGCTGTATATCTGGTTCCGTTTTAAAGATATCCGCTTTGCATCCAGCGCGGTCATCGCCCTGGTGCATGACGTACTCGTGGTGCTGGCGTTCTACGTGATCGCCCGGGTATCCGTGGGCAATACATTTATTGCATGTATGCTGACCATCGTCGGATATTCGATCAATGCGACCATTGTTATCTTCGACCGGATCCGCGAGGAGCGAAAGATTCACTCCAAAGAGGATCTGAAGGAACTGGTCAACCGGTGCATCACCCAGACGCTGACCAGAAGCATTTATACGAACCTGACTACGTTTATCATGGTTGTCGCACTCTTTGTACTGGGCGTAAGCTCCATCAAAGAATTTGCCTCGCCGCTTATGGTCGGCATCGCCTGCGGTGCGTATACATCCGTATGCATCACCGGAGCGCTGTGGTATGTGATGAGAAAAAAACAGTAATAAAAATAGTAATAAAAATAGTAATAAAAACACCGTGTTTTGTTGATTAATTCGCAAAATACGGTGTTTTTGCGTGAATGGAAGCCGTAATATATTGTACTTTGAGCAAAAATTGCGTATAATATAGTATGATTTGCTAAATTGGGGTTATTGTACATATGAATGTGGAAACGGCATTAGACATCCTGATCACTGCCGGACTTGGCAACGGACAGGCAGATGTGGATAAAGTAAAAAACAGGTTTGGCGCTCTGTCCGATGAAGAATGGAAGAAGATCTGGGATGCTTCGGAACTTCATCAGATCTGGGCTGTGGTCTGGGCAGGTATAAAGGCCTATGGACTGCAGGAAACCGTACCGGAATTTTTCAGACAGAGATTTATAAAAGCAGAGCAGGCGGTCGCTTATCAATATTACCATATGCTGTCGTTTACCACTTATGTGACTGAACTGCTCCGGGAGGCAGGCATCCGTTTCTACCTTCTGAAAGGGATCGCCCTTAATGCGCTTTATCCGAAAGAGGATATGCGGAAGTTGTCGGATGCGGATATCTATATCCCGGATATGGAGGAATGCCGGAAGGCGGACCGGCTGCTCCGGGAGAAAGGGTTTGAGCCGGAGAAGGGGAATCAGAATTTTCACCGAGGATACACAAAGTATTTTTTTGACAGTCCCCGATTGTTGGAAATACATTGGAGACCCTGTGATATTCTTTCAGATATTAATGCAGAAAAGGCGGTCAGAAGAATATATGGATCTCTGGCGTACTGTCCGGATACTATCTTGATTGCTGGTATGGATATACCGGTCATGCCTTCAGCGGAAAACGCTTTGC